>MFCP01000042.1 GCA_001776635.1 Candidatus Daviesbacteria bacterium RIFCSPHIGHO2_01_FULL_40_11 | reverse complement strand
TTGTACAAAATAAATGCGCCTGGCAGTTTTTAAAGCTAGATGGTGTAAATCCGTCTCCGGCGAAAGCCGGATAGCCAAGAACAAGACATCTCTGGTAACAGAATGTCTGAAGGGTTCAACGGCAAATAGCAGTCCTTTTAGAAAAGCGAGTGACGATCTATCTGTGTACGGTAGGGAAGTTGCAATAAAAAAAGCTTAAGGAATGCTGGAAACAGTTTTTTAAATGACCCAGGGAGATCCTAAGATATCAGAACAATTATGGTCTTAGGAAGTCAGCTGAGTCCATAGTAAGTAGTTGACAAGGGAATATAAACCATTTAAAGTGGAAATATACCCAAACAATTACCGAAGGGATGAACCAATGGTTTCGGATGACTATATTGTTGGTCTTACTGATGGAGAAGGATGTTTTTACATAGGTGTAAGATATCCTAAAGGCGATCATAAGACAGTTAGAGTGGAACCTCACTTCTATATCAAGTTAAGGGGAGATGATCTACTCGTACTTGAAGAAGTTAAACAAAGTTTTGGTTGTGGAGCAATCTATTATCAAAATGAAAAAAGGGAAAACCATTCTGGGTGTTATAGATTTGAAATAAATGCTTTAAGAGATATTAGAGAAATACTAATACCCTTTTTTGAAAAGCATAAACTTCATAGTAAGAAGCAACAAGAATTTCAGTTATTTAAAGCTATTTTCAAACTAGTAGAAGATAAATCATATAAAACTGTTATTGGTTTGAGGCAAGTTGAAAAACTTAAAATAGCTATGAACCATCGGACTCGCTGGATGCGTTAGACGCGCACGTCCAGTGGGGTGTGGAAGGTTTCTTACCACAATCACCGCCCGTCTTAATTAGGCGGCCTAAGGATGCGAATCTTTAGGTAAACCAGCTAATATCGGTGAACCCCCGTATCATTACGGTACAGGGCAATACCGAGGGAAGTCCGGCAAAGCCGGACCCCGTAGAGACTCATATTTCAGGTACCAGATATTCTGGAATTAAACTGAAATTATATGCTGGCCTCTTAAATTTAAGAGGATGATATAGTCCATACCTCGAGTAATCGAGGAAGCATATGCAAGGCAGCAAAGTTGGGGGCACCCGAAGTCCAATTTATTGGTCGAAGGTGAAACCAGCGATGAAGCTTAAGTCGTAAATGCAATCTGCATTTTGTTGCGACCTACATCAGTAATGATGTAGTAAAAATCTAACTGTATCGGTGAATTCCTACTTGATTTTCGTATTAACTTCGGGTTAGTCTTAGATTAAGGGAAAATACCGAGGGAACCCCGCACCGTTTGGTGCAGGGACTCCGTAGAGACTACACGTTAGCGCCTTGAAAATGACAAAAGCATATTTGCTTGGGGCATTACATGATGGAACAGTAAGGAAACTTACTTACCGCATTGTTCAAAAAGATCAAGAATATATCGAATTTCTTGTAAAAGAAATTAAAAATCTTGGTCAGAAAGCTTGGATGTATAAAGAAGGGAAGACTCGCAATCTATATGTTGTTGAGTTTTCAAGGTCTTTCTTAAAAGATTTTGTAATTGAGTCAAATAAAGACAAAATTGATTACATCAGAGGCTATTTTGATGCGGAAGGTGGAGTTTCCAGAGATCCTAAAGTTCGTTATTATCTTTATTTTGCACAAAAGAATCTAAAAGATTTGAGTCAAATAAAGAAATGGTTAGAAGAATTAGGGATCAAATGTGGTTTCATTCATAATCCAAGCAAAAAAGTAGATCCAAACTACTGGCGATTTTTCATAAGTGTTCAATCCTATGAGAAATTCGCAAAAATAATAGGTAGTTGGCATCCAGTAAAAAGTCATTTTCTAAGGATGAAGATATAGTCCATGCCCTCAGTAATGAGTGGGTAGACATGAACAAGGTATCCCTAGCCGAAGCTGGGGATGGATCACCTCCTTTCTGGAGTTTTGTTCAAACCTTAGGATTACTTAATTAACTTAGGTGACTTAGGTCACTTAAGTTATAGTTAGCCATGGTTTGATCCAGTCTCGATCTCACGATCGGACAAATGCCTGTTGAATGGCAGGCGAAAAGCGTTGATTCGGCGCTATTTCCTAAAGTCAATTGGAAATGATCTGGATTCCCACCACTCTTTTGGTATTAAAGTTAGGAAGATTCTAAGGCGTTATTGCGAAGTCTCTCGGCAGATAGCTTTTCGGAACCACTAATCTTAACTCTTCTAATACAAATTGATCAATACCAATACCGCGTTCTGAGGCTTCTTCTAGGAGCTCTGCTTTAGTTAAAGTTCTTCCGATCGTCAATTCATAAACGCTGCCTAGATTTAGACCTCTTATAGACTTATCGTCATAGCGTTTTATCCCTCTAATTCCAGCCCCTGTAAACATTATGGCAAATTTATCTATTCCGTAACGGTTAGTTCTATTAATAAGTGTTGATACAGCGTCCGTAATACCTTCTAAAGAGCTGCGGCGCCCTCCTTGAGGATATAATAAAACTGACCCACCGCTGTTTAGCACACGAGGAGCCTGTTGTGTCAAATATTCGCTTAGTAATTTAGCTGCTCCTTTTTTTGTAAGCGCTTGTTCATATCTCTCTGCTTTTTCAGGGTGTTTTTGAATGTATTCTAAAGTGTCCTTATTGGAGATAGGACAGATTGTGACCCCTGTTATTCTTGCAGCAAGCTTGTAATAACCCTTAAGTTGCTGAATCCCTATAGACGAGACAATCTCTCTGTCTCCAAGAACAGGATTCATCATAGTAATCCCTAAAACTCTTGGAGGTTCACCTAGTGAAAGATGGTTACCGATGATAAGACTGCCATACCCTTGTTGTGCAAGTTGTTCTAATCTAGACAATCCGTCGTTCGGGTGTTTTCTTATAACTTCTTTTCTCAAGAATGGGCTGATAGCAAGACTAAAAAAAGTCCGTCCAACACGGATGAAAGGTGAGATTGTTTTATA
This sequence comes from Candidatus Daviesbacteria bacterium RIFCSPHIGHO2_01_FULL_40_11, assembly GCA_001776635.1. GTDB lineage: Bacteria > Patescibacteriota > Microgenomatia > Daviesbacterales > UBA10151 > UBA10151. The sequence continues at coordinate 11,704 of MFCP01000042.1, read as the reverse complement.
TTCTTGTCCTTCAGGCGACTTCATTAATTTCCTCTTAGGTTGCGAGTATAGCAAGCTAGAGAAATGAAGTCAAATTATAGGGTATATTGGAGGCCTCGACCGGATTCGAACCGGTGTGCGCGGTTTTGCAGACCGCTGGATAACCACTCTCCCACGAGGCCGTTGATCTTGTTAATCTTAACATAACTTAAGCTCGAGACAAAGTTCTCGTAACATGGTAAAATAATTCGGTTTGGGCGCATAGCTCAGTGGGTTGAATTGTCTAAATGACAATTCAACGGGTTAACAACAATTTATCGACGAAGTCGAAATATAATAACTTGAAGTTAACCCAGGAAGAGCGCTACTGATAAGACGCAAATCTCTGCCAGGGCGGTTAGCTCAGCGGTAGAGCGCTTATCTGATAAGTAAGAGGTGAATGGTTCGACACCATTACCGCCCACTTATGAAGATTTGCGTCTTGCGAGAACTTCGCATATTATTGTAATCGTTGTTACAATAATGCTTCGTTCTCTAAAGTAAGAGGTCCTTGGTTCGATCCCAAGCGCGCCCACACCCATAGAAATTTTTGCCCGACATCGTTGATTAGCTTGAAGGGTATCCTTAAATTCTTAAATTGCGGTTTGAAAAATCTGAAAAGTCGTAAATGCCCGCCCGGGTAATTTCCGAAGTTTTCAAATTATTTTCTCAGAGAGACTTCCCAGCTGCAAAAGACCTTGAAATATCAGTAGATCTATAAGCAACCTTGAAATGAAGTTTACCTTGTGCATCCTTTGTTACGTCTATTCCTCTTAGGTCAGTTGGCTCTTCGGGGGCAGTCACAGTGGTTTTAGGATATGTTTCAGATATAGTTTTTGCTATCCCCTCAGCTGCACCGGTGGAGCAGGAAACAAGAATTATATTTGCATGATCAGCCAGTAACTCTCCAGCTTTTTGTACACCACTTCCTTCAAAATCCAACTGATGGATAACACCACTTACGTTACGGTTATTTACTTCTTCTCCTGCTTCTGCGTTTGTATAGGTTTCTCCAAAAGTTATGCTTTGAGGATTACCGTGTCCAACCAAAATCATAAATTCTATTTTATTTTTAATCCCAAACTTTTTTTTGGAAGCAATAAGAACTCTGCCAATGTCCATCTTACTGCCCACCTCATAAAGTCTTAGACTGTATCCAAAAGACTTAAGTTGTTCGTAGAATTTCTTCACAACGTCTCTTGAAAGATAAGCAGTTCCATCATGATCCCTTTTAGGATAGAGCATTAATCCGTAGGGAATAACCATATTATTTCTCTGCTGAAACAGATCTATTAATAATTCTTCCGGATAGCGAGAAAAATTTGTTATTCTAAACTCTCTCTTTAGAGTTTTGCAAATCCCTGGGTTGGTAGATTCAAGAGTAAAAATCTGATTTAAGTTCCTTTCATTATAAAAGAAGTTGCCCAAGATCTCGCCGCTACCGCTAACCCAAGCTCTTAATAGCTCATCGTAATCAAGTCCATATTGATTAATTATTTGTTTAGTTAAAACACTTCGGATTTCTTCTCGTGTTTCATCAGGAATCCATTGATCTGCAGATAGGTGGCTTATTACGTACACTACCCTTCCTCTTATCTCAGGGTTATCGATCATGCCCTGAAGCATTTTTATAGCCTCTATTCGCTGATTCTCATCCATTCTTATAAACATGTCTGAAGCTATAAAAGAATATTTTGTATATTCAGACTCTCCGTCTTCTCTTGAATCGTCACTTCTTAATCCCTCCTCAAAATGCCTTAACAAGAAATCTATTTCTCTTCCATCAGGTGATAGCTTATCTTCCCTCAGCGTTTTTTTTACTAAGTCCATAGCTAATTGAAGATTGGTTGGATCAGCTGTTCTCTGTATAGCTCTATCAATAGAAGAAAGGTTACCTGAAACTAATCTATTTGCTAAAGCCCTAGCTTCTTTCGCTCGATCATTTGGTAAACGGGAGTTATAGTCTATGGATTGAAGCTGTCTTAAAGTTTTTAGGGTAAGGTTTACAGATGCATTGTCATCCAACCCAAAAGCTAAAGCTGATCCGTTCCTATCAATTCTGCTGATCAAATCTCTGGCTTGTTTATCATTTGGAGGCGTAGTTCTATTGTCTAAAGTTGCGACTAGTGATCGTGCTGCTTCAAATTTATTAGGATCAAATCCCTTTTCTAGCTTTTTAAAACCTATTAATGCCTTGAGATTATCAATGTTTGATCCTGGCCCTTCCATTTTTTCAGTATAGCATAGAGGAATATACCTTGTGTTTGATATAATTTGGTTTATTAGGACTGAACACAGTCCACCTCGTATGACTTCAAAAAACCCTCAAATTAAAGTTGGTATTGGAGTTTTGGTTTTTAAAAATGGCAAAGTCCTGCTTTCCAAAAGAAAAGGTTCACATGGAGCAGGTGAGTATGCTTTTCCGGGCGGACATTTGGAATTTGGCGAATCAATTATTGAATGTGCCAGAAGGGAATGTCGGGAAGAGGCCGGGATTGAGATCAAAAATGTCAGGTTTGTTAGACTGGCTAATTTAAAAAGGTATCCTGGCAAACATTATGTAGATATTGGTCTGGTGGCAGAATGGAAGTCTGGGGAACCTCGGCTTTTAGAACCACACAAATTTGCTAGTTGGAATTGGTATAATCCTCAAAATTTGCCTAAACCTTTATTTGGAACAATAGAATCTTATTTTGAAGCTCTAAATTCAGGGAAGAATTTTTTTGATAATTAGAAAATCTTAAACAACCTCTTTTAATCTACAGGCACTAATGTGCTCCTGCTTGTTATTTTTGTCAAGAGGTTTCGGTATGTTAAGATAACCGTATGCAGGTGGTGACTTCTGAATTCGTAAAAGGCAAAAAGGTTCTTCTTAGATATGATATTGATGTGGCCCTTCGACTCGCTTCGCTCGCTCAGGGTAAACCCTCTGTAGCTGGGGAAATGGTAGTTGTAGAAGACTTTAAACTGAAGGCGGGACTGCCAACTTTAAAACTGTGTTTGGAGAATGCATCAAAGGTTATCATAATAGGTCATTTAGGCAGGCCTTTTAAAACTGTGGATGATGAAAAAGCTGGCAATCCGCTGGAACTTAGCGCTAAACCGGTTCAGGAGTGGTTTGAGCAGGCGTTGGGAATGGAAGTGGCTTTTGCCCAAAACTTGGAGCAAGCTGCAACTTCAACTGGTAAAATAGTGCTTTTAGAGAACATCCGTTTCTTCCATGGCGAGGTGCCTGGTTTAGATTACCACACTACTTGTACTTCCAAAACTTGTGATATTGATTTTGCCAAGAAACTTGCTTCACTGGGCGAGGTATATGTCAATGAAGCTTTTTCTGCTCATAATCCGGCTGCGTCTACCACTATGGTACCCACGCTCTTACCTCATGCAGCAGGACTTCACTTTGCTGAAGAGGTGAAGATTTTAGGTGAAGTCAGGGATAATCCCAGACAGCCTTTTGTGGCTATTATGGGAGGAGCAAAAGTGACCGATAAATTACCGGTTATTACTATGCTGGCAGAAAAAGCAGATGCAGTTTTGGTAGGTGGGAAATTAGTTTCAGAGATTAGGGAACAGGGCTTGAGTTTACCAAACAACGTGATGGTGGGAAAGATGAATGAGGCGGGGACTGATATTGCTCCGGAAACTGCTGAATCCTGGAGTGGTCTTATTAAGGGAGCCAAGATGATAGTTTGGAACGGTCCGCTGGGTAAATTTGAAGACCCCGGAAATGTCCAGTCCGGGAAAATTGCCCGGATGGTTTTAGATTCCGGCGCAGAGGTAATCATTGGAGGCGGAGATACGGTTAGCTTGTTGGGGAGTTTGGAGATTTTGGGGGAGTTTGAGAAAAAAGGGTTCGTGTCGGTTGGCGGCGGAGCCATGCTGAAGTTTTTAGCTGAAGGAACACTGCCAACAATAGAAGCTCTAAAGTGACATCACTAATAAAATATTTACTTCTCTTAACTGTCTTTTTGACTCCATTGCTAAGCGCAACCTATAATTTAGGGTATGAACAAATAAAGGCATTCTTTTTCATATTAAGTATTAGTTTGATAGGGTTATTATGGAGGGGAAAAGGATTTAAGTGGACTCAAATTTTAAAAATTGCCGGAATATTTATTTTAATTTTACTTCTTACATCACTAAACGGGATTGATGTGATGGGCAGTATTGTGGGGAATTATCCTTACTTTCAGGGCTGGATTTTATATGCATATTTATTTTTGTTTTCTTTAATTGTGAGTTGGACAAAGATTAAATTAAAATATTGGGCAGCAGTATTGTCTATTTCAGCAACTCTAATAAGTCTGCTTGCTATTAAAGAGTGGTTATTAATAAATATTTTCCATGCTCAAATTCCAAATTATGCCGGCAGGGCAGTATCCACTTTTGGCCAGCCTAATTTCTTTGCCGGTTTTTTGCTTTTAAGCCTACCTTTTTGTTACTTTTTGTTTAAAAATCAGGATAAAAGGTTGGTAGTGTTGGGGTGGGGCGGTGGGTTGGTTGCCATGGTTGGTATCTTAATTAGTTACTCCAGGTCGACGATTTTGCTGGCGCTTGTGTTGCTACTTTTAGGTTTGACGAACGAGTTGAAGCTAAAGTTCAAAGTGGGTCTGATTGCGGGTGTGATAGTTTTGGGTAGTATAATTATCGCTTTAAATGTTTCTTCCGGCTTAGTGGGGAATGAAGTATCCAAGCCTTTTGTTACCCAAAACCCTGATTTAACCAAAGAATCTGTAGAGAAAAGAGCCTATATTTGGCCCGAGGCTTTAAAAATCGCTTGGCAAAAACCTCTCACAGGCTATGGTTTGGAGAATATTGGCCAGGCCTTTGCTGATTATTTTGAGGAAAATAAACACCCTCTTTTTGAGGAAAACTTAAAAGTTTCTCCGGTTTTAATTAGCCTTAAGGAGTTAAGTATTAACCGCTCGCACAGTTACGTTTTGGATTTGCTGCTTTTTTCCGGAGTAATTGGGCTATTGGGGTGGTTAGGGTTGGTGGGGGTATTGCTTAATAAACTTCGACAAAATATTCACGATCGTGAACAAAATGTACTTTTAATTTCATTGATCACTTATTTGGTTTGGGTCCAGTTTCAAAACCAGTCAGTGGTACACCTTCTTTATTTCTGGCTGCTGGTCGGGTTAATAGATAAATAGTGGTATTAAGGCTTATCTTTGAACTGTTGCTGAATTTGTTTCAGATATTCCGTACTTCCAGGGATACTATCTAATACAGAGTATTTTTGAGTTAGTTGGTCGAAACTGTCGATTCCCGTCAAAGATGCACCAATGGTTTGATCAACTATAAAAGTTAGCCCGCCTTCCAGGAACACATTGCCGGAAACTATGGGTAATGGTTTTTGACTGCTTGGGTGTTTTACAAACAGGATCTGCCCCTGGGGGTCTTTATCAAGCAGAGGAAAGGTTAGGATATAATCGTTAATTTCTGCTACGGCTTCCGCATCGTACCTGATTGTTGGTATGTACTCTCTTAATTTGGAAAGTTGGTTAGCTTCCTGAGGTTGGGCTTCAGAGGGGAATCTAAAATCCAGGCCCAAGTCTTGACCCACACTGATAAAACCATTAACGAAAGCTATGCTAGCAATACCTTCATGTTCAAAATTCATAGCCTTTAAACGATTAGTTATTTGTTCAGGTAAACCCTTTTCTACATCAGGAGAATATGATCCATTAATAAGAAATTCTAAAGCGCTGCCGCCGGTAGATAAGCTTCTGCGCTCCAAGCTTATCGTGGTTCTGGCCAAGTCTTGCAACTGAGGATCTGGCGTTGCCGGCCGAAAAGAAAGTAAATAAGATTGGTTATTTTTGCTGTATGCTACGCTCCCAACACCCTGACTCCAGAAATTGACCATTTTTTCTCGCAAGTTTCTGGGATAATTACTAAAGTTCAATATCTCTCTTCGCACATTTTCTACTATTTGGGTATCTAGTGGTTCCTGGAAAGGTTTTACAGCAGCTACTGTCGGAGTTGTATTTTGGGGCTCTTGATTCCGTAGACCGCAAGCGAGGCTAATAAAAGCAGCAAGAGACCCTCCGAAAATAATAGGAAATGATTCACGCCGGGTAATTCTAACAGGACCTTTTTCAAGATTAGCCATAGGTCCCATAGTTTACCAAAAATAGCGGGTATTGACAAGGGAGAGGGGAAAGTGTTTTGCTTAAATTACATGTTTTCATTAAACCAAAAAGGGGTAGCGCCGGTATTCGTTTTAATTGCAGGTTTTGGTCTGGTGGCTTTTTTTCTTCTATCGTCGTCCGCTCCTTTTAAAGATAAGTTATTCGCCCAGCTTTTCCCAAAACCTGTATCTCAGGCCGCTTCTGAACCAATTCCCGTTCCGGATACCACTCCTCCTATAGTGTCTATCACCAACCCTCAAAATGGGGCCACTGTCAAAAAGAATAGCACGGTTTTGATTGCTGCCAAAGCCTCTGATAACGTGGCGGTTTCTAAGGTGGAATTTTATATCGGCGATAGCTTAAAATGCCTGGTGTTAACCCCCAACAGTTCAGGCCAGTATAGTTGTTCCTGGAATGTGCCTAAGCCAGCAAGGAGAACTTATTCCATCACTGCCAAAGCTTATGATCCCTCAGGCAACAGCGCTAAACAAATCATCAACGTGACTGCCAGGTAGTTTATCTGCAGGCAACTCGGTAGGCATCAAGGTCTAAATTTTTCTTTAATGAGTTAAAGTTCATCGAGTTTGCTTGAGGACAGAATTGGGAAGTGTCAAGCTTATACTCCACATTAAAGACTGCCTTCCCGGCCTGGACAAATTTTGTTAAGGGATCGCATTCATTGTATTGGAAGCATTGCTCATTTAAGGTCCAGTCATAGTAGGAAAGCAAGTCATTAACCTGCTCAATATCATTTTTGAGGCCAACAGACAGCCCTCTGGCATGGGCCGCATTGGCAGTCCACTTGTTATAATTAATTTGATCCTGATAAGTTAAAGGAAAACCTGTATTGTTTGTGTAACCGTCGACATTATCAGGTTCAACGCCATCGCATCCTTTTTGTTTGGCAAGATCAAGCCTGGCGCTCATGATTGGCCCCAGGACATCCAGTCGCCTGATATCCAGCCATTTTTCCCCGGGCCAGCCATTACTGTTGCCCTTGACAGAATCGGGGAATTGATTGGCATCCGGCCGCCAATTTTCCCAGGAACCGGCAGAATAATAACAGATTACTTTTTTACCGGAGTTTTTAAGTGATGCCACTACTGAGGCGGAATTGTCAAATAGATCAATATCATACATAGTGACGTTTAGCGAGGTATCAAGCGTACCTGTCAGCTGCCATTGCCAGGAAGTATTTAAAGCGGGTTTCCAAATACTGCCGCCGGGCAGCGATGTAGGTGATGGCAGAGGGGAGGGTGTCGGGGTTGCAGAAGCGGTTGGAGTAGGAGTGGGACTTAAAGTGGGAGTTGGGGTGGGGTTAGGGGTAGGGGTTGGGGAGGGGGTCGCGGTGCATAATTTGTTTATCTCTGCTGACCAATAACTAGGCAGGCTATCCCAGGGATTAGGCAGGGTGTCGTTAGTCACATAGATATAACCGGCATTTTGCTGATTTGCCAACCTAATTGCCTGATTCATTCTGGATTTATTGCCTGTATCATAGACTAAATGAGCAAATTTATCCGAAGGATAATTGAAAACCCATGATGGGAAGGTGGCTGCCTTATATTCACTAAAACTTCCTTCAAAGATTAACAGTATGTCACCAATTTGAGCGTATGCTTGGTTTGGTATTGCCCCATGATTAAGAATTACCAGAGAGCCTGAAGTAGCGCGAATATAATTGGCTAGGTCCTGATAATAAGACAGGGCTGTGGTTGAAGCAGATACCTGATCCAGAAAAATATCATTAACTCCGTAAAAGTTTCTGTATTTATCAATATCTGCTTTCACCACAGCAGCATCACGGTTGCCATAATCAGTGTAAACATAGCCGGGTATCTTGATACCAGCAGCTTTGGCTTTATTGATAACTCCGGTATAGTTGGTATCAATGGTACTCCCAGGGCCGCTTGAAGGGTTGACGATCATGATGTCGACTGCGCCAGCTTTACTGATAGTCTGATCCCATAACGGACCGGGATAAAAGTAGGCCGGAATGATCATTTTTAAGCAACCAGCTGCCTGAGAAGAAGGTTTGGGATAAAGCAAGCCAAAAAGTTTATCTTTAAAAGGGAAAGTGGAGGAGATCAGGACATAGATTATCAAACCGATGACAGCTAGGGCAATCAGGAGGTGGGGAGAAATTACTCCCCGTTGGGCAAACCCTGTGGGTTTTTCAAACATAATACCCGTCTAACACTATTTAAACAGATTTAAAAATCTTTGTCAAATATCGTACCCTTGACATTGGTTTATAAATTATGTTCTTATAAATATAAGGATGAATTCACAAAAAGGTGCTGCTCATATAGTTTTAGTTTTACTGCTTCTGGCAGGTTTAGGTGTTGGTGTTTTTCTAGTACAAAAGCAAACAAATATTTCCCCCAAGGCATATTCGCCCAAGAACCCTGTTTCCGCCCCCATTACCCCCAGACCCACCAAATCTCCCAATCCTTCTGGAAAGAATGGTGGGGCAGTGGTAGAGATCTGCCATAAAACAGATTCAGATAAAAATCCTTATGTTTTAATCTCTATTAACGGAAACGCCTTAGGAGAACACAAAGCGCACGGTGATATTTACCCCGTACCTGAAGAAGGTTGTCCTACTTCAAGTCCTGTTCCAGTTCCATCAGCGACATGTTATCCCAGGCCAGCTTGTTTGGATTCTACGCCAAGATGTCTGCTTCCTGAACCAACCGAAGGTTGGTGTCCCACCAGCTTGTAAACTCTTCCTATTTTGTGATATGGTAAAAAAATGTTGCGTATTGCAATTAATGGTTTTGGCAGAATAGGGAGAAGCGCTTTTAAAGTTGCCATAGAAAAGCATGGTGATGCCGTGGAGATTGTGGCCATCAATGACCTGACCTCTCCGCAAGTGTTAGCCCATCTTTTAAAGTATGACAGCGCTTATGGCATCTGGAATCATGACGTTTCCTCAGATACAGAGCATATCATAGTAGATCAAAAGCCCTACACAGTATATCAGGAAAAAGAACCAAGTAAGTTACCTTGGAAAGATCTGAGTGTTGCTGTGGTGATTGAATCAACCGGCAGATTTACTGACGCGGAAGGGATGAAACAGCACCTTTTAGCCGGATCCAAAAAAGTGGTTCTGTCAGCTCCTGCTAAGGGCGGTGGAGTGGAAACGATTTTAATTGGGGTCAATGCGGAAGGCTATAAAGGGGAAGAGTTGCTTAATAATGCCTCTTGTACTACCAATTGCATTGCGCCTGTTGTTGCAATAATTGATAAGGCATTTGGGGTAGTAAAAGCTGTTATGACTACGGTTCACGGAGTCACTGCCGAACAGAACCTAGTGGACGGCCCGCCGCCCGGAGGAAAGGCTAATGACTTGCGGCGTGCCAGGGCAGCTTATGTAAATATTATTCCTACTACCACAGGTGCGGCAGTAGCTACAACAGAAGCTATTCCTTCTCTCAAAGGCCTTTTTGATGGTAGGGCCTTAAGGGTACCGATTATTACCGGATCCATTTCCGATATTACTTTTGTTCTAAAGAAAAAAACTACAGCTGAGGAGGTTAATCAAGCTATAAAAAGTGCTTGCGAAGATCCAAAATGGAAAGGGATTGTGGCATGGAGTGATGATGCGCTGGTTTCAACTGATATTATTGGTCGTCCGGAATCAGCCGTAGTTGATTTACCCTTGACTCAGGTGGTAGACGGAGATCTGGTCAAAATCTTTGCCTGGTATGACAACGAATACGGGTATTCAAATAGATTAATTGAACAAGTTATTAATGTGGGCAAGGCTTAAGACATGTTTTCTTTTGAGTCCATTATTTTCCTGTTATCATCTGCATTCTCTCTGGCTTTAATTTACTATAAAGCCTCCACCACCAACTTACAGCAAATCATTATTATATTGCTTGTGATACTGATTCTTTCGTATCGCTTCATCTTTTCTAAAAGTAAGCCTGCCCTGGCCAGGTGGTTCCGCCCCATCCTTCTTCTTCTAACTGCAGCAATGGTTCAGTTAATTGTGATATCAACCGGCGGATTCTTCAGCCCATTTTTAATCATGCTTCATCTGTTTACTTTAGGCACTTCTTTTTTACTGAATTTGCCGGCCTCAATCAGTTTCCTGGGACTTTCTTTAATTGTTTTAACAGTTAATATTTGGCTAAATCAGACTCTACTAGCTCTTTCTCAAGAGGACCCTTTCTCCATTGTCCTTTATTTTATCTCGTTTATTGTCATCATCCCTTTGGCCCAAATTATAAATCATAGTTATCATATCAAAGATGCCTTATCGAAAATCTTAAGTGAAAATTTATATTTAGGACAACGACGGGAAGAATCAATCATTAAAGGTTTAAACGAACTCATTTTAGTGACCGATAAAAACCTCAAAATTTTATCGATTAATCAAGCTGTAGAGGAAGTGATTAACCTGACCTCCGATGAAATCCTGGGCCACTCGCTTCTGGAGATATTACCAATCAAGTTCAAAGACGGCAGTCAAGCTACCATGCAGAACTTATCCATATCACAAATACTCCAAGACAAAACCACCCGCATTATTAGTGATTTCTATTTGGATCGGCCCGGCAAGGTCCCTACCCAAATTACCATCCAAGTTCGTCCCATAGCTGATTTTACAGGTAAAATCAACCAGTTTGTCTTTGTTCTTAAAGAAAGACAGTTGGAAGGCATGTATTCGGCCATCCACAAAGATCTGGATTTAGCTTACAGAAGAGAGCAACTGGTTTTCGGAGAACTTCAAAAAGCGCTGGCTCAAACCAGAGTAAACAGTTTGCAACTTAGGGCAGAAATTTTAAGAAAGATCGCGGAAGACCTATTGATCGCCCAGGAAATAGAAGATCACCCCATCATCGAAAATATTTCACTTTCAGACGTGGCGGAAGTTTGCCAGAAAGCCCTTAAGGACAGCCAGGGATTTGCCAAAAGCTTAAACGTGACCGCGGAGTTTAAATTAGCTCTGGAAGAAACCGCTGAGGTCAGTTTGTTGTCTTTGAAAGGTCAAAAAGTGCCGGAGGCAGCTTTATCTGGGGTATCGGACTTTGGGGTGCTAATTGATCCAAAATGGCTGGAAGTAATCTTGGAAAAATTGCTGGAAATAGCCATACTTCTTGCATCCGAGCAAAAGGAGGGTCGGGTGGAGATTTTACCCTTAAGACAGGGAGATCGTAATATCAATGTTACAGTGATCAGCTTTCATGCGAATGTCCCCGAAAAAGTAAAAGAGGATCTTTTAACTGAGTATTTTGGGAATTTAGCAACTACCACAAATTTGCGCCTGGGAAGCGGTTTAGAGGGATTTATTGCCCAAACTATCGCTAAGGAGTTAAAGGTTCCACTTTCTGTTAAAGTTGAGCAACGTCCTCCCAGCTTAACTTTCCTTTTAGAATTATCAAAAGACCGAACTATTAAAAATACGGTGTAACCTATAGTTGACGAATCTGGGAAGATGTGGTATAATTTAAATTAATGAAAAAAATTTGCCTTTTAGTTTCCCTGTTAATTTTTGGGTGGATATTCCTGCCGGCCTTTTTGTCACCTGTTTT
>MFCP01000041.1:4121-7735 GCA_001776635.1 Candidatus Daviesbacteria bacterium RIFCSPHIGHO2_01_FULL_40_11 | reverse complement strand
ACATCAAACTTCAATTAGAATTTGCACAATTTACCTGCTTAATGAAAATGAATAAAATTGACGCAAACCCAGCGAGGGTTAAAAAAAATGTGTATCTTACTGTTAAGGGTCTCTCTGACGCTAAAGCAGAACTGGAGTTTTTAAAAAATACCAAGAGAACTCAGATTGCTGAAATAATTCATCAGGCGAGGGAATATGGAGATCTGGCTGAAAATTCTGAATATGATGCTGCTTTGGAAGAGCAGGCTATGGCAGAGAGCCGCATTTTAGAACTTGAAAATATCCTCAAAAGCGCAAAAGTCATAGTCAACCAACATACGGAAGATTTCGTGGTGATCGGATCAACGGTCAAAATAGAGATGGATGATGGTATTGATGAATTTACCATTGTAGGAAGAGTCGAGGCAGACCCTTCCAAGAAAAGAATTTCAAATGAATCGCCTTTAGGAGTAGCTCTAATAGGTGCTAAAAAGGGAGAAGAGGTTGAAGTGGCAACCCCAATAGTCAGGTATAAATGTAAAGTTCTGGAGATCAAGTAGGAGGAAAGCATATGGCTAAGAAATTGAGCAGTAAACTGTTGATAGAGTTTAATCCAAAGCTCCCTAAACTTTCTAAAAGCGAGAGTAAAGTATTGCAGCTTCTCATTGAGGCTGGCAAGTTAATTGTGCCTATCTATAAACAGCAAGAGAATCAAAAATTCCCTGGGGCCAATTTTTATCCTCGTGATGCAACGAAAGAGGAAATTAGTAAAGTAGCCAGTAAAGCCCCGCAAATTTTATCTCCGTATACAGTAGTTGAACGAGCAAACGGGAAACTGGTTGCGGTGCCTTATCATATTAAATATGCGGATTTACTAAAACCCATAGTTGCTAAGCTAGAAGAAGCGGCTAATATAACCGAGAATAAAGAATTTGGTAAAACTCTTTTAATACAAGCAAAAGCATTACTCAGTGGGTCTTATGAAAAGACTACGGCTGCTTGGTTAAATATGAAACCTTATGTCTTGGATATATCGATCGGTCCAAATGATTATTTCGACGATCAGCTTCTTTTTACAAAGAATTCTTATCAAGCTTGGGTGGGAACTTTAGATTCTGAGGGAACTGACAGACTTAATAATTATAAAAATACCATACTGAGTGTTAGAAGAGAGGGATTAATACCCACAGAGAGAGTAAGTAATCACGACAAGATCAAGGCAAAAGTAATTGATACAATTTTATTTTCAGGACTCATGGCTAAAACCAAGTTTCCAGGGGTAAATTACCCTATAAATGTTGAGATCGTGGAAAAATATGGTTCCGAGATTACACTTTTTAATCAACCTAACGACTTAATGATGCAAAAAGAAATTATTCCCACTTTTAATAAAATCTTTCCTAAAGAATTTAGAGAAGAATATAGTTTCGAAGATTTGAGCAGAGGAAATCTACGTCATGTTGCTATGCATGAATTGGCTCATAGCTATTTATATTACAGACATGCCAGCGATAATCTGAAAGATTTATTTAGGCCGATTTACGAGTTGGCTGCTACAATTTTGGGGTTTAGAATGGCAGGTTCATTACTCTTGAAAGATAGAATTACTAATAAACAACTTGAATCAATGATTGTGACATTGTTATGCAGAAGCTTTTATCTCGTTAAAAACAGAAGATTCGCTAATAAATCCTTGCCTGAATATACATTGGGAGCTATAATTTTTATTAACTTTCTACTAAAATCTGGTGCTTTAAAAGATCTGAAGGGAATGACAATACTTAATTTTACGAAGATTTTTGTAGCTTTACAAGATCTATTTCATATACTTGAACGTTTACTTTCTAGCGGTAGGAGAGAGGAAGCAGCAGTTTTTATCGAGAGATATCTCAATTGAAATTTCATCTAAATAAGGTTATAATTAGTTACTTAAAATTATGGCTACAAATTCTGTCGAACGCGAGGCCCCTCGTATTCCGGGGCCTAATAATTTAATAAGACCTGTAAGACCTGTTACAAACATCATAAATACCTATGAAGGACCTCGGGGTAAATCCTTAATAGAAGCTTTTACAGGTGATACATATATACGGAATAGGGATCCACTAAGAGAGATTGCTATTAAGTTTGAGCAAAGAGTATTTGGCATTGACCGTAAGCAAGCATCCGATGAAGTTTTTCAGAATATGAGATGGGATAGAGGAATTGTAGAGCTTGCCCACGAATTGGAGCCCTATTCTCCTGAGGAAAACGGTTTTGAAAAAGCAGGTAGATTCGTAGCTGAAATATTGCACTTACCAAAACCAGAGAAAGAATCGATAGATGGATATATCGGATGTGTCACAGGACAATTATTTATGCTTCCTACTGATGAGGGGTTTAAAAAAATACTGTATATGTCCGGTGGGACAATTTTAGATGAATACAGACGGATGGGTTTAGGTGCTAAATTTTTTCAAGTAGCTAATGGTTTACATAAACCGCATATTATAATGATCAGAGTTCGTAGCGGCAGAGCAATAGGATCACTGATTAGATCAAAATTAGTTGATCCAGAAAAAATCTTTCCATTTTATAAACGTTGGAGTGCAGATCCGGAGAAGGAAAAAGCTTTAGGGATTGTGGAAAAGAGAACTATAAATCCAAAAGGGGTAGATAAGGAAACAGGCATAGCTGAATCTATTTACCTTGAGGGGTGGGATAGGGCATATACACCGGATCCAAAATACCCGGAATCATATAAATGGGATGTGGAGATGAAAGAATTGGGGTTAGTTTCTGCAAATGGAGATGGAATGTTTATCGCAGCAGATGTTATAGGTAGATATAGAGAACATCTTATAGAAGAATCTATTATAGAGGAACTTGCTGAAATAGAAGAAGCTGCGGCCTAAAGATTAAAAATATAACTTCTTATTTCTCCTTTTAAAAATATATAGCTTCAGTTATACTTTACTCATGGCTTTGCAGGATTTACAAAAAGAAAGACTTAAGAAATTAAAAAATATTCAAAGGTTGGGAGTTAATCCTTACCCTTCAAAAAGTCAAAGAAAACACTCAATTTCGATTGCCCGGAAGATGATGGGTAAAAAAGTGGTGGTGGCAGGGAGGATTAGATCGCTCCGTCCCCATGGGAAAATCACCTTTGCAGATTTAGAGGATGTCAGCGGGAAAATTCAACTGTTTTTTTCTCAAGCAGAACTAGCCGGAGAAAAATATGAATTTTTAACCAATTTTGACATTGGTGATTTTATTGAAAGCTCAGGGGAGGTTTTTAAAACCCAAGCAGGGGAGATCACCGTTAGGGTTTCTGATTTTAAATTACTGACTAAAAGTTTAAGGCCCTTGCCTTCTGCTTGGTATGGGTTGGAAGACGTGGAGGAAAGGTATCGGCAAAGGTATGTGGATTTGATTATTAATCCTGAAGTCAGAAAAGTTTTTGAAATAAGACATGAGGCGATAAGACTTATTAGAAAATTCATGGAAGACAAAGGATTTGTGGAAGTGGAAACTCCAACTCTTCAGCCGATTTATGGTGGGGCAACTGCCAAGCCATTCACTACCCATCATAATGCTTTAGATGCCAGGTTATATCTTCGAATTGCAGACGAGCTTTACTTAAAAAGATTAATAGT
>MFCP01000041.1:0-4089 GCA_001776635.1 Candidatus Daviesbacteria bacterium RIFCSPHIGHO2_01_FULL_40_11 | reverse complement strand
GATTAATAGTTGGGGGTTTTGAGAAAGTTTTTGAGATCTGTAAAGATTTTAGAAATGAGGGAATAGACAGACAGCATAATCCGGAATTTACCATGATTGAATTTTATTGGGCCTATGCTGATTATCACGACTTAATTACTTTTACAGAAGAATTTGTTTCATTAATTGTAAGAAAGATCAAAGGCGGATATGTATTTGACTACGAAGGAGTTAAGCTAAGCTTTAAACCTCCCTTTAAAAGATTAACCTTTCGCGAGTTAATAAAAGAAACTTGTAAAATAGATTTGAAAGTAACGGATACTGAAGAAAAACTTCTCGATGAAATTAAACATAAAAAAATTAAGTTGGACCTTGAAGGTGTTGTAGGATATGGACCACTCTGTGATGAACTTTATAAAAAGGTGGCAAGACTTACCATAAAACAGCCGACCCACATTTTGGATTATCCGGCCGCCATGAGACCTTTAGCTAAGAGGAAAGAAGAAGATCCAAGCATTTCTGAAAGTTTACAACTTTTATGTATGAGTTTTGAGCTAACCAATGCATATTCGGAGTTAAATGACCCAACTCTGCAAAAGAAAACATGGCAAGAAGAAATGAAACTCGCTAAAGCAGGTTTGGAGGAACACCAGGTTTTAGATGTAGATTATATCAGGGCGCTGGAATATGGCATGCCGCCGGTTGCTGGCTGGGGAATGGGTATAGATAGATTAGTGTCCCTTTTAACAAATCAACATGCCATCAAAGATGTGATATTATTCCCTACCCTTCGGCCAGAAAGAAAAGGAAGGTAATTATTGTTCGAGTGCATCCGAGAACATACCATAAAAATATGAATGTTACTGATTTAAAGAAAATTTTAAAAGTTTTTTTGACACTGCAGTGGGCTAAAGAATTGCCCAGACAAGGTTTTATTGCCTTAGGTTTTAAAAGGAATGAGGCGGATTCTGTGGCAGCACATTCTTTTGTGACGGCGCTTTTAGCTTATTTTTTAGCCAAACAGTTACAAAAAGAGGAGATAAAAATTGATGCTGAAAAAGTTTTGAAGATGGGGCTTGTTCATGATATCGGTGAAACAATTGTGGGGGATGTAGGTACCTTTGTTAAAGGTATGGCAGGAGGGGTTTTCAAAAATATTGAAGAAGAAGGAGTAAAAGCCTTAGTAGAGGGTTTGGATTCAAAGAAAGAAATTATAGATTTGGTTGAGGAATATAACGAAAGGAAATCTTTGGAAGCGAGACTTGTAAAAGCTGCAGACAATTTAGATGCTCTGGCTCAAGCAAAGGGTGTACCGGGCGCACAAGATGCGTTAAAATATTTTAAGAGGGTTTATCATATCACTAAATTTGATTGGCATAAAAAGGCAGTTGATATGATATTATCCGGAGAGGTTGAACCGGCTAGAAGTTGGCAAAAAGAGGACTATGTTAGACATTAATTTTATTCGAGACAATTTAGAGAAAGTTAAGAAATCCATAGAAGCCAGAAAGGCTAATGTAGATTTGGAAAAACTGTTAAAGCTTGATGATGAAAGAAAGGTATTGATAACTCAGGTTGATGGCTTAAGAGCCAAAAGAAATGAGGCTGCTAGAAATAAGGATATTGAAACCGGTAAAAAGATTAAGGGAGAGTTAGATGATTTGGAGAATAAATTAAATAAGGTAGAAAAGGAGTGGCAAAATTTAATGCTGCAAATGCCCAATATTTTGTTGGAAGAGGTGCCAATAGGGGATGCATCTGCTAATAAAATTATCAGAAAAGAAGGGGAGCCGCCTAAATTCTCCTTTAAACCCAAGGACCATATTGAGATAGGGAAGCTTTTAAATATTATTGATTTTGACAGGGGAGTAAAGGTAGGCGGTTTCCGGGGATATTACTTAAAAAATGAAGGGGCCAGGTTACACTGGGCGGTTTTGCAATTTGCTTTTGACCATTTGATGCAAAAAGGCTTTCAGCCAATTGTTCCTCCTGTAATAAATAGAAGATTTGCGCTAGTGGGTGGAGGACAATTTCCTTGGGGAGAAGAGGATACGTATAAGGTAGGTGATGAAGATTTTTTGGTGGGGACAGCAGAAATCCCTTTGATGGCGATGCACGCGGATGAAACTTTTGACACAAAAGATTTACCTAAGAAATATGTTGGCATGTCGGCGTGTTTCCGGACAGAAATTGGTTCCTATGGTAAAGACACCAAGGGGCTCTTCAGGGTGCATGAGTTTTATAAAGTAGAACAGGTAGTTTTGTGTGAAGCGAGAGAAAGCGAATCCTTGGGATTTTTTGAAGAGCTGCAGGATAACAGCGAAGAAATTTTGCAGGAAATTGGACTTCCCTATCAAGTTGTTGTAATGTCCTCACAAGACATGGGTAAGAAACAAGCTCTACAATATGATATAGAAACGTGGATGCCGGGAAGGGGCGGTTACGGCGAAACTCATTCAAATTCAATTGTTTTGGATTTTCAAACTCGGAGACTTAAGATTAAATACCGCGATAAGCAGAGCTTGCCTTCTGGCGAAGGTAAAGATGGTCAGATTAAATTCTGCCATGCTTTAAACAATACCGCTATCGCTTCACCCAGGATTTTAATTGCAATTTTGGAAAATTTTCAACAAGAGGATGGTTCAGTCAAAATCCCCGAGGTTTTACAAAAGTATACCGGCTTTTCGGAGATTAAGCATAAGTAGCATATGATAACAATTACTCAGTTAGAAGAAGAAGTAAACAAAATTAAAGAAAGAAACAGAAGGGTTGAGAGAGAAAAAGCTTGGGAGGTATCTTGGACCAGAAAGATAATGGTAGCAGTTTTAACTTATGTAGTAGTCGCCATATTTTTCTTTTACTTAGGTGCGCCTGACCCAATGGAGACAGCAATTGTTCCTACAATAGCTTTTCTGCTATCCACCCTCTCAGCTCCCTTTATAAAGAAGTTATGGTTAAAGTATATACACGAAAAGTAATTTTTATCTTCCCTGTTGTCTTTGGCGAAGGAGTTCTGCCGCGGAGGTTGCACCTTGATTGCCACTACTGCCTCCAAGTTCACCAAAGTTAGCAGAGCCAGTGGCAGCAGATTGTTCAGGAGAAGGCTGCGCAACCGGCGTAGTGATTGGTAAAGGCGTTTTTACTTCGGTAGTTTCTGGAACGGTTGTGGCAGGCAAACTGGTTGTTTTATTAGGCTGACCGATACCTAGTATAAAATAAGCAGAGGCTCCGCCTACTAAAACTAAGAGTCCTATCCCTAAGCCGATTAGCCATTTAGGTATACCTTTATGGTTTTCAGTAGGTAGGGTTGGTACTTCCGGAGTTGGAGTTGCAACAGATGGAACATCCATGGTTTCAGAGGCAGGTGGGGTAGTTTGTTCTGGTTGATTGTTGGATATCAAATGAGAAAGATCTGTCGGAGTAGCTTCCGAAGGTGTGGCGGGAGGTACATTGGTAGCTTGGTCCTCTGCGGGGTTTGTCGGAATATTTGTCCAACTAGGTTGGGTAGCAGGTTGAGGCTGTTCTATCGGTGGAGTCTGAACTGGTGCTCCCCAAGGATTGTCTAGAGGCGAGAGAGCAGGTTGTGATCCACCTGCTTCAGAAGTCTGGCCAGTTGGTTCTGTATCAGACGGTGCCACGGTTGGCGGAGGAGGTGTAAATGTAGGAGTTGGTTCGGACGTAGGCTGAGGTTGGAACTGGGGTGTAGTTTGAGCTGGAGGAGTCCAGGCAGGGGCTTGATCTTGGGGTGGTATTGTACTGTAAGGTGGATTCTCTCCCTGTGACATCGGGGGAGGAGGCCAAGTAGGGGACGGAGATGAGGAGGATGGTGGTTGTGCCGTAGGCGGTGTTGGGTCTGAAGGTGGAGGCCAATTTGAGGGAATAGGATCTGAATTGGTTAGTGGAGGAGGAGATGTTTGCTCCGATTGAATCGAAGTTGGTTCCGATTGAGTTGGGGTTGTGGTAGATTGAGGAAAGTTACCTAAATCCGGAAAGGGTTGGTTAGGTGCTCCAGGAGATGGAGTTGATCCACCCAATCCAGGAGGCGAGCCGGCCGGCGGATAAGTTGGGTTATTAGTTGAATTTGGATCGTTCTGATTATCCATTAGGACA
>MFCP01000040.1:53687-59192 GCA_001776635.1 Candidatus Daviesbacteria bacterium RIFCSPHIGHO2_01_FULL_40_11 | reverse complement strand
TTTTCTAATTCTTATTCTTTTATGCCTGATGATTTTTGTTTTAGACATCATACATCTTTTAGATTGGCCAAAGAGACTTTTGTTTTATATTACTAACCCCGTCTCTTTTGGGATCTATAATACTAATAGGAATGTGGGTAAACAATTCCATTTCATTTTCCAGGCCCGTTTTGCCGCCCAGGAGAATAAAGCTTTAAAGGAACAAGTTGGGAAACTGCTTTCGGAAAATGCTACCTTGCGAAAAAAACTTGCAGAAACAGAGGTCTTAGTTTCGCAAGAAAAACATCTCGATCCTAGTACTTATAATCTCCTCCCGGCTAGGCCGATTGGACTCGGCAGATACTTAAAAATTGACAAGGGTGAAACCTCCGGTATTAAAGTGGGCCAAGCAGTTGTCTTTGAGGGAAACTATGTGGGTAAAGTAGTGACAGTTTCTCCCGCATCTTCCAATATACAACTTTTGACCGATCCTGATTCAAAGGTGGCTGGATTTTCGCAAAATAAAGAGGGCAAAGGCAAAGGGATCATCTTAGGGCAATTTGGCACGGAAATCCTAATGGATAAAATCTTGCATGAAGAGAAAGTCGCTGAGGATGATTTAGTTTATTCGGAAGGACTGGAGGGATTTTTGCCCAGGGGATTAATCTTAGGTCGGGTTAGTCAAGTTTTAGAGCGTGAAAATGAAGTATTCAAGCAGGCAAAATTACAACCTATATTTGATGTTAGGGATCTGGAATTAGTGTTTGTAATAGAGGATTAGTCATGAAGACGTTTGTTATTACTTTAATCATTGCTGCTTTCTTACAAACAACTATCTTACCCATAGATCTAGTCCTGTTGATTCTAATTTGCAGGACATATATAAAATCCGAAAAAAGCAATCTTTATCTTGCCTTTGCTTTTGGGCTACTCAATTCACATTTAAACTTAAATCTCTTAGGTCTTCAGAGTTTGGTTTATCTATTCTTTGTCCAGACAACTGAAAGTTTATCCAAAATGCGATTGGCAGGTAATCCACTGCTTATAGTACCAATTAGTTTAATATTTTTGTCCTTAAACCAGGTGGTAATTTCAATGATAAATCATAGTGTTGTATTAGAGTTTTCCAGAGTAATTTTTGCCTCCCTTCTTTCTTTGCCAACCTTTTATTTAATTAGATTCTGGGAAGAGAGATTTGTTGTTCGAAAAGAAATCAAGTTAAGAGTCTAATTACTGCTTTATGGTAAAAAAAAGAAAATCTTTAGGCCCTGGTTTTTCCGATGAAGTGGCAAAAGTTACCACTAAAATTGGTCCGCCAGTTGGCGGATTTAGACAAGAGGAATCCTCCGCTTGGACCGATTTCCTCTTACCTAATTTTCGTCCCAGTCATGATCTAATAACTAAAGAAAGCATATGGAGGATTATATTTTTTTCAATTCTTTGTTTAATATCTTTTTTTGTTATATTCCTTAGGCTTTTTCATCTGCAATTAGTTCGAGGTAGCGAAAATAGAAACTTGGCTGATGGTAACCGTATTCAAGTTAAAATAATTCATGCACCCCGCGGAGTTATTTTTGACCGCGATGACAAAATTTTAGCAGCTAACTCTCCGGCTTTTCGTTTAAATGATCCGGCCTCAGCCGGGCATAAAGCCAGACTAGTGACACGAGAAGAGGCTCTGGAATGGGAGGTCAAAAGTGATCCCAGATTTGGAGATTTAGAAGTTGATAACGTCAGAACTTATCCGATGGGCGAGATATTTGCTCATGTTATAGGATTTATGGGAGAGATTTCCGAAGAGCAACTTAAAAATAAAGGATTTAAAGATTATCGTTTAGGAGATCGGATTGGCAAGACCGGAGTGGAAGCGGAATACGAGAAGCTTTTACGCGGGGTAGATGGTGGAGAGATCATTGAAGTAGACTCATTAGGCCGCAAAATAAGGACACTCCGACTTAAATCCGCAATTGCGGGACAAAATATTTACCTGTCCTTGGATGCATCTTTGCAGGAGAAGCTTTTTGGGCTAATGAAAGAAGCTTTAGTTAAATCAAATAGCTGTTGCGGGGCAGCAGTTGCCAATGATCCAAGCAGCGGTAAAATTTTAGCCCTTCTATCGTTGCCCTCTTTTGATCCGAATTTGTTTACCCAAGACGGTGATGATAGTGCCATAAGTGAAATTTTTTCCCGCTCGACTGCGCCAATTTTAAATAGGGTAATAGGCGGAACTTATCCTCCTGGATCGACTTTTAAGATAATTTCGTCGCTTGCAGCTTTGGCATCCGGTAAAATAAGCGAGAATACAACCATTCAAGATAATGGAGTAGTGATGCTGGGGCCGTACAAATTTACAAATTGGTATTTTAATCAATACGGAAAGACAGAAGGTCCGGTGAATTTATTAAAAGCTTTGCAGCGTTCAAATGATACTTATTTTTATGAAATTGCGATGATTGTGGGGGAGAATGCGCTGATTGATTGGTCGAAGAAATTATACTTAGGGCGAAAGCTTGCAATTGATCTACCGGGAGAGGAGCAAGGGCTTATTCCCGATGATGATTGGAAGCAAAAAACTTTTGATACTCCTTGGTATCCTGGAGATACCTTGCAAATGGCAATTGGACAGGGGTTTGTTTTAACCACCCCCTTGCAAATTTTAGGAATAACCTCTTTTATTGCCACAGAGGGAACTCTTTATCAACCCGAGATTCTTTTATCCGATAAACCTCAGGTTTTGGTATCCAATTTGTTACCAAAAGATCAAGTAGCATTGGTTAATACAGGGCTTAAACTGGTTCCGAAGGCTGGGGGGACAGCTTGGCCTTTTTTCACCTTCCCGATTGAGACTGCAGGGAAAACCGGTACAGCAGAATATGGGGATCCAAAGAATAAAACACATGCCTGGTATACTTCATTCGCGCCGGCTGACGACCCTAAAATTGCCTTAACAATTTTGCTGGAGGGTGCCGGGGAAGGCTCTTCTATGGCAGCCCCAGTTGCAAAGGAAGTCTACCGCTACTATTTTTCTCCTGATAAAAATAAGCTGATACAGGATGTTTATACTTCTGCTACAGAGTCCGGAAGAAGTTTAGGAGAGTAGTTGTTACAATATCAATATGTCCGACATGACTAATGTATCACACCTTTTAGCATTGCATTCCATTGATGGTTTGGGGCCGATTAGGCTTAGGGCGGTTTTAGAATATTTTAAGGATCCGAAGCTGGCGTGGGAGGCAAACGAAGGAGAACTTTTAAAAATTGGCATCTTTAAAAATACAGTTAACCTTCTTCTGGAAACTCGAAAAAACTTAAAACCAGAAACTTATGCGGAAGAGATTGCTGCCAGTGGAATAAAATGGATCACTATTTTTGATGAAAGCTATCCAAGGCTCCTCCGGGAAATTTATGACCCACCGGTAGTTGTATATTACAAAGGAAAACTGGATGATCTTGGTCAGAAAGCTATTGCGGTTGTTGGAACCAGAAAGATGACAGGGTATGGCAAAGTCGTGACAGAAGAGTTTACAAAAGGGTTAGTAAACGCCGGTTTAACTGTTATTTCGGGACTGGCTCGAGGAGTAGACAGTCAAGCACATTTAACTGCAGTTTCTGAAAACGGCCGGACAATTGCAGTGCTGGGTGGAGGGTTAAATAATATCTTTCCACCGGAAAATCGTAGTCTAGCAGCAAAAATTGCCTCTGATTTCGGAGCAGTGATTTCCGAATTTCCGCCAACTTATCCATCTTTGCCGGGGAATTTTCCTGCCAGAAACAGAATTATCTCAGGGTTGTCGTTAGCTGTTGTGGTGATTGAAGCAGCGGAGGATAGCGGGTCGCTAATTACTGCCAGGCTCGCTTTGGAGCAGGGCCGTGAGGTTTTTGCTGTGCCCGGTCCAATTACTTCTGATTTGTCGAAAGGCCCGATCAATCTTATTAAAGAGGGGGCGAGAATTGTATTTAGTCCTGACGAAGTCTTAGAAGAGCTGGGAATGAGTAAAGTGCAAAGTGCAAAGTTCAAAGTTCAAAGTGAAGATCTTTCGGAAGAGGAGAGGCAGGTTTTGGGAGTCCTAGAGAATGAAAACAGGCATATTGACGAGATTGGACGACAGTTAAATTTCCCTTCACCAAAAATTTCCGCGCTGCTTTTAAAAATGGAGATTTCGGGACTTGTTCAAAGCATGGGTGCTGGGATATACTGCAAGAAGTAAGTATAGCAACAATCATGCCCAAATTAACCCTGTTAGTAATTACTTTAGTTGTAATAATTATTACTAGCTTAGCTACACTTTATTTAAATAGTGGCGGGCCAAAATCACCCCCTAAAAGCGAAATTGATACTGCTGTTAACCAAGCAAAATTTCTATACAGTCAAAGAAAAAAGGCAGGTGAGGATTTTTCAAATGGGCCTTGTCTTTCAAACGCTTTAATGCCTGATTGGGTTGCAGATATTGCTTACAGTCCCAGGTTGCCGATAGATGATTTGCCGGAAAACCAGTGTCCTGTATATCTCGAGGGAAGGGCGGGGCATTTTGTAGAACTTGATACTGAGGGGAATTTGATTAGGGCGAGATAATTTTTGGACAAAACTACACTTTGTGTAGCATAGTGCACTTCGTTTGTACTATGAACGGTATATTATCTGCCGTTCGTAGTATCTTTGATACTATGCTTGACGGAGTCAAGTTTGTCCATTACGACCATAAAGCTTGTAATGGACTTTTTGTGAGAATAAGCTAAATAATAGATAAAGGTAATCCAGAAAAGTCCAAAATAAAATATGAAATACCTAACACTGCCAATTAGCTTACTACAATTCTGGTATCCTGGTAGTGTTAGTTTTTTTATTAGAACATGGAAAAACCTGATGCTTTTTTTGGAAGAAGATTTGGCAGTGGGACTCATGTGGAAGCTACTTTTCACTCCACTTTTCCATGATTCATCAATTGTGGGCAGGTTTTTAAGCTTTTTCTTTCGATTGAGCAGAATCTTAATTGGGCTATTTGCTTTTTTGTTTGCAACTGTAGTTCTGTTTGCAATAGCAGGTTACTGGTTGGTATTGCCTGCCTTGGCAGTTTTTGATATACCCTACGCTCTAAGCAGAGCCCTATTTTTAGGCGGCATGGGTTTATTTTTCTTGGATATAGTTTCCAGTCCCCATAAAAAAATCTGGCAAGTTGGCAAAAGCATCGATGATTTTTGGAAGACGTCAATGATTAAACGGGAAGATTTAAGTTTTAAGAAGCTTTTAGAAAGCCGCGAGGTTGGTGAGTTACTCTCCAACCTAGAGGTAGAGCTCAGTGATTTTCCTGCATTTGAAATTGCGGATGTAAAGGTAGTAGCAGGCAAAGCATATGAGCTAGGGAAACTTTGCGGCAGTGAGTATTTAAGACCAACTCATTTTTTCGTGGCCGCCCTCTCGGAAATGCCAAATATTGATACAAATTTAGCAAAAATTGAGCTAACCATGTCTGACTTTGAAAAGGCTTTAATCTATTTAGAAAAGAAAAAGACTATCTGGAGGAGAGT
>MFCP01000040.1:12551-53666 GCA_001776635.1 Candidatus Daviesbacteria bacterium RIFCSPHIGHO2_01_FULL_40_11 | reverse complement strand
GGAGGCCCTACTAAAATGACACTCCTACCGCCGATTTGGTCAGAGACAATGGGGTTTTGAAGGAAATCATAAACATTTTATCCCAAGAGGGCGGTAGGAGTGTCATTTTAGTAGGGCCTCCGGGTTCCGGGAAAACAGCCACTTTGCGATATTTGGCCAAACAAATAGTGACCGGAGATGCGCCGGAAGCCTTGGCTACTAAAAGAATAGTTTTATTGGATTTAACAAAGCTTTTATCAGGGATCAAAACCCAGGGGGACTTGGCAGAACGGGTGAAGGCGATCTTTGAGGAAGTGGGGCTTGCCCAAAATATCATTATTGTCATAGAAGAGATTCATGAGCTAGGGATGGGAGAGGTAGGAACCAGTTTGAATCTATATTCCCTAATGCAGCCCTATTTAGAGTCGGATAGTTTCCAGTTTATCGGTACCACTGAAGCGGAAAATTACAGCCGGATTTTAGAAAAAAACAGTTCTTTTGCCAGATTATTCCGTAAAGTTGAACTGTCTCCAGCCACCGAAGATGATACTCTAAAGATTTTAGAAGATCGGGCCATAGAAGCCGAGAGGAAGAGTAAGGTTAAGATGACTTTTGTCGCCATCAAGACTGCAGTGGCGCTTTCTCAAAAACTGATTCACGACCGCGTTTTGCCTGACAGTGCCATAAGCGTTTTAAAGGAAGCTTTAACACAACCCTTAAACGGATGGGTGACGAAGGAGGTAATTAGGAGAGTGATTTCTGCCAGAGTTAAGGTTCCTCTGATGGAAGTTGACAACACCGATAAGAATAAACTGCTCAATTTGGAGGATGAAATACATCAAAGGTTGATAGACCAGGAACAAGCAGTCAAAACTGTGGCCGATGCTCTAAGGCGCAGCGCCACCGGCCTTCGTGAAGAAGCCAGGCCGATTGGGTCTTTCCTATTTGTGGGTCCTACTGGAGTCGGTAAAACAGAACTCGCTAAGACATTGTCAGAGGTATATTTCAAAACAGAAGGTGCTTTTATCAGATTTGATATGTCTGAGTACCAGAGCAGTGAATCGGTGAGCCGGTTAATCGGTGGGTCGGGACAAGAAGGGCAATTAACAGAAGCTGTCAGGCAGCGCCCTTACGCTTTACTGCTTTTGGATGAGTTTGAAAAAGCAGACCCGAAGATTTTAACTTTGTTTTTGCAAGTTTTGGAGGACGGGAGGTTAACTGATGCGGATGGAAGGACAATAGATTTTACCAATACTATTATTATTGCTACTTCAAATGCCGGATCGCTAATTATTGCTGAAGGTTTAAAGCAGGGTCGGACCTTGGAACAGATAGAAAAAGGGATCAACGAGGAACTCTTGAAGATTTTTAAGCCGGAACTTATTAATAGATTTGATGATGTAGTGCTATTTAAGCCGTTATCACCGGAGGATCTGCAAAAGATTGTGAAGATTAAACTAACTTCTTTGCAAAAACAGATGAAGGAAAAAGGTTTTTTGGTGGAATTTGATCCTGCCCTGGTGGCAGAATTTGCCAAAAGGGGATTTGACCCGGTGCTGGGAGCCCGACCGATGCGCCGCTTAATGCAAGACACCCTGGAAGCCAAACTTTCCAAATTAATTTTGCAAAACCAACTTACAAAAGGACAAGCATTTAAGGCAGGAGTAGATCTACTATCGGTTGCATAACTTAAATATCTGTGCTATAAGATTATCAAATGAGCGCTGAAGCAAAAATTAAGCCCTTTCTGCATTGGATAGGTCGGCCTCGAAACATGGTTACAACAGCCGGTTTGGTTCTTCTAGTGGGAACAGGAGCAACTTATACAGGGGTTACAGGTATAGTGGATTATGAACAACAGATTAATAGGCAAGTAGATCAGGCAAAGGGACCATTGTCAGATGAAGCAGTGAATGCTGCTGTGCGAAGATTCAATGTGGGTGCTCAGATAAAGGAGGTGACAGGTGCAGAATGGAATCGAGACCTTAATCTTGTTGATGTTGAAGACTTAAAACGGAGGATTAGCGCCTTAAGCCAAATTAGTGCAGGATTAAACAGTGAAGAAGCGGCTCAGGACATGGCTATAATGACACTAAAGAGCGAGAGAAATAGCTATGCAACAAAGCTGAAACAGCAAACTCCACTTATATTGTCCCGACTAGGAAATATAGTTTCGGTGGCTGCTGGTGTACCGATGATTATCCTCGGTGCGATAGGTGTGCTGGGAGGGGTACCTGCATATATCAGAGGATTAAGGGAAAGAAGAGAAGCGGGAGCTGGCGGACCGGCATAATTTATCCTCTAAAAATGTTATGCTAGAGAGATGAAGAAAATAATTTTCCTCCTCGGGATGTTGGCAGTTTTTCTACCGGTTAGCGTTTTTGCAGTAACTCCATCAACAGATTCTTTATACCAAATTAATCAAAAAGTTTGTGACAGGTTTGAGGAAGATGTAACTAAACTGGCGGCAATTATGGAGGAACTGAGGAGAAGAAAGGGGATCACGGAAACCAGGGTGGCTTTTGGAGGGGTGGATACACAGATTAAAAGCGCTGATTACCAGATTACTTATGCCGCCGAAGCACTAGCATACCAGCGGGCCCAAAAATATTCCTCAAAAGCGCAGCTTCGAAGCAGTTTAGAAGTTTTAAAAAATAAAATCCTCAAAGCTAAGGGTGAGGTGAGAAAGGCTCTGGATGAGTAAAGGGAAAATATTTTTAATAATTCTGTTGACAATTTTAGGAGTAATAGTAGTGTTTTTTGTCATCAGGAGAAATGATTCGCTTATCAGTCCGATCCCTAAGCAGATTGGACTTCAAGCCGGAGTACAACAATCTTCGCCTGCTCCATTAACTCCTTCCTATAACCCTCCAAAAGAAATTAAATATGACAGCAGTACTGATTTACAAAAAGAATTGGATTCTGTGAACCCGCAAGTGAGTGATAGTGATTTTGAAGAATAACTTGATACAATCAGTTATCATGATCGTATCTTGACATCTTCTGTACAATATCCGAGAGTTAATTAAGTAAGATATGAATAATTTAGTAATTGTGGAATCACCTACTAAAGCCCGGACGCTGCAAAAGTTTCTGGGTGATAAATATCAAATTGAGGCTTCAATGGGACATGTGAGAGACTTGCCTAAAAGTGATTTTGGGGTGGATGTGAGCAAAAATTTTGAGCCCAAATATATTATTCCCCGTGATAAAAAGAAAAGAGTTAATGAACTAAAGAAAGTGGCAGGGGAAGCGGATACTCTTTGGCTGGCTACAGATCCGGACCGTGAAGGTGAGGCGATAGCCTGGCATATAGCGCAGATATTGGGAGATAAAGACTCCAATATTCATAGGGTAGTTTTTCATGAAATTACAGAAGAAGCAATAAAGAAGGCTTTTGAGGTTCCTCGGGATATCAATCTCAAGCTGGTAGATGCTCAGCAGGCCAGAAGAGTGTTGGATAGATTAGTAGGGTATAAACTGTCTCCCTTGCTTTGGGAAAAAGTCAAAAGGGGGTTGTCTGCCGGGAGGGTGCAGTCGGTTGCCTTGCGTTTGATAGTTGAGCGGGAAAAAGAGATTGCTGCTTTTAAGACAGAAGAATATTGGATTATAGAGGTAGAGTTATCTCCCGCGGGTCCTGCCGGCTCGGATTCCTTTCTTGCAACTTTAATAGAAAAAGATGGGAAAAAACTGGAGATTAAAAATAAAGAAGAGGCGGATGGGCATGTTAAAAACCTGGAAAAATCGGAGTATCGAGTTTCCAAAGTTACAAAAAAAGAAGTCCGTCGTTTCCCTTACCCTCCTTTTACAACTTCAACCTTGCAGCAGGCAGCAGCTAATAAGCTGGGGATGTCTGCCAAGAAAACCATGATGTTAGCCCAGGCACTGTATGAACATGGTCTTATTACTTACATGAGAACGGATTCTGTTAATTTGTCTGTCCAAGCCATCGGGGCAGTGAGAAGCTATATTGAAAGTTTCATAGGCAAAGCTTATTTGCCAACTGTAGCCAGAATTTTTAAATCTAAATCCAAAAATGTCCAAGAGGCGCATGAGGCGATCAGAGTAACAGATGTCAGTCGTCAGTCGTCAGTCGTCAGACAGGTTTCAGGTTTGAATAAGGATCATGTCCGGCTTTATGATTTGATTTGGAAGAGGTTTGTGGCTTGCCAGATGAATGAGGCGGTGATGGATCAAACTACGATTGATGTAACAGCCGACAGTTACCTTCTCCGTGCAACCGGAAGCGTGGTTAAGTTTGATGGTTGGTTAAAGCTATATGGAAAAGAGGTGGAAGAAGAGGGAGATGAAAAGAAACAAGCTTTACCTAAACTTCTTAAGACACAACCTCTGAATCTGGTCCAACTTTTACCGGGTCAGCATTTTACAGAACCTCCTCCCAGATATAATGAAGCTTCTTTAATTAAAAAACTGGAAGAGTTAGGGATTGGTAGACCCTCAACTTATGCTCCCATACTTTCCACAATCCAAGAAAGATTCTATGTGGAAAAGGAAAATCGGAAATTCATTCCAACCGCTTTAGGAATAGCTGTGATTGAATTTCTGGTGAAATATTTTTCAGACATTATCGATTATTCTTTTACAGCCAGAATGGAAGACGAACTGGATGAGATAGCGAGGGGAGAAAGGGAATGGAGACCGACAATTAGTTCGTTTTATGAACCCTTTGAAAAAAAGTTAGAAGAAACCGAAAAGGTGGCTAAAAAAGTCAAGATGGAAGTGCAGTTGGCCGGGAAAAAGTGTCCGCAGTGCGGGAAGGAATTAATTATCAGAATAGGCAAATTTGGAAAATTTTTGGCCTGCTCAGGGTTTCCTGATTGCAAACATACGGAGAGCTTAGAAGAAAAAATTAATGTCAAATGTCCGGATGATGGTGGAGAAATTATAGTTAGGCATACCAAAAGGGGTAAAACTTTTTACGGCTGCAAAAACTGGCCGGTTTGTAAGTTCGCTTCCTGGACCAAACCCAAAGGAGAGGATAAGAAAATTGCTGCTTGAAATTTAAGACTTACTTTAGTATTATATTGAGGGCCTCAAAAATACCTCATATTTAGACGGAACCCCCGAAACATATGAAGTATATTTTTGTTACAGGTGGTGTTATAAGTGGTTTAGGTAAAGGTATTGCTACCTCTTCGATTGCCCTCCTTTTAAAATCCGCTGGTTACAAAGTTACCCCTATCAAGATGGATCCATATTTGAATGTTGATGCCGGGACCATGAATCCGATTGAACACGGTGAGGTATTTGTGTTGGATGATGGTACGGAAACTGATCAAGACTTGGGTCATTACGAGCGATTTTTAAATGAATCATTAAGTGAAAAAAGTATTGCTACTCAAGGATCAATTTATCTGTCGGTAATTCAGCGGGAGAGAAATTTGGAATATGACGGGGAATGTGTGGATGTGGTGACTTATGTGACAGAAGAAATTATCAAAAGAATTAAAGAAGCGGGAAGAGCAAACAACGCGGATTTAGTGGTAATAGAAATTGGAGGAACTACGGGTGAATATCAAAATATCCTATTTTTAGAAGCAAACAGGTTGATGAAGCTAAAAAATCCCGAGGATGTTCTCCATGCTCATATCACATATCTGCCAATTCCTGCCTCCATTGGGGAGATGAAGTCTAAGCCGGCTCAGATGTCTGTTAGGGATTTAAATGCCGTCGGTATTCAGCCGGACATACTTTTGGCAAGAAGTGAAAAACCCTTGGACCTACAAAGAATTAAAAAATTATCTATTTCCACTGGACTAGAACCGGAAGATATAATTTCGGCTCCAGATGTGGACAGCATCTATAAAGTCCCGATTGGGTTTGATAAACAAAACTTAACCAGTAGGCTGCTTGATAAATTGGGTTTAGAAAGAAAGAAAAAGGATCTGAAGGAATGGAGCGAGTTTGTCAACAAGATTGATGTTGCCCGAAAAGAAGTCAAGATTGCAATAGTGGGAAAGTATTTTTCAACAGGCGCTTTTACGCTGGCAGATTCCTATATTTCCGTGATTGAAGCGGTGAAGCATGCGGTCTGGAGTGAGGGGTTAAAACCGGAGATAACCTGGCTTGATTCCGGAAAGGTTTTGGATAATGTTGAGACATTGCGGAAATTCCAAGGTATTATTGTTCCCGGAGGTTTCGGATCAAGGGATATTGAAGGGAAAATCGAGGCAATTAAATATGCAAGAGTTAATAAAATTCCCTATTTTGGACTCTGTTATGGAATGCAACTTGCGGTAGTGGAATATGCCAGGGATGTTTTGGAACTTCCCGGAGCGCATACCACGGAAATAGATCCGGAGACTAAATATCCGGTTATTCATATCATGCCGGATCAGGAGAAAAAGATGTTAAACCGGGAATATGGGGCCACTATGCGGTTGGGGGCTTGGGATTGCAAATTGAAAGAGGGAACACTAGTGCGTAGTTTGTATGGAAAATCGGAGATTGCCGAAAGACACAGACACAGATTTGAATTTAATAATGAATTTTTGGAACAATTTATGAAAAAAGGGCTGATTATTTCCGGGACTTCGCCTGACGGAAGATTGGTGGAGATAATTGAACTAAAAGATCATCCGTTTTTTGTGGGGACTCAGTTTCATCCGGAACTAAAATCCAGACCATTATCCCCCCATCCGCTGTTTGTAGGATTCATTAAAGCTGCCTCAGAAATAAAACTTACCTGATTTGACAAATACTAGATAGTTCTTTTAAAATGCCCTGTAATATGGAAAGAGAAACTAGTTTAGCCCGAAAAAGTGCAGTTCTTGGGCCGGTTATAGAAGTAGTGGAGCAATTCCAATCTGGAGATAAAGAAGCAGCATTACGTACCATGCAAGAATTCCTGGGAGGCACAGAGGTAGTTCTATTGAAGTTGGATACAAACGATGGAGAGAAGGATTAAGCCCCGAATTTGCAGGAATTATAGCAGATATTGTTCAAGGAGATTCTACGAAAGAAAACAATTTAAGGAGTCTCTACTTTTCTTCAGCACTGGATAGTCTTATGTACACAGGACACGTTGTAAATAAACCATCAATTGATCAATAGTTTCTCTCGTGCATAAATGATATTTCCCTCTTGAGGCAATTATGTAAACTAATTGCCTCTTGAATATTTTTCCATTTGATTTAAAGTGGTTTTAGTATGAGGAAGCAGGAAAGAGTTTATGCTTTTATTGACAGCCAAAATCTTAACTTAGGAGTTAAAGATAGTGGATGGGAACTGGATTTTGCAAGATTTAGAAAGTATCTGGCCGCAAAGTATCAGGTAAAAATCGCCTTTTTGTTTATTGGCTATATTCCAAAATACAGGTTCCTTTATGGATCTTTGGGACAAGCAGGCTACAAAATGATTTTTAAACCTACAGTAAAAGGGAAAAAGAAGGGTTTAGGTGAAACTAAAGGTAATGTGGATGCAGAATTAGTGTTACATTCCATGATCGAGTTTACAAATTACGATAAGGCAATAATTATTTCAGGAGATGGTGATTTTTACTGTTTGGCTGAATACTTGGATCGCACGCATAAACTTGCTAAAATCATTGTTCCTAACAATAAATATTCTTCCTTATTAAGGAAATTTGCGAAGTATATAGTTTCTGTGAATTTGTTTAAAGATAAGGTTAAAAAGATATGAACAAGTTCTTGCTTCGCAATAAAAAAGAGAGGCATTCCCGCGGGATAAAACCCTTTGGTAGTCCTCTCATCGTGATAAATATACACTAACATATTTATGGATAAAAAACAAGGGTTATTAATTGTTATAGAAGGGATTGACGGGTCGGGGAAGACGACCCAGATCAATCTTCTTGCAAAAAGGCTGGAAGAGCAGAAAATTCCCCATGCAGTAATTAGTTTTCCAAGATATGAAGATAATATTTATGCAGAGTTAGTCACAAGATACTTGGAAGGTGAGTTTGGCTCCATACATGAGGTGAATCCATATTTAATGGCTCTACCGTTTGCAGGGGATAGGCTTTTAGCAAAGTCAGTAATTGAAAAATGGTTAGAGGAGGGGAGGTGGGTTTTAGTCAACAGGTATGTTTCTGCCAATAAAGCCCATATGGGGGCGAAGCTGCCTGAAGAAAAAAGGGAAGAATTTTTTAAGTGGCTAAATGAGTTAGAATATCGAACTAATGGTATACTAAAAGAAGATTTAACTATACTTTTAGCAGTTGACCCCAAGATTGGACAAAAGAATGTTGCAGGTAGGCTGCCTGATCTTCATGAGGGGAATATAAAGCACTTAGAGGAAGCAAATCAGATTTATTTGTCACTTGCAAAAAAAGAAGCTAACTGGTATGTTGTCGACTGCATGAAAGATGGGAAAATGAGATCACGGGACGACATCCACCAAGAAATAATGCGTATTGTATATGACAAGATTTAGAATCCAGTTAGGGCTAATAATCATATTGTCATTTCTTGCCCTGTCACTTCTTCTTTCACTGAAGGCAAATCCGGATATGCCTCCTTTTTTTGCTTTGAAAAGATTACAGGAAAAAGCTTTCCTGAAGCTTAAATCTACCCCCCAGGATAGGGTTGATTTTATGAGTCGCCTTTTGGACTCTCGCCTGGAAGAGCTTCAAAATGTGGTTAAGAATAAAAATTATACTTATGTGTTACGCTCTTCTCTGAGGTATTCTAGCTTGGCAGGCGAAATCGCAGATTTAGTAGTTACCAATAACCTGACTGATAAGGTTCCCGGAATCAAACAACAATTTCTTAATCATCAAAAACTTTTAGACGAGCTATATGTGGCATATCCGAAAAATATCCCTGACAATGTAGAATGGAAATATATCCAGGATGATTTTAACTATTTAGGCCTATATTTAGATAAGTTGGAAGAGATTAAATAACTTCTAATTAATCCACAAAAGGTAAAAAGAAAGGCTCCCCCCAAATTCTATCAGAATTTGTAATATCTTCCATTGCCTGTTTTATATTGTTTTGCGCGGCTGGGGCGAAGGTAATAATATCTGGAATGTACATGCTTCCGTATATTTTTTCGCCGAACTTTTTCCTTTGTATGGAATCTTCTACATTTAAGTTATGGTCAGCAATGATGCGGAGTATCTCTGCCCCGCTTCCGGGTTTATGAAGCAGGTTTGCCCTAATATACCCACTTTGTTGAAGATTGCCGGGATCGGCGTAGTTCACACTTTTGAGTCTAAGCGAGGCAATCTATTAGTTGTGCCATGTTGGATGTGTTCCGCCACATCTAATATATCAGTAATCACTGCACTGGCGGTTGGCCTTTCGCCCGCACCTTTACCATAAAATGTTTGTGGTCCAGCCCACTCTCCTTCAATGTAAATCATATTGAATTCATTTCTTACGGAGGCGAGGGGATGCTCTCTCTGAAGTAAAGCAGGAGTAACTTGGAGTGCTACAGTATCATTTTCTTTGTTAGCTATTGCCAAAAGTTTGATTACGTAACCATTCTCTTTAGCGAAGTCCATATCTATAGGGGTTATTTCAGTGATGCCTCTGCAGGGAATCTTAGCCACATCTATTTGCGTATTAAACGCAAGTGATGTAAGTACTGCTAATTTACTTTGAGCATCAAATCCTCCCGTGTCAAGAATATGATTTGCTTCAGCAAAGCCAGCCTCTTGTGCACCCCCGAGAGCTGAACTAAAGTCTATTCCCTCTTCTGTCATTCTTGTAAGCATGTAATTTGTGGTTCCGTCTATAATGCCCATTAACCTATTTACTCTTTCGCCACGAAGTCTGTTAAAAGTATTGATAACTTGTATACCTCCAGCAACAGATGCTTCAAAACCCAGGCTTACTTGTCTTGAGCGGGCAGCATCAAAGATTTCTTTCATATGGCGTGCCAATAAAGCTTGTTCGCGTTAACAACGCTTTTCCGGCTGTCTATTGCATCCAGCGCAATCATCCTTGGAATATCTACACCGCCCATAAGTTCAACGATGATATCTATAGAGGGATCTCTTAGAATATCTACCGGATTATCTGTAAGATGATGAGCGAAATGAGAAAATTCATCTCCCCGTCCCCGAGGCTTAGCAAGATTAGCTACAGCTACGCGTCTTAAGTGAAGATTAAATTTGTCTCCGCCGCCATTTTGGAACCAGCGTACTACACCTGTTCCAATATTTCCCATTCCAATCAACCCAACATTTACAGGCCTGTTTTCTAGAGAATTCATAATTATTTGGGCGGGATTTAAGGATTCTATCAGAAGAAAAATAGCAATGCAATGGTTGGTTTTGATATAATCCTGACAATTTTATGATTGTTGCAAAGTTCGGGGGGACATCGGTCAGCAGCAAAGAAAGAGTTTTGACTCTTTGTAACATTGTGGGTACGGAACTGGGAAGGCAACCGGTAGTGGTGGTGTCTGCCTTAAGCGGGGTTACGGATTTATTATTATCTCTTCCTGTTTTATCCAAAAGTAAGGTCGGCAAAACAATACGGGTGATTAAAAATCTGCACAAGAATCTGGTGGGGAAATTATGGAGCAACAAAAAGTTGCAACAAGAAATTATGCAGTTTATTGATAGCCAACTTGAAGATCTAGCAAAATTAACTTTTAGGGACAATCTCACAAAAGAATCTCTTGATGAGCTGGTTTCATATGGAGAGATTATGTCATCGCATATTATTACTCATGCTCTTCGTAGCAAAGGGATTGAGGCTGCTCAGGTTATCGCAACAGATTTAATCACTACCAATAACAATTTTGGATCGGCAGATTTTCTTCTGCAACCTTCCAAAAGAAACATCAAAAGGATTTTACCTCCCATTATAAAAATGGGAGTAGTACCTGTTGTGACGGGGTTTATTGGCTCAACCAAAGGTGGTCGAGTAACAACATTGGGCAGAGGGGGATCTGATTATACAGCTTCTATTATCGGGTTTTGTCTAAAAGCTTCAGAAATTCAAATTTGGACAGATGTTGATGGAATATTTACTGCCGATCCAAGACTCGTAGAAAATGCCAGAGCTTTACAAACTGTTTCTTTTAAGGAAGCCTCCGAACTTGCCGCATTTGGAGCGAGAGTTTTGCACCCTCGGACCATACGTCCGGCTATCAAGGCAGGAATCCCTGTTAAAGTCCTAAATACCTTTAATCCTAAAAATAGTGGCACTTTAATTGAAGAAAAAAGCAGCAGTATAAGTTACATCAAGGCCGTTTCTTTTAAAAGAAAAACTTTTTTAGTTAATATCTATGCAACTGAAATGCTGCTTCAGAAAGGGTTCCTGGCGCGAATCTTTAAAGTTTTTGCAAAAAATGCTATCTCAGTGGATTTAGTTAGTGTATCTGAGGTCAGTGTTTCTGTAACTCTAGATGATAATGAAAACCTTGAAAATGCCATTAAGGGGATTAATGAATTTGCAAATGCTTCAGTTGTTCAAGGTTTGGGTATGGTATCCTTGATTGGTGAGGGGATAACAACATCGACCCGTACGATCAAGAAAATTTTTGATATTTTGGACAAGGAGAAGATACTAACCAGAATGGTTTCTTTAGGTGCAACAGATATTAATATCAGTATTGTGGTGGAATCGGAAAAGATAGAGCAGGCAGTTAAAGCTCTTCATGATCGGCTACTACTAAAGCAATCTTAATTTTGACTTTTTAGTATTTCTGTCATAGAATGTTTAATTCATGAAAGAAATTGAAACAGCTGCAGAACTGGTTCAAACATTAGCAACTAATCTTTCGACTTTAAATCGTGATACGCGTGAATCCAGACCAATGCCAGTTATAACGCCTGGAGTAGAAAGCATGGAGGTTTTCACAGGAGAGCTGAGAAGAAGTGATCTTGCACATTTAGCTGAGGCAGTGGCTATTGCTCATAGGGGAGAATCAAAAGGAGATGATGCAGGATTTAGTCTTACTGAAGCTGCTAGATTTAAACACGATTCAAGAGTAATGAAGGATTTTTATGCTGTAGCTTCTATTTCTAGTAACGCTTCTTTATTAGATATTCCAGCTAAAGTAAAAAACGGTGAATATAAAGTAGGGGTAAGAATAGGGGAAATAGTAGTAACGCTTTATGGATTGATCTTTGAAGCAGAAGAGATGGGTTTTGCTGGTACTGAGGCAATAGGTTACCGTGCACAGACTTTATCCGAACAAAAAGGGATAGGAGAAAACCATTTAGATTTTGTTCTTTCGCCAATGATGGAGAAAATGCGATCAGATTTTCTTTCAACTCATCGCTTACCTCAAACTAAAATGGCTAGATAGAACTCCCAAAAGTTCCTCGAATTGCTAAATAGTGGTACAATCGCTTCCGAATAAACCGTAGGACTATTTTCTCGCGGATGCTCGAAAATGAAAATTGCACTGATAGGTTACGGCAATATGGGACATGAGATTGAGGATTTGATCAATGAGTCAGATACTCATCAGATTGTTTCAATAAGTTATAAAGATCCATCGGAAAAATTGGATAAAGATGGCATTGGAAAAGCTGATGTGGTAATTGATTTTACCTCTCCGGAAGTGGTGGTAAGCACCATAAAAGAAGTGGCCGGCATGGGTAAAAATATGGTGGTGGGTACCACAGGTTGGTATGATTTTCTTCCGGAAGTCAAAGCAGTGGTGAAAAAGTCCAAAACCGGATTAATTTATGCCCAAAACTTTTCCATTGGGGCAAATATTTTCTTTAAGATTGTTGGTTTTGCCAGCTCGCTTTTTGGTAAGTTTGGTAACTATGACGTAGCCGGACTAGAAATTCACCATAGAGGCAAAAAAGATAGCCCCAGTGGTACAGCTAAGAAATTAGCCAGCGTTATCATGGAAAATTTCCCAAAAAAGAAAAAACTTGAAACCGACAGGCTAGACAGGCAAATCAGTAAAGATGAACTGCACTTTGCTTCACTTCGAGCAGGACGGAATCCCGGTTACCACGAAGTCATCTTTGACAGCATGTCAGACGAGATAAAGCTCTCTCACAGTGCTCATGGCAGGCGGGGATTTGCAGAAGGGGCTTTGGTGGCAGCAGAATTTATTAAAGGGAAAAAGGGTTTTTACAGTTTTGATGAGGTATTTAAAGCATGAAAAAATTTAGCGGAGCAATTACAGCCATAGTGACACCGTTCCTCCCAACAGGCGAGGTAGATTTTGAGGCTTTAAAAAAGCTGGTGGAGTTTCAGATTAAAAGTAAGATAAACGCTATTGTACCTTGTGGTTCAACAGGTGAAGCAGCTACCTTAAGTGACGAAGAAAAGGGGTTAGTAATAAAAACTGTGGTGAAACAGGTTAAAAAAAGAGTGCTGGTTATTGCCGGAGCCGGTAGTAATGATACGATAAAGGCTGTAAAATTATCCCAGATTGCTAAAGAAGCAGGTGCAGATGCACTGCTTCATGTTACCCCTTACTACAATAAGCCAACTCCCAAGGGTTTGGTAGCCCATTTTAAAGCAATTGCCGAAGCAGTTGATTTGCCCATAATTTTATATAACGTTCCCGGAAGAACTGGATCAAATGTGACTGCAGAGACCACTTTAAGAGTAGCAAGAGAAGTGCCGCAGGTAATAGGGGTAAAAGAGGCATCAGGTCAAATCAGCCAAATAATGGATATTATTAAAGGTGCACCAAAGAGTTTCTCCGTACTTTCCGGAGATGACGGAATTACTTTTCCGGTGATGGCGCTGGGCGGGGATGGAGTAATTTCGGTGGTTTCCAATGAAATACCAAAAGAAATGTCAGTGCTTACTAAAGCTGCGTTAGAAGGTGACTTCAAAAAAGCTAGAAGATTACACTTCGAATGGCTTGATTTAATGAATATTAATTTTATTGAAACAAACCCGCAGCCGGTTAAAACAGCGCTGGTCTTAATGGGTATGATACAAGAAGTTTTCAGGTTGCCTTTAGTTAGTATGGAAGAGAAAAATAAAGAGAAATTAAAAGAAGTACTCACTGCGCACAGACTGATATGAAAAAGATTCCGGTCGGTATTTTAGGCGCCACCGGTATGGTTGGGCAACGATTTATTACCCTTTTAAATAACCACCCCTGGTTTGAAGTTGTTTGCCTTGCTGCTTCCCCCAGATCAGCCGGTAAAAAATACAAAGAAGCTGTAGGCGACCGCTGGGTTATGAAAGACCCGATTCCACAAACTATTGCAGACCTTTTAGTTTTTAAGGTAGAGGATGATATGGATCAAATTGCAAAAGAAGTAGCCTTTGTTTTTTCTTGTTTGGATATGGAAAAAGAGAAAATTGCCTCTGTTGAAAATACATTTGCCAGCCGTGGCATCCCGGTTGTTTCCAATAATTCAGCCCATCGTTGGACTCCGGATGTACCAATGATCATGCCGGAGATTAATCCTGACCATCTAAAACTTATTAGAGCGCAACAGAAAAATCACAGTTGGAAAAATGGATTCGTTGTGGTGAAACCGAATTGTAGCATCCAATCTTATGTGCCGCTTTTGACTCCGCTTCTAAAATTCCAACCTAAAAAAGTGATTGTCACAACTTTGCAAGCGGTTTCCGGAGCCGGGAAGACGTTGAACACTTGGCCCGAAATGCAGGAAAATGTAATTCCCTTTATCGGCGGGGAAGAAGAAAAAAGCGAGAAAGAACCGCTGAAAATTTGGGGTACGGTAAAAGGTGGAGCGATTGTCCCGGCAGTAAAACCAAGCATCAGCGCCACATGTATCAGAGTGCCGGTTGAAGACGGTCATATGGCAGCAGTTTCTGTTGCATTTGGGAAAAAACTCACAACGGAAAAAATTATTGCCGAGTGGAAGAAATTCAATCCCCTGGCGGGATTAAATCTTCCCTCTAGTCCTCATCCCTTTATCACCATTATGAGCGAAGAGGATAGACCGCAGACCAGACTAGATCGGAGTGTAAGCCGCGGTATGGGAATTAGCGTTGGCAGACTCCGGCAGAATTCTGTACTTGATTTTAGCTTTGTAGGGCTTTCGCACAACACTATTCGAGGGGCTGCCGGAGGAGCAATTTTAACAGCAGAGTTATTAAAAAAGAAAGGTTATATTTGATGGCGACTATTAATGCAAATTACGATAAGCTCCAATCGTCATACCTCTTTTCAGAGATAGCCAAGCGGACAAAAGCTTTTATGGAAGAAAATCCCGGTGTGCAAATTTTGAGGCTTGGTATAGGTAATACTACTGAAGCGCTCACAGCTACAGTTATTGAAGGCTTGATAAAGGGAGTAAAAAAACTTGCAGATACCAAAACCTACACAGGCTATGGGGACGAACAGGGTGATATCAGATTACGGAAGGAATTGGTTACATTTTATAAAAAGAGGGGTATCTTTCTTGATACACAGGAAATTTTTGTAAGCGATGGTGCAAAGTCAGATTCTGCAAATATTTCTTCCATTTTTGGTACTGAGAGTATTGTGGCAGTGGCTGATCCTGTGTATCCCGTGTATCTAGATAGCAATGTTATCTCGGGAAAAAAAGTTGTATATATGGAATGTAGTGAAGATGAGGGATTTATACCTAACCCTCCAAAAGGCAAAGTTGATTTGATTTTTATCTGTAGCCCTAATAATCCCACAGGCGCGGTGGCCACGAAAAGAAAGTTGCGAGTTTTTGTTGAATATGCCCTGAAAAATAAAGCAGTGATCGTTTTTGATGCCGCATACTCCGAGTATATTTCGGATAAGTCATTACCCAAAAGCATTTATGAAATTAAGGGAGCAAAAGGGTGCGCTATTGAAATAAATAGTTTCTCCAAGTGGGCAGGATTTACGGGAGTGCGCTTGGGTTGGACCGTGGTGCCGATAGAGTTAATTGTTGAAGGGACAGAACGAGGTAAAGTAAACAGCCTGTGGAATAGGCGCCAGGCAACCATGTTTAACGGCGCCTCCAATATCGTCCAAGAAGGAGGTTTGGCAGTTTTATCCGCAAAAGGACGGAAAGAGTGTAATAAGTTAATTAATTATTATATGAATAATGCCAAAATCATCAAAAAGGGGCTAGGGAAGTTGGGCTTAAAAGTTTTCGGTGGAGAGAATGCGCCATACATCTGGCTGAAAACCCCCAGGGAGGTGTCTTCATGGGACTTCTTTGATAAATTATTGGAAGAGGCGTATGTGGTGGGAACCCCCGGGTCTGGTTTTGGTCGGGCGGGGGAAGGTTACTTTAGGCTTAGTGCTTTTGGGCACAAAGAAGATATTGAAAGGGCTGTTAAAAGTATTCAGAATAATTTGAAATTATGACTAGTAAGAAATTACCATTTACAAAAAATAAGACAAAAGAGATTATTAAGGAGTATCCGACCCCTTTCCATATTTATAACGAGAAAGGGATTAGAGATACTGCCAGGAGACTCTACAGATCATTCTCTTGGGCTCCAGGTTTTAAGAATTATTTTGCAGTCAAAGCTAATCCCAACCCTTATATTTTAAAGATTTTAGCTGAAGTTGGAATGGGAACTGATTGTAGCTCTCTACCAGAGCTGATTTTGGCGGAAAAAGTTGGGATTAAGGGAGAAAACATAATGTTTACTTCTAATGACACTCCGGCAGCGGAGTTTAAAAAAGCTAAGGAACTTGGGGCAATTATTAATTTGGATGATATTACCCACATTCCTTTTTTAGAAGAAGCAGCCGGAATCCCGGAAATTATTTGTTTTAGATACAACCCAGGGTCACTCCGGAAGCACAAAGGAAATGTAATTATTGGCAAGCCTGAGGAGGCGAAGTATGGGTTGACTAAAAATCAACTTTTTGAAGCTTACAAAATTATGGGTGAGAAGGGAGTTAAAAGATTCGGTTTGCATACCATGGTGGTCTCAAATGAATTGGATAACGACGCATTGGTGGAAACGGCAGAAATGTTATTTGATCTGGTGGTAGAGATTTCTAGAAAGCTTGGTATTAAATTTGAATTCATCAATCTGGGTGGTGGTGTAGGGATTCCGTATAAACCGGAACAAAAAGCTCCTGATTTAGAATATATTTCAAAAAAGATCCAGAAATTATACGAGCAGAAAATTGAGAAAAATGGTTTAGCCCCCATACGACTGGTAATGGAATGTGGTCGGGCAATCACCGGGCCGCATGGCTACTTGGTGACGAAAGTTATTCATGAAAAGCATATTTATAAAGAATATATTGGAGTAGATGCTTGTATGGCTAATCTGATGAGACCGGCTCTCTACGGCGCATACCATCACATAACCGTTTTAGGTAAAGAGAGTAAATCTAAAACCCATATTTATGATGTGACCGGGTCGCTTTGTGAAAATAATGATAAATTTGCTATTGACCGGAAACTGCCAAAAATAGATATTGGGGATATTTTAGTGATTCACGATACAGGAGCACATGGTTTTGCAATGGGTTTTAATTACAATGGGAAACTGCGTTCAGCAGAGCTGTTGTTACTACCAAATGGAAAGGTAAAACAAATCAGGAGAGCGGAAACAGTGAATGATTATTTTGCCACTTTGGATTTCTTAGGGCTTTAAGCTTTTATTTCTTCTGGCTTTAGTCCAGAACCTCTTGGGCAAAGTCCGGCAGCTATTTGCTTTGCACATCGATCAGCAGGGACAGGCACAGAGATAACTTTTATAACTGATCTTACGTCTATATCTTCCGCATCAGGTTTGTATAGACCATTGCAAGGGATGTCTTCGCTGTTGGGATCGTATTCTACAAATGGTACACGAGTCAGACCGTCGTTAGATGTTAGTTTTGGATCGGGTAAACAGCAAGCTTTCCGGATTTCAGGAGAGTTGTTCATAATTAAGTGTAGATATTTACATTTTGTCTTAATAATGTCAAGATAATGTCAAGAATTTTTTCCTACTTGAAAAAAGTGGGCTGTTTGATTAGGATCTGATCTATGCCAAAAAGAAGGAATAAAAAGGAAGTGGAAGATATTCTCGGAACCTTGCCGGATTGGGCAATTAAAGAACATATTAAAAAGGGGATTATAAAAATAGATCCTTTGCCAAAAAATTGGGAAGAGGCAGTAGATGAGGTGACAATTGATTTTCATCTGGGGAATAAACTGCGGGTTTTTACTGATGAGGGGTTAAACACCATTGATACCAGGTATGCCAGCAAAGAAGATATGGAATCTATGATGAGGTTGGTGGAGTTAAAACCGGGACAACCATTTATCTTGACCGAACATGACTTTGTGATTGCCACGACTTATGAAAGGTTAACTTTGCCCGATAATATTGTGGGGTATTTGCATGGAAAAAGTTCTTTGGCTAGGTTAGGTGTAGTGGTTCACTCAACAGCAGCCAGGTTTGATCCGGGTTGGGATGGCCATCCGGTTTTGGAATTTGGCACCTTTTTGAAAGGCAAAAAGTTAGTGATTTATGAGGGTAGCCCGATTTGTGCATTTTCTTTTGAGAAGCTGGCTGCTCCGGTGAAGCGTCCGTACCATAAAAGTCCAAATAATAGATACGGAGGCAGTAACCTACCGCAGGTTTCGAATTTAATGGGTAAACGGGCTCGTCATGGC
This sequence comes from Candidatus Daviesbacteria bacterium RIFCSPHIGHO2_01_FULL_40_11, assembly GCA_001776635.1. GTDB lineage: Bacteria > Patescibacteriota > Microgenomatia > Daviesbacterales > UBA10151 > UBA10151. The sequence continues at coordinate 35,212 of MFCP01000040.1, read as the reverse complement.
AAAAAGTCTGGAAGGAAATGAGTGGCTCGTCACAGTACAAAAAACCGCTCACGCGACCACGTCACTCGCTTGAAGTTTGTTTCGCGCCGAGTGTGGTCTGGAGCATAAAGTTAGTAGTACGCTCAACTGCACTACATTTTTTGATTACTTGTGACTTCGCCACTCCATACAAACTATGAGTGTGCTTGGACTTGATGAAATTCATAAAAGAATTAAGAAGCATTCCTTAATCAAGAATTTAGGACAGAGAGATCTTAAAAACCCGGAAGGAGCGGGAATTGATCTTCGGTTGGGTGCTGTTCGCAAAATAGTGGGAGGTGGGGCTTTTATTGAAGCAGATGGTGATATTAAATTGGGCAAAAGGAAAGGGGTGGAAACAACACTGGTGGCAGAATATGTGGATGGGAGTAGACTGCAGAAGAAAATTGTGATAAAGCCGGGACAATATTACCTGGTTCAAACAGTAGAGTCGGTCAATACCCCCTTAGATTTAATGCCGATAGTTCACACCAGAACCTCTCTTTTTAGAGCAGGACTGCTGCTTCTTAATTCAAAAACAGACCCGGGATACAGTGGTAAACTGACCATGGGATTGACTAATTTAAGCCCCTTTCCTGTAAAGTTACAACTGGGGGCCAGGATTTGTAATATTATTTTTCATAAGATAAAAGGCAAAACTATTTCTTACAGGGGTCAACATCAAGGTGGAAGAGTGAGTCCGAAAAAAACAGAGAGACAAGTATAGCGAGCTCGTCACAGTACAAAAAATCGCTCGCACGCTAGTATCGTTGCTCGCTTGTGAGAATTTTGTGTCTACCAATGGGCTCGAGTCATTTAGTCAATTAGCACAAAATCCTCAACATTTTTTGTTTACTTGTGACTTCGCTGCTGTTATCATAAGAGAAAATTATGGCTAGACCAAGGCATCAGGAATATCAGTATTTAGATTTATTAAAAGATATCCTAAAAAACGGAGTCAAGAAGATTGACCGAGGTACTGATGTAGCACTTTACAGTGTTTTCGGTCGCCAGATCCGTTTTGATCTCTCGCAAGGCTTTCCATTACTCACCACAAAAAAAGTGTATTGGAAGGGGGTTTTAGAGGAACTTTATTGGTTTTTTTCAGGACAATCAAATATAAAATATTTAGTCGACCGCAATGTCCACATTTGGGATGATTACCCCTATAAAATTTCCAAACTTAAAAACAACGATTCACTAACAAAAGAAGAATTTATTGAAAAAATTAGAACCGATGATAAGTTTGCTAAAAAATGGGGAAATCTACCCAGGATCTACGGAGAGATGTGGAGGCGCTGGCCCACCAGGACAGGTAGAACTATTGACCAGCTAAAATGGATAGTCCAGGAATTAAAGGAAGACCCGGATGCCAAAAATTTGATTGTCAATTCCTGGAATCCGGAATATCTTTATACCATGGCTACAAAGGAGGATACCTCTTATTTTCCGATCTGTCATAATATGTTCCAGATCAACCAGAGAGGCGGTAAGCTTTCTTTGCAGCTTTACCACCGGAGTTGTGATGTTTTCTTGGGTGTGCCTTTTAATATCGCAAGCTACGCTTTATTAACGATGATTTTGGCTAAAATTACAGGTTTTAAGCCTGGAGAATTTATTCACACCTTCGGTGATGTCCATATCTATGAAAATCACCTCGCCCAAGTTAAAGAACAAATTAAAAGAAAACCAAGGCCTTTTCCAACTGTTAAATTAGATCCTGGCATTAAAAAGATTGATGATTTTAAGCCGATTCTTGTGACTTTGGAAAACTATGATCCTCTTCCCGTTATTAAAGCAGAGCTCACTGTGGCAGGTGGATATTATGAAAAAACCAAGAATTAGCATCATAGTAGCTGTAGCAGGAAGTAAAAGAGTGATTGGGAAAAAGGGTGGAATGCCATGGCATATCCCCGAAGAGCTAAAAAGGTTTAGGGAAATTACCATGGGGCATCCTATTATTATGGGTAGAAAAACCCATGAGTCTATTGGAAAAGTTTTGTCTGGTCGAACAAATATTGTGATCACCCGGGAATCAAACTATGCATCAGAGAGTATAATAGTTGTACATTCGCTGGAAGAAGCTCTAAGAGAGGTGGTGGGCAAAGCGGGCGATAAAGAAGTTTTTATAATTGGTGGAGGAGAGATTTACAAGCAGGCTTTGCCTTTAGCAGATAAGCTGTATCTCACAGTGATTGATACGGAGATAGAAGGCGACACATTTTTCCCCGATTATTCGGAATTTAAAAGAAAAGTCTGGCAGTCACAGGAGCAGGAATCAGATGGGTTTAAGTATAGATTTTTGGAGTTGGAAAGATAATTTAAGAATTTTTAAAAGTGCGGATGTTGTGGATGTTCAAATACTGTTTCTTGTCCGGTTGTAGGATCAAATTCTGCTGGTTTAAGCTCTCCTCCTATTAACTTGGAATACTGTACTCTGGGATCTACAGATTCCATTATTGGCCGACAGAGTATTTGACCGCCTACTTTTGATATCCCCGGTATGTTACCGTTTGGATATTCTCTACCAACCCTGACTTCTATTTTTTCCATAACGGTTATAAATTGTATCATATTTGTCAAAATATTAGTCTTGCTTAATTAGTTTGATCCTGATAGAATACCGCTATTACACACTCATAGTTTAAGTCTCTGAGAAACCACTGACTATGAGGAGGATTAAGAGACTATGTACAAATTACCTAGTTTACAAGAATTACTGGAAGCCGGAGTCCATTTTGGACACCAGGTTAGACGTGGCCACCCGAGAATGCGCCCATATATTTATGGTGCCAGGGAGGGTGTCCATGTTATTGACTTAACCCAATCCGAACAATACTTAAAAGAAGCCTGCGAGTTTGTTTACAATCTAGGCAAAGAGGGTAAAGTATTACTGTTTGTCGGAACAAAAAAACAAGCAAAACCTATCATAGAGGAGTTGGCGAAGGAACTACAAGCGCCATTTTTGGTAGAGCGTTGGATGGGAGGTTTTTTAACCAATTTTGAGCAAATTCAGAAAAATATTAAAAGACTCAAAGAATATTTAGAGCAGAAAGAAAAAGGGCAACTTTCCAAATATACCAAAAAAGAACAATTACTTTTAGAGAGAAAAATGAGTAAGCTTCAAAAAGATTTTGCCGGAGCGATGAATCTTGATAAGCTTCCTGATGCAATTTTTGTAGTAGACGCAGTGTCAGATAATATTGCCATTAGGGAAGCTCAGAGATTAAACGTAAAAGTAGTGGCAATTGCAGATTCAAATTCTGACCCAACTGAAATTGATTATCCTATCCCTGGTAATGATGATGCTATAAAATCTATTAAAATATTAGTGGGAGCTGTAGCTTTGGCCTATGCTGAGGGTAAAAAGGAAGCAGGGAAAGTAGCTGAGAAGCTTTTGAAAAAAGAGGAAAAAGAAGCAGCAAAACAGACAGATGAGGAGATACAGGAGGAATTAAAGGAGGAAGTGGCAGAGGCTGAGGAGATGGTAGAAAAGAAAGCGGTTAAGGAATCGGAGAGGGTGGTAGAATAAAGAGTCTGGCTCGTCTGGACACAAAGTACCGCTCGCGCGACCACATCGCTCGCTATCGGTTTGTTTCGCGCCGAGTAAGGTTTGGGTCATGGAGTAAGTGGTGCGCTCAACTGTACCGATTACCTTGTTGTCTCAGACTTCGCCGTCCTACTAGGAGTTTTTATGGATATAGAATTTATTAAAAAACTAAGAGAAGAAACTGGGGCTGGTATTGCTGGTTGCCGGGAGGCTTTGAAAGAGTCTGATGGGGATTTGGCAAAAGCCAAACAGTGGCTTAAGAAAAAAGGTCTTGATAAAGCTTCTTCTAAGGCTGAAAGGGAAGTTAAAGCAGGAATGGTGGAAGTTTATTCTCATGGTGGGAGAGTTGGGGTTTTGGTAGAGGTACTTTGTGAAACAGATTTTGTAGCAAGGACAGAAGATTTTAAGAATTTAGCTCATGAATTGGCTTTACAAATTGCCTCAATGAACCCATCAAGCGTTGAAGAACTTTTGTCCCAGGAGTATATTAGGGATAATTCTTTGACTGTAGAAGAGTTGATAAAAACGGTGATTGGAAAAGTAGGAGAAAATATACAAGTAGGAAGATTTGAAAGGATAGCTTTGGGAGAGTAGCTAGCTCGTGACTTCGCTATCTATTACAAGAATTATGGATCCAGTCTTAACTGAACCTAATCAAAAAATAGAGGCAGCAATGCATCATTTTAAGGTGGAGATTGCAGGGATCAGGGCAGGCAGGGCCAATCCGGCTTTAATAGAAAATATTTCGGTTGAAGCATATGGTTCTAAAATGAGACTTTCAGAAGTGGGAAATATTTCCGCTCCGCAGCCGACCCTTTTAACGGTCCAAGTTTGGGATGTATCTATTTTGGATAAAGTAATCAAGTCTATCCAGGAATCAAACTTAGGTTTAAATCCTTCAAATGAAGGTAACCTAATCCGCTTGCCGATCCCGCCACTCAGTGCGGAAAGAAGGGAAGAATTTATCAAACTTTTACATCAAAAAAAGGAAGAGACCAATGTTTCCATCAGACAGATTAGACATGATTTTAGAAATGTATGGAAGAAAGCTCAAGAAGAAGGTCAGTTTGGAGAAGATGAATTCTTCAGGAGAGAAAAAATTTTGCAGGAGCTGGTAGATAAAAAAGTTGCAGAGGTTGAGCAGTTAGGTAAGCTTAAGGAAGAAGAGCTGACACAAATTTAGTTCTCAGTTGTCAGTTCTCAATTTTCAGTGAGTTTACAATTGATCATTGTGACAATGAAAATTCATTGAAAACTGAAAAATTGTAAATTGAAAATTAATTAGTATGGTTGTATCTATCCTTATTTTCATCGCTACACTATTACTCTTAGTCCTGATCCATGAATTTGGACACTTTATCATGGCCAAAAGATTCGGCATTAAGGTAGAGGAGTTTGGGTTTGGTATCCCTCCGAGAATTTGGGGTAAAAAAATTGGAGAGACGATCTATTCCATAAATTGGTTACCCTTTGGGGGATTTGTCAAACTTATGGGAGAAGATGAAGTGGATACAGTGACTGTGAACAAAGAAAAACAAAACAGGGATTTTAGGACCAAGCCGGTAAGCCAGAGAATCATAGTTGTGGTGGCAGGAGTGACTATGAATTTGATTCTGGCTTGGGTGCTTTTCTACGCCGTCATAATTTCGCAAAATTTTAAAATCATTTATCCCATGCTTTCGCCGGCAGTATATATTGCGAAGGTAGAAAACGACTTCCCGGCACAAAAAGCAGGGATAAAGGTAGGAGATAAATTAGTTGCTGTTGATAATCAAGAACCTAAGGACATTGAACAAGCAAGGAATCTTATCAGGTCTAAAGACGAAAAACCCTTGATCTTGACCCTTACTGATAGTGATGGAAATAGTTCTAGACAGGTTGAGGTAACCCCCAAAAAGACGGCAAGCGGTGATGTATTAATAGGAGTAATATTCAGTCCGATTCCTTTCAGGGAATACACAAGTTTTACCGAAAAAACATTTTCCGGCATCAGCTATTCTTGGGATATAACAAGAGTCACTTTTGCCGGGTTAGGTGGTATTTTGCGTGAACTTTTTTATGGAAATTTTGGACAAATTTCAAAATCCGTGGCAGGACCGGTAGGATTGGCTGTGGTGACAAATGATATTTTATCTTCGGGCTGGGCAGCGGTTCTGCCTTATGTTTGGTTTGTGGGAGTTATCTCTTTAACGCTCGCTATATTTAATGTTTTGCCAGTACCTGCTTTGGATGGGGGAAGGTTACTATTTTTGGTCATTGAGGCGGTAACCAGAAAAAAGGTTAGGGAAGATGTTGAAAGGATGGTACACCAGGTTGGTTTTATAATTCTGCTCGCTCTGGTTCTTCTTATTACATTTTCGGATATCCGGAAGCTACTACCTTAAACTAAAATTAACTTTTTATTCAAATTCTCCTCCGGCCGTGGGAAAAATGAAAAGGATGATATAATTTTTTAATGATGAAACCACAAATAAGTTATAAAGATTTTGATAAGGTTGATATTAGAGTGGGAAGAGTTATTAAGGTCGAAGATTTTCCGGAAGCCCGTAAGCCCGCATATAAATTAACTATAGATTTCGGCCAGGAAATTGGCATTAAAAGATCCAGCGGACAGTTTATCAAAAACCAAACAAAAGAAGAATTATTAGGGAAACAAGTTGTTTGTGTAGTAAACTTTCCTCCAAAACAAATTGGTCCTTTTACTTCAGAGGTTTTAACACTAGGACCGGATGACGGAACCGAAGACTCGAGCAACTGGATTGCGCTGACTACTTTAAAGGATGTACCATTAGGAAGAGGGGTTAAGTAATGCTTTATTCAAAGCTTTTTCCTAAGACATTAAAACAAGTTCCAAGCGGAGCGCAGTCGTTAAACCATCAGCTTCTTGTTCGTGCTGGGTTTATCCATCAGGAAATAGCAGGGGTCTACACCTATTTGCCTTTAGGTTGGCAAGTCATCGAAAAAATTTCCAATATTGTGAGAGTTGAAATGAATAAAATCGGTGGGCAGGAGATGCTCATGCCGGTTCTACATCCTGGCGAAAATTGGAAGAAAACTGGCAGGTTTAAAAGTTTTGACACTTTGTTTAAGTTAAAGGGCGCAGGAAATAAAGATTTGGTGCTAGGGCCGACGCATGAAGAAATTATCTATCCTTTGCTTGCCGAACATATCAAGTCATACAAAGACCTGCCGCTTTATTTGTACCAAATCCAGACTAAGTTCCGTGATGAGCCGCGGGCTAAAGCAGGTTTGTTGCGCACTAGAGAGTTTATTATGAAAGATCTTTATGCATTCCATACCACTGATGAAGAAAGAAACGAATATTACAAACAGGCAAGAGATGCTTACGTAAAAATTTTTAAAGATTTAGGAATACCGGCGCTAGTGACTAAAGCCTCGGGTGGGACCTTTTCCGATCTTTCGGAAGAATTCCAAGTTCTGACTCCTTTCGGTGAGGATATAATTTTTGTCTGTCAAAAATGTAGTGCTGCAATTAATAAAGAGATTGTAGAAAATAAAAAATGTCCTGAGTGCGGAGGGGATTTAAAAGAGGAAAAGGCAATTGAAGTGGGAAATATCTTTCCGCTTAAACGTGCCTATGCAGAAGTTTTTGATCTAAGTTTTACAGATAAAGATGGAGAGAGGAGAATCGTTTCCGCCGGCTGTTATGGATTGGGAATTTCCAGAACAATGGGAGCAATTGTAGAAATTTATCATGATGATAAGGGAATCATTTGGCCGGAGAGCGTAGCGCCATTTCAAGTTCATCTAGTGGGTTTTGATCTGGAAAATAAGGAAGTTTTGAATAATGCTGGGAAGATTTACAAATTACTTCAAGCAGAGGGAGTGGAAGTATTGTTTGATGATAGAGCGGGAGTATCTGCCGGAGCTAAATTTGCAGATAGTGATTTAATTGGAATTCCATATCGGGTGGTTATCTCTAAGAAAACGGGTGATAAACTTGAAATTAAAAAAAGATCAGAAAAGGAGACCAAATTTGTTTCTTTTGAAGAATTCCTTAAAATTATACGGTTTTCTCATTGATTTTAATCCGATTTTCTGTTAAATTACGTTGCACGATGGTAACCAAAAATATACTTAAACAACCTAAATCAATAGTCGAAGTAACAATTACTGTCCCTTGGACAGATTTACAGGCAACTTGGGATCAGACTTTGCAGAGAGAAGCTTCCGATGTGGAACTTTCAGGCTTTAGAAAAGGGCAAGCGCCGCTTGCGATGGTTGAACAAAACTTAGGAATTAAACTTCAGGATGAGGTTTTAAAAGTCGCCATGCCCAATTTTCTGATTGAAGCACTGAAGGGTACAGATATTATCCCCATTGATTATCCAAAGTACGATCTTATTTCTTTTGTTAAGGGTCAACAACTTCAGTTTAAAGCAACTATTACTAATAGACCGGCGGTTAGTGTCGGTAATTATAAAACTATTAAAGTCAGCCGGCCTACCCCAAAGCCAGTCATCGAGGAAGAAGTACAGAAAGTTTTAGACGATCTTTTCAAAAGATGGAAATCAAGGCCGGGGATACAGCCGGTAAATAGTGGACAACAGCAATCTAGCGGGGGACAAACCGGATCAACCCCGACTCAATCGGGATCAATTAGTTTTCAGGGCGGACAACAGACACAAGCTCCAACTAACGGACAAGCAGAAGGGCCGAACGAAGAATTTGCCAAAGCTATGGGTGCTATAAGCCTGGCAGATCTTAAGAATAAAATCCGCAAAGATTTGGAGGCCAATGTTTCTTACAATAATGAATTGGATTTTGAAGAGGCCATTTTACAAGAGGTGGAGAAAATTACGACAGTAGAGCTACCCGAAATATTAATTGCTGATGAGCTAAACAGGATGCTGGTTTCTCTCCAGAGGAGAGTTGCAGATATGGGACTCTTGCTTGAGGATTATTTAAAAAGCCAGGGGAAAACTTTAGAGCAACTCAAAAACGAATGGAGAGTGCAAGCTGAGAAAAATGTCAGAATGGAATTAGGACTGGCAGAAGTTGCCAGAGCGGAAAATGTGACAATTTCTGATGAGGAATTAAAAGCAGAAATTGATAAGATCCAGGATAATAAAGTTAAACAGCAATTTGAGGCACAAGAACCAAGGTTACATCTAAGACACGCTTTGCGACAGACCAGAACTTTGGATCTACTGAAAAAGATGATTGGTGGGTGATGGATAATTGTATCTTCTGTAAAATTATTAACGGTGAGATACCAAAAGACTTTGAGCTTGAGTCTGAGAACTTGGTTGCTTTTGCAGATATTAATCCATCCGCAGATATTCATATTTTGATTGTTCCAAAAGAACATATCGGGGGAATTAAAGATTTAAATCGCTCTCACGACAGTTTGCTTTCTGAAATTTATGAAGCTGTTAATAAATTAGTTACGGAAAATAATTTGGAAAATGATTCATACAGGGTGGTGGTAAATGGAGGAAAGGCTCAACATGTGCCCCATTTACATTTCCATCTTTTAGGTGGACAATGGAAAAAGATGGTTTGATAAACAAAAAGGAGGTGTTTTTTTAAAACTTATGTCTATTGTAGTTAAAGCCGGTCCGGGCGATAGTACGGATTCAGTCATTAGAAAATTTCAAAAAAAAGCTGTAGCAGAGGGAATAGTTCAAGAAATTAGGGAAAGATCTGTTTATAGGAAACCATCTGAAATCCGTCAAGAATATTTAGCGGAAAAGCGCAGAAAAATCATGCGGGCAAAAAGATACGGCAGATAACCCCTTTTATGTTACTGGATCAAATTCAAACTGATTTGAAAAATGCTCAGTTGGCTCGTGATGAGATAAAAGTTTCCACCTTGCGACTCTTGTTATCAGAAATTCACAATGCCCAGATTCAAAAGGGTGCTAAAGTTTCTGACCAGGATGTAATTTTAGTTCTCCAACGCGAAGCAAAAAAAAGAAAGGAAGCAACTGCCGCATTTAGATCAGGTGACAGAGAAGAAGCAGCCCTGAAAGAGGAAGCCGAACTGAAGATTCTGGAAGGGTATTTACCATCGAAGCTTTCAAATGAGGAATTGACTAAAATAGTTCTAGATACTATAAATGAATTGGGGGCTACAACAATTGCTGATATGGGGAAAGTGATGGGGGTGGTGATGAGTGAGGTAAAAGGAAGAGCAGACGGTGGAATGGTATCTGCGATGGTTAAAGAGAAGTTATCTAAATAGCATGGTTAATATTATTGTAAGTTCTGATCCAAGATATAATATCAATAAAGCCAGCATAAGGGCTACAGTTTCGGAAATGCTTAAGAAGCTTCGCATTTCCGGGCGCATCGAACTGGGGATCAATATTGTGGGCGATAGAAAAATGCATGAGCTTAATCGAAAGTATCGTGGTTTAGATTCTACCACGAATATTTTATCCTTTGCTTTAGAAGATCCAAATCCTGTCAGCTTGCGACATATTCCCAAAGTCGGTTTTGTGGCCTCTCCCGATAAATGGCTTCGGCTCGGTGATATTGTTATTTCATACCCGCAAGCCGTAGAGGATGCCTCACTTGATGGGATTTCAGTTGATGAAGAGATTAGGAATTTGGTAGAGCATGGTTTGAATCACCTTTTGGGGTTTAATCATAACTAATGGAAAACAAAGCCTTTTATTTAAAGTATCGTCCGCAAACCCTTTTGGAGCTTGTAGGTCAAGAGGCTGTAAAAAAAACACTTCTTTCATCTTTCCAGGAAAACAGACTATCACATGCCTATCTTTTCGTTGGTCCCCGGGGAACGGGTAAAACATCAACGGCTCGGATTCTGGCAAAGATGGTTAATTGCGAGATTTTGGATAATGCACCTTGCAATAAGTGTAATAATTGTTTATCGATCACAGATGGATCAAATCTAGACCTTATCGAAATCGATGCCGCATCACACCGAGGCATAGAGGACATTAGATCGCTGCGGGATAAAATTAAGCTTTCTCCAACTAGTGCCAGGAAAAAGGTCTACATAATTGATGAAGTTCATATGTTAACTATGGAGGCTTTTAATGCATTACTTAAGACGTTGGAAGAGCCTCCGAAACATGCTTTATTCATTTTGGCAACGACCGAAATTGGGAAGATTCCGCAGACCATTTTGTCAAGAGTTCAAAGATTAGATTTTAAGTTAGCGAGACCGGATGAGATTTCGGAGGAGCTTTCAAAAATTATCAAAAAGGAAAAGATTGATATCGAACCGGAAGCGCTGAAGATCTTGATAAAAAGAGCTGAAGGCAGTTTTCGAGACGGGGTTAAGCTCTTGGATCAAGTAAGTATTAAAGAAGAAAAAATTACAGCCAAATCTTTGGAAGAAAATTTAAGATCAACACAATTTGACGATCTCCGGGATCTTTTAGAAAGTCTTTCCGAGAGAAATACCAGCAAGAGTTTATTGAATATTTCAAAACAGATGGGGAATGGGGTTGATACGCGCGAGTTAATGTTATCTTTAATGGATATCTTAAGAAGTTTGGTATTTATTAAAAATGGATTGGGAGAAGAATTAGTAAAACCTCAATTTACGGAAGATAAATACGAAGAAGTTATGGCGTTGTCGGATCGTTTGTCTAATCAGGAGTTAGTAAGATTATTGGATATTCTACAAAAAGCTATAGAAAAATTAAAATTTGCGCCCATTCCTTCACTCCCGCTGGAACTGGCGATTGTGGAAATATGCAGTCCTACCCCCGTCATTCCAAGTGAAACGAGGAATCTCTCGACTCCGCTCGAGACAGGTCTTCCAAGCTCGGAAGATCCTTCACTAATCGTTCAGAATGACAAGGTAGAGACGGTAGATGATGGAAAATCGAAGATAGTAGTGGAAGATCTACCTTCTACCATCCATGATCCATCGTCCAACAACGATATCTTAAAAATCAAAGAGAAATGGACTTTTGTATTGGAAACTATTCGGCCTTTTAATTTTTCCTTGGAAGCACTCCTTCGGTCTATCAATGTTGTAGAATGCAACGAAACGACTGTAATCATGAAGGTTCCATATTCTTTCCATCAGCGAATATTGGAAGCTCCTAAAAATAAAGTTCTTTTAGAATCAATCCTCTCCGATATTCTAGGAAGAAATATCAAAATATCTACAGTGTTAGGAAATCGCCCGGAAAGAAAAGAAGATATTGCCAATATTGAAGTTGCTTCCGATGATGAAATTATCAGGGCAGCTGCCGAAATCTTCAATTCCGACTCTGTTAACTAGTAGGATTATTTTTCTGCTTATTCTCCAAATTTGTTATTAACTGTTCCGCAGCTCTGGCGTATTTGGGCTGAAGATGAATTTCATCATGGCCTCCGGCAACTGAGACAAATCCATCAATCATGTTTCTTTTAACGATTTTTTGCAATCTTTTCATGGGGAATACCGGGTCATTAACACCACTGACAATGGCAATACCGACGCCGTTGTTGTGTAATTCCTGCAGTGTGTCTTCCAATTGGACTTGAGAAATAGCCATAGCTTCTTCTAGGCCTTGGATAGGGTGGCGAAAAGCGAATTTGATACCTTCTTTCAAATAACGGAAAAAAGGTCTCATTGGTTTGTCGCCTCCTAAAAGTCTATGTGGATCGGTTAGTGTCTTTACAGAAAACCTTCCTGCTAGTTTAGGGAAGCTATCTTTTCCTATAAAACCTGCCGGTCCTACCAGGATCAGATTTCTGAATTTGTCCGGTTCAAGTGAGGCTGCAATGATTGGTCCGATCGATCCTTCCGAATGGCAAACTACATCGGCTTTTTTAATACCTTTGGTTCGCATTAATTCTAATATGGTCTCAGCTTTACCTACTTCAAGATTAGGATAACTAGTTTCCCGGGTGCTATTTCTGATCCCGGGAAAGTTAAAGGCTATCACTCGGCGTCCGGAATTTAAAAACACCTGAATAGCATCCTTAAACACTTTAGGATTTTCACTCCAACCCGGAGATAGAATCACCGGTATTTCTGATTTAGGATTTTCTGGGGATCTGTCAACAACTTGCATATAACCTTCTTGAAAGGTTTCTGTTAATTTAGGTGATACTTCTTCTACTTCCATGAAGTTATAGTAGCAGGAATGAAAGATTTAATCAAAACATAATTTCCTCTTGACAATTAACTACTCCTGATTAACAATGAATTCCTTCATGGCATCAAGGGTTTTTAAATTAATTTCCGAAGAAGCCCATCGTCAAAAGTATGGTTTGGAGATGATCCCCTCGGAAAATTATGTTTCCAAAGATGTTTTAAAAGCTTTGGGTTCTATTTTAACCAACAAATACTCGGAAGGTTTTCCCGGCAGAAGATATTATGGTGGGAATGAGATTATAGATAAGATTGAAAATTACGCTTGCGATTTAGCCAAGAAATTATTTAGAGTGCCGGTTGCCCTAGTGCAACCTTATTCCGGTTCTCCGGCCAATCTGGCTATTACCATGGCAGTTTGTGAACCGGGCGATGTGGTGATGGGACTGGCACTCTCTTCCGGCGGACATTTAACCCACGGCGCTAATTTAAACTTTTCCAGTATTTTTTATAAGGCTGTTAATTATACAGTTGGTGATGATTGGAAAATTAACTTTGGGGAGTTGGAAACGTTAGCCAAAATTCATAAACCAAAACTAATTTGGGTTGGAACAACGGCATATCCTTTTAAGTTGGATTACAAAAAGTTTAGAAAAATTGCCGATATGGTTGGAGCGAGCTTGGTAGCAGACATTTCCCATATCACCGGTTTAATTATTGGCGGTGTACACGAATCACCCGTGCCTGATGTTGATATCATTATGACAACAACGCATAAAACGTTGAGAGGTCCGAGAGGAGCGATAATTTTAGTAACCGAAAGAGGGTTGAAGAGAGATTCGGAGATAAAGTCAAAAATTGAAAGGGCGATAATTCCTGGCATTCAGGGTGGGCCACACAACCACCAAACCGCAGCTATTGCAGTAAGTTTGGAGGAGGCATTAAAGCCTTCATTTAAAAAATACGCTATACAGGTGGCTAAAAATGCAGCAGTTTTGGCCAAAGAGTTAGGGACTGTTTCGGAAACTCACCTGATACTTTTCAGTTTAACTAAATACGGATACGGCATGGGTTATCAAGCCCAATATGCTTTGGAGGAGGCCGGTATTACAGTTAATAAAAATACAATCCCGGGAGAACCTGCTTCGCCTTTTTACCCGTCAGGCATTCGCCTGGGGACACCGGCTCTAACTTCAAGAGGAATGAAGGAGGAGGATATGGTTAAGATTGCTGATTGGATTAAGAGAGTATTGGAAGAAATCAGGGGACTTGATTTGCCAAGGAAACAAGAAAAAAGAAAGGATTTCTTAAAGGAAATCAAAATTAAATTACACAAAAACAAAAATCTGAAGAGGATTAGAAAAGAAGTAGAAAACTTTGCCGGAAAATTTCCGGTACCGGGGATAAATGATTGAGAATCATTATTGTTCGAACGTAGTGAGAACCTACCTTAAAGACTATAACATTTCTTTAGGTAACTTCTCGCTTCGCTCGAAGGATAATCATTTATGAAGGTATCAGGTAAAGTAGTTGCTGATGCTATTGCAAAAAAACTCAAAGAAAAGGTAAAACAGTTAAAAGTTAAACCAACATTTGCCATAATTTTGGCGGGAGAAGACCCGGCCTCCCGGATTTATGTAGATTTTAAGATAAAAAGGGCTAAGCAAATCGGAGTTAAGATTATATTTCTTGAATTCTCCGAAAACCAATTTAACGAGTGTGTGCGTACTATTGAGAGGTTGAATGAAGACAAAAGTGTCCACGGGATGATTATCCAATACCCGATATATAAGGGTTGGGATTTTGACAATTTAGTCTCTAAGATTGACCCCAAAAAAGATGTTGATGGGTTTAGCGAGGAGTCGCCGTACGGAAAAGCAACAGCTTTGGCTACCTGGGAGATGCTGACAGCTTTCGCTTACCTTGAAGGATTTTCGAAGACGGAAGAGTTTCTAGAAAATAAAAAAATTGTGGTTTTGGGAAGGGGTAAAACAGCAGGCGGGCCAATTACTCAAACTTTGGAAAATCATGGATTTGAAGTCTTTAGTATTAACCGCCAAACAGAAAATCCTAATACCATAATCAAACGTGGAGATGTAGTGATCTCTGCAACAGGTGTTAAAAATATTGTGAATGCATCAAATGTTAAAAAAGGAGCGTATGTAATTGGAGTAGGTGTTGGCAGAGAGATAGTGGAGGGAAAGAAAAAAATTTATGGAGATATTAATGAGGAGGAAATTAGCAAAATTGCCAAATTATATTGTCCCACAATCGGTGGGATTGGGCCTTTAACAATTGTATCACTTCTTGAAAATGTGATAGAATCAGCCAAAAGGAGTACGAAATAGCCTATGGGTTTCATGGACAATTTAAAACAATTAGGGGATCTTAAGAAGATGAGAGATCAGGCCATGGAGGTGCAGAAAAGGCTGTCTGGAATTAGGATTACTATTGAACACAAAGGTGTAACTGTGGTAATGACTGCGGATCAAAAAGTCCAGTCAATTTCCGGAGAGGCGGATTTTGGAAAAATTACAGAAGCGATCAATGAAGCCTTAAAGCAATCTCAAAAAGTGGCAGCAGATGAAATGAAAGGCTTAATGGGCGGGATGGGAATCCCAGGGATGTAAAATGAATAATAATAATCCTGAAACAAGAATACTAACTATTGAGATTAAAGGAACTAATGAAAGAGAAGTAGCTATGGCTCTTACGGATATAGCAGATCTTCGAGAGGGAGTGCTTTCTATACACAAACCATCAAATTATCATCCACAAGAGGGATCGTTTATGTGTAGTCGTCCAGATCCTTTGCCAGGATTACCAAATAATTCAATGCCTGTATTTCTGGTTAGGCGAGATACCAGTTTCAATTATAGAATGCATAGGGGAGGAAATGAAGTTGATGTTACGCCAAGAGGGGTAAAATATGGAGATCAATATACGCTTTATTTATATGACCCAAGAATAGATCCTGCGATAGTTGATCGTTTAGAGGGTCAAGTGAGACAGATTCAGGCAGAAGACAAGAGAAGTAGGTTTGAGAACTCCCTAGTTGGAAGATTAGCTGCAGGTATTGGGTTTATCAGATCTAAGATGTCTCCTAATTGTGACTTTTAACACTCGAAGAATATTAAAAAAAGTGCTAAGATTTGCTTCATCATGGTGCAAGTTCCCAAGAGTGTACGAAGTTTAATAGAGGCTTTCGAAAGACTGCCCGGTATTGGGCCAAAGACTGCCCAGAGGCTAACTTACTATCTTCTACATGCTCCCATAGAGGAAGCCAAGGCTTTGGCTGAGGCTGCTTTGGGGATGAAGGAGAAAACAAAGATTTGTTCAATTTGCTTTAACATTGGCGAAGAAGATCCATGCCAAATTTGTTCCGATCCCGGTCGTGACAAAGAAGTTATTGCAGTGGTAGAAAATCCGTTGGATGTTTTGGCTTTAGAGAAAGCAAACTTTAAGGGACTTTACCATGTTTTACATGGAGTTATATCACCTTTGGAAAATATTGGACCGTCGGAGATTCATATAAGAGAACTTTTGCCCAGGCTGAGAGGTAACAAAGTTAAAGAGATCATCCTGGCTACAAATCCGACCATGGAAGGAGAGGCCACTGCCATGTATATCCAAAGGTTAATTACTCCTTTAGGAGTTAAAATAACCAGAATAGCCAGAGGTTTGCCGGTCGGATCGGATTTGGAATATGCAGACGAGACAACTTTATCTAGGGCGCTGGAGGGTAGAAAGGAATATTAATATGCTAGAATGTATCCATGGCTGATTTAGGAAGTGGGATAAAACAAGTTGCAGAGGAAACAGCTGAAGTCGTAAAAGAGGTTACGGAAGAGGTTAAAGACTCTTTGGGACAAGCCTTGGAACAGGGTGCCCAGTCAGCAACCGGCACACAACTTACTCCTCAACAGATTCAGCAAAAGCAAGCCGATGATCAAAAGAAAATAGCCGAGGCCAGAAGAAAAATAGCTTTTTATCAGCAAACAGACCAAGCGCAAAAAATGGTCAGGCAGCAAAATAAACAAAAAGAAATGCAAAGAATTCAAGTACAGCAGCAGGAAAAACAGGTTATTGAAATAAAAAAAGAAGAAAAGAAAAAACAACCAGTTAATCCGGTAGTTGCGTATGCCGGAAAGGTAGAATTCAAAAGAGGAGTGGGAGGATGATGCTAAAACTTTACAACACCTTAACTCGAAGAATAGAAAACTTTGAACCAATTAATCCACCAAAAGTGGGAATATACTCTTGTGGTCCGACGGTTTATGACTATACACATATCGGCCATCTCAGGAAATATGTTGGAGATGATATTTTAAGACGGATTTTGGAAATTAACGGGTACGAGGTAAAGCATGTCATGAATATTACCGATGTTGGACACTTAGTTTCCGACGAAGATGCGGGTGAGGATAAAATGGAAAAGGGTGCGAGGGAGTCGGGGAAATCTGTCTGGGAAGCTGCTAAATTTTTTGAAGATTATTTCTGGAAGTCAGTTGAAACAGTCAATACCAAAAGGCCGAATATCGTAGCCAAAGCTACGGAACATATTAAAGAACAAATTAAATTGATCCACAGATTAGAAAAAAATGGGTTTATTTATCAAACAACTCATGCCATCTACTTTGATATTAGTAAGTTTGCCGATTATTCAAAGTTATCCGGACAGAAGTTAGAAGAGAAAGAAATAGGTGCCAGAGAAGATGTCTTTGTAGATAAACAAAAGAAAAATCCGCAAGATTTTGCTCTTTGGTTTTTTACAGTCGGCCATTTTAAGGATCATACAATGAGATGGCCTTCTCCTTGGGGAGAAGGGTTTCCCGGTTGGCACATTGAATGTTCCGCCATGAGTATGGAATATTTAGGAGATTCTTTTGATATTCACACAGGGGGAATTGATCATATTCCGGTACACCACCCTAATGAAATTGCTCAAAGCGAAGGAGCGTCGGGAAAACCATTTGTTAAATACTGGGTCCACCATAATTTCCTGATAGTTGATGGGGAAAAAATGTCCAAGTCTAAAAAGAATTTTTACAAGATTGATGAAATTGTGAAGAAAGGTTTTGATCCACTGGCTCTTCGGTATTTATTTTTAACTGCCCACTGGCGAGATAAGCTAAATTTTACCTGGAAGTCGTTGGAAGCAGCCCAAAATGCTTTAGATAATTTAAGAGAGATTATCAGGGATTGGGATGAACTCAAAATTGGCTGCGCACAATATGAGCAGGATTTTATGGAAGCTTTAAATAATGATCTAAATACCCCCCAAGCCCTGGCAGTACTTTGGGATATGGTTAAGTCCGACTATCCATCTTCTGCCAAAGCCAAATCAATTTTAGAAATGGATAAAGTTTTGGGACTAAAACTGGAGGAGTATTTAGGAAAAAAGATAGAGGTGCCGGCTGAGGTGCAAAAGTTAGTAAATCAGCGGGAGCAAGCCAGAAAATCAGGAGATTTTAAGAAATCAGATGAACTGCGTAAGAAAATCAAAAAGCTGGGTTATGGAATAGAAGATACTCCGGAAGGCCCAAGAATAAAAGCCACGTCATCCCATAGTTGAAAAGTTTTTTTCAGTATGTTATATTCACCCTATGAGTTCGCAAGAAGCAGAAATGAGGTTAATAGGTTATGTGAATCCTCTGTTTAATATTTTTCCTACCCCTTTAATGGCAGTTGTATCTACAACTGAGGGTAACCAAGCTGTTTATCCAGACGGAGCAAGCTATCCTTTAGAATTAGATCTAACAGCAGCAAGAATCTCAGGGGTGAAATTACTTCAAGTTGAATCTCAAATACCTTATAGGGCAAATGGTAAAGATGAGTTTTTGTTTGGTGTTAGTGAGGGGCATGTCTTAGTCGGAGATCAAGAAACTGTCGTGCGCAATCTTAGGCTTCATTTGAGTGCCTTGGATCCAGCGAGTGCTTCTTATGTATCTATAGCTGAATTTATACAGTCAGTCCCTCCACAATCTCAGTAATTTCTATTCCAGTTTTGAGCTAAATTATGGTAAACTATCTCCTTAGTGGAAACGCAAGTTATAACTATTGACGGGCCGACATCTTCCGGCAAAAATAGTGTCGGTTTTTTATTGGCCCAAAAGTTGGGCTACCAATATATTGATTCCGGTTCCATTTACCGGGCCGGTTGTTTTTTTATCCTAAAAAATAACATTACACTTGATGATCTGGAAAAAGTAGTTGATATATATAAAAACCTTCAGATCGAGATTAAATCGGAAGACAGCGCGCAAAGGTTTTACGCAAACGATGAGGATTTAACCAATCTATTGCATGATCCGGAGGTAACGAAAATAGTACCGATGGTTTCTGCCATCAAAGAAGTCCGTGAGGCAACTAAAAAAATCCAATATGAATTAGTGGAATCCAAAAGTACGGTGATGACAGGCCGGGATATTGGTTCGGAGATTTTTCCGCAGGCAAAACACAAATTTTATCTAACTGCTTCAGTAGAGAAAAGAGCCGGAAGGCGATTTAAGCAGCTGGTTGAAAAAGACCCTGCTGTAAAATATGAGGATGTTTTGGCGGCCATGGAAGAGCGGGACAAACAAGACGAGACGCGCGAAGTTTCACCGCTAAGGATCCCGGAAGACGCCATCGTAATTGATAATTCCAATTTAACCATTGAACAGACAGTGGAGGAAATGTTAAGACGCATCCATGCATAAAATTACTACTTTAAAAAATGGTTTAACATTAATTACGGTAGATATGCCACATCTTGATTCGGTGACGACCTTGGTTGCCGTAGGTGCCGGATCCCGTTATGAAACAAAAAAGATTAACGGTATGTCGCATTTTCTGGAACATATGTTTTTTAAAGGGTCCAGAAAATATCCCAGTGCCGAGCAAATAGCCACTTTAGTTGACGGAATCGGAGCTGTCAATAATGCTGCCACAGATAAGGAAGTAACATATTATTGGATTAAATCAGCTGCTAAACACGTAGAATTATCCGCCGACATCCTGTCCTCGATGGTTAAAGAATCCCTGCTTTCTAGAGAAGAAATTGAAAGAGAAAAAGGAGTGATCGTAGAAGAACTGAGAATGTATAAGGATAATCCGGCCAGATTCGTTTGGGTATTATATGAAAGGTTACAATTCGGCGACCAGCCTCTTGGTTGGGATATTGGGGGTGACGAGAAAACAGTTGCATCAGTTACCCATGAAGAAATGGTTTCTTACATGGATTCACTCTATTCGCCCAACAACATGGCATTGGTTTTTGTAGGAAAATTGCCTAAAGATATTGAAAAACTTGCCAGAGATTATTTTTTGAATCTTCCGGAAAGACGTAAGTATGCTTTTAAACCTTTTAAGAAAATGGGGCAAGAAAAACCTAAAGTTAATGTTTTTTACAAAGCTACCGATCAAGCGAACCTTGTTTTAGGGATGGAAGGGTTTGACCGGTATGATAGCAAGCGTTACGTTGCCAAAGTGCTGTCTATTCTTTTGGGTGAGGGAATGTCCTCAAGATTATTTATCCAGGTTCGGGAGCGTAGGGGCTTGGCTTATCATGTAGGCGCCAATCATGGAACCTATAAAGACACGGGAGCATTTACTGTTTATGGAGGGTTGAAACTGGAAAAAGTATATGAGGGTTTAGAAGTAATTTTAGCAGAACTTCAGATTTTGACTTCCGAAAAAGTTACAGATGAGGAACTTAAAAAAGCCAAAGAAATGATCAGGGGAAGGATTGCCCTGCAGTCCGAATCCACAAATTTTTTGGCAGAATATTTTGGCACCAATTTTGTCTTGGATAGAAAGGTAGAAACGTTTGAAGAAATCTTACAAAAAATAGATAAAATAACCAAGGAAGATTTACAAAATTTGGCAAGGCAACTGTTCGTAAGAAAAAAATATAATCTTCAAGTCATTGGTCCTTTTAAAGATTCTAGTAAGTTTGAGAGTATTTTGAAGTAACTTATGAATATTTTTGAATCAGCACTGAAACGCTTAAAACAGGCGGCAAAATATGAAAAAATTCCTGATTGGTTTCTAACATCTCTTTCAACTCCTGAGCGGACTATCGAAGTGAGTTTCCCATTAAAGCGCGATTCGGGTAACGTGGAGCTGATGGAAGGTTACAGGGTCCAACATAATAATTTGTTAGGTCCTTACAAAGGAGGTTTGCGATTTCATCCTAATGTTGATATGGATGAAGTTAAGTCTCTTGCCTTTTGGATGATGATAAAAAATGCCATAGTAGATAATCCTTTTGGCGGCAGCAAAGGCGGTATAGTAATTGATCCTAAGAAGCTTTCCGAAAAAGAGCTGGAAAGATTGACCAGAAGTTTTACCCAAATGCTTTCGCCGAACATTGGACCAGAAATCGACGTGCCGGCACCGGATGTTAATACCAATTCCAAAATTATGGATTGGATGGCAGAAGAATTCAAAATTCAAAGTTCAAAATTCAAAATTAAATACAATAAAAATGAATTGAAGGCAGTAGTGACTGGGAAATCGGTGGGAAATGGGGGATCTTTGGGACGGGAGGAAGCAACAGGGTTGGGAGGGTTCTTTATTTTAGAGCAATTGATAAAAAGCTTAAGTCTTAAGAAACCGCTAACTGTGGCAATACAAGGGTTTGGTAATGTGGGGTCACATCTGGCGAAGATACTTTATCAAAATGGATTCAAAGTGGTAGCAGTTTCTGACTCTCGCGGTGGAATTTTTGAGAATAGCGGGGTTGGATTCAATATTGAACTGGTGAAAAAATGTAGAGAAGAAAAAGGATTCTTGGCCGGCTGTTATTGCATCGGTTCTGTTTGTGATCTGGCAGAGAAAAAGAAAGGTGGTATCGTTTCAAACGAGCAGCTTCTGGAGCTGCCTGTAGATATTCTGATTCCTGCTGCTTTGGAAAATGTGGTAACTAACAAAAATGCCAGTAAAATAAAAGCCAAAATAATTTTTGAGATGGCTAATGGCCCGGTCAGCGCGGAAGCGGATGAGATCTTAAACAAAAAAGGAATTTTAGTGGTGCCGGATGTTTTATGCAATGGCGGCGGAGTGATCGTGTCATATTTTGAATGGTTACAAAATGTCAAGGGCGAGAGGTGGAGTTTAGAAAAGGTAAATAAAGATTTGAAAAATAAAATGGAACACTCATTTGAGGAAATTTGGAAAATTTATCAAGATAGAAAAGTGGATCTTAGGACAGCGGCTTATATCTTGGCACTGCAAAGGTTATCTCAAAAGATAAATCCTTAAATATTCTTTAATTCTTAATGCAAAAATTAAAGAAATTGCTCCAACTGCAAATCCTCCGACTATATCCAGGGGATAGTGTACACCAACATAAATCCTGGAAAATCCTATACAAGCCGCTATAGGGATTAAAAGCAAGGCCCATTTTGATTTAAAATAAGCGAAAGCAAAGGCTAAAACGGAGGAGACAACTGCATGTCTGGATGGAAATGATGCGTCTGCTTCTGCAGCTACTATCGGAGAGAGATTAAAAGTTACAAAGGGGCGGCTTTCATAGAAAAAAAGATGTATAAACTTGATGAGTAAAATAGCAATAGGTAGCCCCAAAAGTATTAATAGACAAGCTTTTTTGTCCTTTGTGCTGCCTTTAAGACCTAAGAATAAAACTAAAAAGGCTGTAAGATAAAATAGGGATGTGGCCCCAAAAACCATGAGGTTGTCTAAAACTGGAAAACGCCCATTTAAATTAAATATAAGGAAGAATAAGCTTACATTGTCCATTATCTGAGGTATGGTAAAAATATTATGATCCCTACAACTGCGGAAGTTAGGGCGGCCATCAAAACTGCCCCGGCCGAGATATCTTTGGCCAGTTTTGCCCCGGGGTGTTCTTTGTCTGTAAATGCATCAACTACCGCTTCGATGGCTGTATTAGTTAGTTCAACTGAAATTACAAACCCAATCAGGAAAATAACTATCATCCAATCTTCTCTGGAGATATTCAAAACAGCAGAGGCTATAATTGCCAGTAACCCTGCAAAAAAGTGAAATTTTAAATTGGGTTCTTCTTTTAAAGCGCTAACGATTCCCACTAAGGCATAC
>MFCP01000040.1:0-12538 GCA_001776635.1 Candidatus Daviesbacteria bacterium RIFCSPHIGHO2_01_FULL_40_11 | reverse complement strand
ATTAAAGAAAAATGTGGGATATTTGGAGTATACGGCAAGGGATTTGAGGCGGCCCGTTTAGTACACCCGGGTCTTTGGGCCCTGCAACACCGGGGTCAGGAATCTTCAGGAATTTCTTCTTCCGACGGCAAAAGAATTTATCTTCATAAAGGCATGGGTTTGGTTTCTCATGTTTTTGCAGAAGAGGATTTAATTTTTTTAAAGGGCTAC
Source organism: Candidatus Daviesbacteria bacterium RIFCSPHIGHO2_01_FULL_40_11 (assembly GCA_001776635.1). Taxonomy (GTDB): domain Bacteria; phylum Patescibacteriota; class Microgenomatia; order Daviesbacterales; family UBA10151; genus UBA10151. The sequence continues at coordinate 12,328 of MFCP01000040.1, read as the reverse complement.
TTGGCAATCGGTCACAACCGTTACTCTACCTCAGGTGATTCTGTAGTGACCCATGCCCAACCAATTTTAGAAAAAATTTCCGGTAAAAAATCTATTGCTTTAGTCCATAATGGCAATCTTCCTTCAGTTAAAAAGTTAGAAGAGTTCTTAAAAAATAAAAATATAAAAACCAAAGGGCTTAATGATTCGGAAATGATTGCCAAAGCTATTGCAGCTTTGGTGAAAGAAGGTCTTGATTTGGAAGATGCAACTACAAAAGCCTTTCCTTTATTTACCGGTGTATTTTGTTTACTGATAATGGACGAGAAAAAGTTGATCGCTCTGCGGGATAGCTTTGGAATTAGACCACTCTCTTTGGGTAAATTGAATGGAGGATACATTATTGCCTCGGAAACCTGCGCTCTTGATATAGTGGGGGCGCAGTTTTTAAGAGCGGTGAAGCCCGGCGAAATGGTGACAGTATCTGATAAAGGTTTGCAAAGTTTTCAAATAGAAAAAGGCAATCAAAAATTAGATGTTTTTGAATTTGTTTATTTTGCCAGGCCTGATAGCATAATTTTAGGGAAAAGTGTTGATGTTGTTAGGCAAAATTTGGGTAAGGAACTAGCGAAAGAAAATCAGATCAAAGCCGATGTCGTCATTCCTATCCCTGATTCTGCTATCCCGGCAGCAATTGGGTTTTCCAGGCAGTCCGGTATACCTTTTGAAATGGGCTTGATTAAAAACCGCTACATTCACCGAACGTTTATTTCTCCTGAGCAACATACCCGCCATCGAATTGTTCAGTTAAAACTTAACCCAATGAAACATGTTATTTCGGGTAAAAGAGTCATTGTTATTGATGATTCAATTGTCAGGGGAACAACTTCAAAACAAATTATGAGAATGATAAAAGATGCGGGAGCAAAAGAAATTCACCTCCTGGTTTCCTCGCCACCGGTAAAGTTTCCGGACTTTTATGGGATTGATACTCCAAACCAAAAAGAGTTGATTGCAGCTGTAAAAAATATAAAAGAAATTGCGAAAGAACTAGGGGTTGATTCTTTGCATTATTTATCTTACGGGGGGTTGATAAAAGCAATTGGTTTATCCGAGGACTTGCTGTGTACGGCTTTGTTTAATGGAAATTATCCGGTGGATATAGGAGAGAGAAGGAAAGAAATAACATATGAAAAAAATAGTCGTTTTAATATCTAATATCGGGACAGGTACTAATTTACAGGCGATTATTGATGGGGTTAAGTCCGGAAAAATCAATGCCACTATTGCAGCGGTTGTCAGTGATAGCCCTGATGCCAAAGGTTTAGAGCGGGCAAAAAAGCACAATTTACCAGTTGAAATAGTTCCAAAGAAAGAAGATTTACTGCCACTTCTAAAAAAAATAAATCCTGATTATGTTTGTTTAGCCGGTTGGAAACAGATTATTTTGGATAAAGTGATTGATGCATTCCCCGACCAAATTTTAAACACTCATCCGGGATTAATCCCCGACAGTATGACTGGTGTCGTAAATAATCCGGATGGGACAGATGCGTTATGGAATAAAGGCAAAATGACGAATAAGGCAATACAAAATTTCCTGGACAGTCATGCTAGTTATGCCGGGTGCACAAATCACTTTTTATCCCATGAATTTGATTTTGGCCCGGTCTTGGGTAGGTGTTTTGAGAAGATCAGAAAAGGAGATACAGTTGAGTCTTTATATAAGAGATTAAAGGTAAAAGAAAATAAATTATATGTAGATGTTTTAGCAAAACTTTGCTCGTCCTGCCAGCGGGGCATGGAAGATAGGTTTAATGTTTTAGTGATTGGTTCAAATGGCAGGGAACATGCTCTGGCAGTTGCTTATGCAAAATCTAATAAAGTTAAAAAGGTCATTATGACTCCGGGTAATGGCTTGACGGATTTTAAGAATCCTAAAATAAACCGTAGGACTATTTTCCTTCGGAAAATTAAAAATTATCCAGAGGTGGCAATGTTAGATTTTGATGGCATTGTTGAAGTTTGCAAAAAAGAAAAAATAGATTTGGTTGATGTGGCTCAAGATGATGTAATTGCAGCTGGTTATGTTGACAAACTGGGGAAATTAGGGATAGCGGTTTTTGGGCCAACGCAGCGAGCTTCGGAGCTGGAGTGGGATAAGCAGTGGGCCCGCAATTTTATGGTGAAATACAATTTGCCCGTTCCAAAATTTAAGTCATTTAATAACAAGGAAAAAGCAATTTTTTATGTCAACTCTTTACCAAACAAGGTCTTGTACATTAAAGCAGCCGGACTAGCCTTAGGAAAAGGTGTAATCCGAGCAGAGAATAAACGAGAAGCAGTAGACGCAATTCATGCAATGAGAAAGTTTGGAAAATCAGGGGAAACATTTCTTATAGAAGAAGCGCTAATTGGAGAAGAGTTTTCTCTTTTTGCGATTTGTGATGGGGAGAGCTTCGTTATTACTAAATCTGCGCAAGACCACAAAAGAATCTTTGATGGTGATAAAGGACCTAATACCGGTGGCGTAGGAAGTGTTGCTCCAACTGGTGTTGTTACTGCAGCGATATTGCGAATAATCAAAACGACAATTATTAAGCCGGTAATAGAAGGGATGAAAAAAGAAAGGAGACCTTTTAAAGGAATTTTATATCTTGGTGGAATGCTAACGGAACAGGGAGTAAAAATTATTGAATTTAACTGCAGATGGGGAGATCCGGAAGCGGAGGTGATTTTGCCAAGCATTAAGACTGATTATCTTACAATCACAGAATCAGTACTCCATGGGAAACTAAATAATTTGAAGATCAAAATGGATAATAAAGTTAGAATTAGTGTTGCAGGTTGTTCCAAAGGGTATCCCGGAGATTACTCAAAAGTTTTAGGAAAAGAAATTTTTGGATTGCTTGAGACGATGAGAATTCCCGGAATTTCTATCTTTGGTTCAGGAATAAAAAGAGAAAGAGAGAGATTCTTTGTTTCGGGCGGCAGAGTTTTTCATCTGGTGGCAGAAGGGAAAAATATTTTAGAGGCCAGGAAAAAAGCTTATCAGGCAATGGCACTCATAAGTATTGAAGGGGATAATCTACATTTTAGAAAAGATATTGGTTGGCGTGACCTAGAAAGGATGAAGCAATGATACAGAAAGTTAGAGTTATTACAACAGTTGGTCCGGATTTAAAAGGTGAAGGGGTTTTGCATGATATCCGAAGCAGGCTCGGAATAAAGTCTGTGGAAAAAGTTTCTGCCATCAAGGTTTATCGGCTGGAAGGATTATCCGAAAAGGAGACAGAAATCTTGGCTGAAAAATTATTATCTGAGCCAATTAATCAAAGATATACAATAAATAATCAGCAACAACCCATTACAATTGAAATTGCTTATAAGTCCGGTGTGATGAATCCGGAGGTTGCATCCATCCAAAAGGCTGCAGAAGATTTGGGGATTAAACTTTTAGCCTGTGATTCTTCCGTGGAGTATGCATTCTATGGAAATCTTACAAAGAAAGAAGCGCAGGAATTAGTTAAGAAGTTAAGATTATTCAATCAACTTATCGAACAGATAGTTTTTAAGGAGCCTAAAACTTTGGTTTTAAAAGGTAAAGTAGGTAAAACTCGGATTGTTCCAATAAGAAATTTAAGTGACCAGAAACTACTGGATTTATCCAAAGATAAATTCTTTCTTAATCTAGAAGAAATGAAAGTTATCCAAAAATATTTCCGAAAAATAAAAAGGGACCCAACTGATTTGGAACTTGAAACTCTGGCCCAAACCTGGAGCGAACATTGTGCTCACAAAACTTTTAAAGCAGAACTTCTGGTGGATGGGAAAAGAAAGGCACCGCTGCTAGAAAGAATTAAGAGGGAAGCGTTAAAGCACAATAAAAATATTGTTTCAGCCTTTGTTGATAATGCAGGAGTGATGGATTTCTACGGCGGCTGGGCAATCAATGGTAAGGCGGAAACTCACAATGCCCCCTCAGCAATAGAACCATATGGAGGAGCAATGACAGGGTCCGGTGGGGTATTTCGGGATGTGGTGGCAACAGGACAAGGAGCAAAAGCAATTATTTCAACAGATATATTTTGTCTGGCACGACCGGATATGGATAAAAGTCTGCTTCCTGCCGGGACATTACCCCCTGACTATATTTTAAAAAGAGTAGTTTCAGCTGTAAGAGATTATGGAAATAGAGTTGGGATTCCCACAAATAACGGATCTTTCCATTTTGATGATGATTTTAGAGCAAAACCCGTAGTTTTGGTGGGAGCTTACGGAATTTTGCCGAAAAGTAAGGCTAAAAAGGGCAAACCAAAATTAGGCGATGTGGCAGTGGTGATTGGCGGAAGAACCGGTAGGGATGGTATTCACGGGGCAACTTTTTCATCAGGAGAAATGTCTGAGCGGACCATGGAAGTTCATGCCACAGCCGTACAAATCGGAAATGCCATTGAGGAAAAAAGAATTTTTGATGCAATTTTGGAAGCAAGGGATAAAGACTTAATCAGAGCTGTGCAAGATTTAGGGGCAGGCGGATTCTCATCGGCAATCGGCGAGACGGGTGAAAGAATTGGAGTAACGGTCCATTTGGAGAAAGCCCCTTTAAAATATCAGGGATTAGCTCCTTGGGAAATTTTTCTTTCTGAATCACAGGAAAGAATGCTCGTGATTTTACCCCCAAAAAATTTAAATGAGTTTTTGGAAATCTGCAAAAAATATAATGTTGAGGTAGTGGAAATAGCAAAATTTGACGGAAGTAAAAGCTTAAAAGTCTTTTTTAAAAAAGAAAAAGTTGGGGATTTGGAGATGAGGTTTTTATATGGAGGATTACCACAAAGGGTGATGAAGGCAAAGAGTGCAAAGGGGAAAGTGCAAAGGGGAAAGTTTGAGAAATTACCAGTGACGGAGAGCGAGTGGATTAGGCTTTTAGAAAAAATTTTGAATCATGGGGATATAAATTCTAAAGAACCAATACTTAGAATGTATGATCATAATGTCCAAGGAACAAATGCATTACATCCGTTTGGTGGAATAGGAATGGATGGGCCAAACGATGGAGCTGTGGTCAGGCCGTTACTTGATAAGCCCTATGGTTTGGTGGTAGCTCACGGCTTAAATCCAAAATTAACAAGGGATGATCCTTATTGGGGGACTATTTGGTCGGCAACGGAGGCAATCTCCAATTATGTAGCTGTGGGGGGAGATTATAAAAATGCATCACTAATAAATAATTACATCTGGCCATTTCCGGATGAAGAATGGTTAGGAAAGTTGGATACTTGTGTTGATGCAGTTTGTGATTTTATGAAAGCTCTAAAGATCCCGGTAATTTCCGGAAAAGATAGTTTGTCGGCAACGTATCGCGGATCAGGCGGATTTGTTTTGCATAGTCCTCCCACTTTGGTAATGTCGGTATTTGGCAAAATCCCAGATGTTAAAAAAACAGTCTCCTCAGACTTTAAAAAAGTTGGGTCAATTATTGTGATGGTTGGTAAACAAGAGATAGAAGTTGATCTAAAAGTGTTGCCAAAAGTTTTGGACAAATTGCATCAGGCTGTTGTTAGCGGAAAGGTGTTGGCCTGTCATGATGTTTCAGAGGGGGGATTGGTCACTACTATTTTTGAGATGTGTGTAGGAGGTAATTGTGGAGCAGAGATTAAAGCTTCTGGTGAGGGGTTATTTGTAGAGACACCGGGATGTTTTATAGTTGAGGTGGAAAATGAAGAGATTGCTAAGAAATTATTCAGTAAAGTGCCTTTTAAGATCTTAGGAAAAACTAGAAAAGATGAAAGGTTGGTAGTAAATGGATTATTTACAGCAGATATTAAAAATCTCAAGGAGAAATGGCAGAAACCAATGAAGGAGATATTTCCATGATTAAAGCGGTAATCTTTGATATGGATGGGACAATAATAAATACAGCTATTGACCACGATTTTCCTACCTGGAGAGAAGTATTTCGCTCCTATGGATTTAATATGTCATATGAGGATTTCAAAAAAGCCTCCGGAGGGAAAGCTCACGATATTATAAAAGATAGAATTGATATCAGTGATGAAGAAGTAGAAAAATTTATCCAAAAAAGGACGCAACTTCTCTCAGAATCCTTAAAAACAAAAGGTGTAAAGTTAACACCTGGATTTTTAAAGTTTCTTAAGGCTCTTAAAAAAGAAGGATTTAAAGTGGCGCTTGCAACAGGAGCAATTGATTCAAAAATTTCTGTAATAAAGGAGCATGTAGCTCTTGATGATTATTTCCCAACAATTGTTACAGGAAGTGAGGTTCAAATTGCAAAACCTCATCCCCAAATATACCTTAAGGCTGCTGAAAAATTAGGCTTATCAACTGAAGATTGTCTTGCAGTGGAGGATGCAAGCAATGGGATCGAATCAGCTAAAGCAGCGGGGATGAAATGTATAGCACTTACACTAACCCATGAGAAAGAAGAGCTAAGAGATGCAGACCTAATAGTGGATTCATTTGATCAAATAAGTATGGAGGATATTAAAAAATTATGAAGATTGTGAATGTTTGTATTTTACAATCAGATGGAACCAATTGTGATAATGAACTTTTTTATGCTTTTAAAAAGTTTGGAGGAAGTCCACAATTTGTTCATGTTAATGAATTAAGAGATAAAAGTAAAAGCTTAAAGAATTTTGATATTTTGGCCTTGCCTGGAGGATTCTCTTATGGTGATGATGTGGCATCAGGGAAAATTTGGGCTATAGAGTTGATAAGCTTTTTAAGAAAAGAAATTGAAGATTTCAGAAAAAAAGAAGGATTAATTATTGGAATTTGTAATGGATTTCAGGTGTTGGTAAGGACTGGTCTTTTGCCTTTTGGAAATTTGGGGAAAATGGATGCAACACTTGCTACCAATGATAGTGGACATTTTGAATGCAGGTGGGTTGATTTAAAAGTAGAAAAAAGTAAGTGTATATTTTTGCAAGGTGATTATAATATCGGACATTTTGCTGTTAATCATGGGGAAGGGAAATTTCTTTGTAACATTGAGACACTGAAAAAAGTGGAAACACAGAAATTAGTAGTATTTAGATATGTAGATGAAAATGGGAAGCCAACGCAAAAATATCCAAAAAATCCAAACGGGTCTTTAAATGCCACAGCCGGGGCGACAGATCCAACTGGGCGAGTTTTAGGGTTGATGCCACATCCTGAAAAATTTGTTGATGTTACTCAGTATCCAAACTGGAGAAGAGAGAAAATTGCAAAACCACATGGGTCATTTATCTTTGAGAATATGATAAAGTTTGTAAGGAAGACTAAATGATAAAAGCAGTTTTAATTGACTTGGATGGGTTACTGATTAATTCTGAAGAACTCTATCTGGAAGCAAATAAAATATATTTTAAAGATTTTGATTTTGAATTTACCGAAGATCTGCATAGACAAGGTACAGGTAAAAAATTTGAGCTCTGGATAAAAACTGTAATTCCAGATTCTGTAATAAACCAATCAGGAGAAGATATTTTAAAACAAAGAAACAAGATATTCTTTGAGCTGGTAAAAAGAAGCTTAAAACTAATGCCAGGAGCTGAACACTTTCTAAAATTGGCAAACAATCATTATAAAACTGCTCTGGTAACTTCTGCTAATAAAGATTATGTTAGTTTAGTTTTTGAGGTTACCGGCATAAAAAAATATTTTGATGTAATCATTACAGGACAAACAGTCGTTTATGGCAAACCAGACCCGGAGTGTTACTTGGAAGCTGCTAAATCACTAGGTGTAACCCCTGTGGAATGTGTTGTGGTGGAAGATGCACCGAGTGGTATTATGGCCGGCAAAAATGCAGGAATGAAAGTCATTGCTGTCCCCAGTTATTTTGTAAAAAGCAGTCCGGAGATAGGAAAGGCAGATTTAATTGTTGATTCCTTAGAGGATATTAAAAGGAGTACAATTTTAAAGGTATGATTCTACTGATAGATTTTGGATCACAGACAACACATTTAATACTCAGAAGAATAAGGGAATTGGGGTCAGAAGTTGTAATTACCCTCCCTGAATATGCGATGCAAAAAGTAAAAGAGGTTAAACCTAAGGGCATAATTTTATCAGGAGGACCGGCAGCTGTTTTTGAGGAGGGTTCACCGACAGTGGATAAGAAGATATTCGAACTGGGGATTCCCATTTTGGGGATTTGTTACGGTGAACAATTAATGTGTCACCTTTTGGGTGGAGAAGTAAAGTTAGGACTTAAAAAGGAATTTGGACCAGCGACAGTCAGTTTAAAGTCCAACGGACAGGTTTCAAAGTTCTTGGTAGGCATACCGGATGGATTTATTGGATGGATGAGTCATGGGGATTTGGTAGCGAAAACCCCTCCAGGATTTGTCACTTATGGCACTACCCAGACTATCCCACATGCCATTGTTGCAGACGAAAAAAGGAAAATTTATGGCATCCAATTTCACCCTGAAGTAATTCATACGGAATTTGGAACAGAACTACTAGAAAATTTTTTAAGGATTTGTGAGTTAATTCCCAAAAGATCAGGAATCGATAAAGAGTTTGTAGAAAATATTATTGCAGATATTAAAGATTCACTGGGGAATGAGAAGGCAATCTGTGCATTATCAGGGGGGGTAGACTCCTCAGTTGCCGCCCTCTTAGTTTATAAGGCCATTGGCAAAAATTTAACCTCTTTTTATATAGATTCAGGACTAATGCGAGACAACGAGACAGAAGTATTACAAAAAGTTTTTTCAAAACACTATCAAATGGATATACAGATTATAAATGCAAAGAAAGCTTTTCTTAATGCATTAAAAGGTATAGTTGATCCGGAGGAAAAAAGGAAAGTTATTGGTAAAATTTTTATAGATGTTTTTGAAAGGCAGGCAAAAAAGATCGGTGCAAAGTTTCTAGTACAAGGGACAATTTATCCTGATGTGATAGAGTCCAAAGGTACAAAGCATGCCCAAGTGATTAAATCCCATCATAATGTGGGAGGATTGCCCAGCAAAATGAATTTGGCATTAACAGAACCTTTAAGAAATTTTTATAAAGATGAGGTGAGAAAAATTGGAAAGGTTTTGGGGTTACCTGACCAGATAATAAATAGGCAACCTTTCCCCGGTCCAGGGTTGGCAATCAGGATAATAGGTAATATAACTGAAGAAAAATTAGACGTATTAAGAAAAGCAGATAAAATTGTTCAAGAAGAAATGAAAGAAGTCAAAGGAAAACTTTGGCAAGTGTTTGCAGTATTTACTGGTATTAAGACAACAGGAGTAAGAGGTGATAATAGGGCTTATGGAGAAACAATTGCCATTAGAGCTATTGAAGCCCAAGATGCCATGTCTGCCAATTTTGCCAGGCTTCCATATGATCTTTTGGATAAAATTTCTATCAGAATTGTTAATGAAGTTCCGGCAGTTAACCGCGTAGTTTACGACATCACCAACAAACCCCCTGCCACCATGGAATGGGAGTAAATTCGGAAGTTAATGTTGATTCTTAATATACTAAGGTCTGGATGCGTTTAGTGTCCGAGAGAGATCCGTACTGGAAGAGTTTAATTGTTCTCTAGTAACTCCCTGTGTACGAAGAAGACAATCTTTTGAAGCTATATCTCCTCCACTAATAACAACTCCAGATTTGTCACCAAGGAATTTTTTGTAGCCATATCTTGGTCTGCAGGTTGTTAAGACTGGACATTTTTGGCAAATTACAATGGAAGCGTTCAATAATTTTTCAGCTTCACTATAACCACCATTGCGGCTTTCCAACCATTGAACGGCTCCATCAAATTGGTAGTTAATATGATATTCTATATTACTCATAAATATAATCTATAATATATTAAACCCTGATATATTCTTCTCTGGCAGGACCGGTGGAGATGAGTTTAACAGGGATTCTCAAGAAATTTTCTATAAACTTAATATAATCCTGGCAGTTTTTTGGAAGGCCTTTGAAGCTTTTAACTTTTGTGATGTCCTCATTCCATCCGGAGAATTCTTTATAGAGAGGAGTTAATTTTTCCAGCTCAGTATATCCGCAGCTGCTATAAAGAATGGGTTTTCCATCTAGTTTGTATTCTACACAAATCTTAATGTTTTCAAGTCCTGACAAAATATCAATTTTAGTAATAGCAATTTCAGAAATTCCGGAGACTTCGCAAGCAAACTTAACCGCTTCCAAGTCCAACCATCCGACCCTTCTTGCCCTCCCTGTTGTAGTGCCAAATTCAGTGCCTTTTTTTCTGATCTCATCTGCTAGTTTACCAATTAGTTCGGTCGGCAGCGGTCCACGCCCAACCCTTGAAGTGTAAGCTTTAACAATACCCAAGACTTTAGAAATTTTTTGCTGGGGAATTCCGGCACCGGCGCTGACTGCCCCGGCTATCACATTAGAGCCGGTGGAAAAAGGATATGGAGAAAAATCTATATCCAACATGACTCCATGTGCGCCCTCCAGTAGAATGCTTTTTTTCTGATCAGTTGCTTTTTTGAGAAGCTGGTAAGTGTCGGCAACAAAAGGTAAAATAATTTTTCTAAGTTTGGAAATTTTTTCGAGCTCTTCTTTTATTTTGATTGGTTTAATAGCGAAAGTTTCAATAATTTTATTTTTAATTTTTGCCTGAAATGTAAACTTTTCCACAAATAAGTTCCAATTAAGAAGTTCATAAATCCGCAGACCATTGTAACTAAACTTATCTGCCATAGCAGGACCAATTCCCCGGCCGGTTGTTCCCAATCTATTCTCACCCCTGGCGTTTTCATATGCCTGGTCTAAGGCTCTGTGAAAAGGGAGTATGAGGTGGCATCTTTCGGAAACCTTCAGTTTTTTCTTTAAATCCATTCCCTCGCTCTGCAGCATTTTAATTTCTTCTACCAAAACTTCTAAATCAATGATAACCCCATTGGCAATGACTCCAACTGCTTTTGGTTGTAGAATTCCGGACGGGATTAAATGAAAAGGGTATTTTTTATTGTTTACTATTACCGTATGGCCGGCATTATTCCCGCCATGAAAGCGAACAACGAAGTCTTTCTTTTCCGCCAGCAGGTCAACAATTTTGCCCTTGCCTTCGTCACCCCATTGTGTTCCAACTATAACTGATACAATATTGTTACTCATGGACGAAAAGAGTATGATAGCAGATTTCCTTGACAATTAGTAGTATTTTTAATATAATAAGCTATGGAACTGAAAAATTACACAATTGTTACTTTAGGTTCTCACTCCGCCCTGCAAATCCTCAAAGGGGCAAAAGACGAAGGCTTCAAAACTGGCGTAGTTGCCACTCCGGATAGAATTACTCTTTATAACTCTTATAATAATTTTATTGACGAAGTTTTAAGAATAAAGTCTTGGAAAGATTTTCCCAAGTTAGAAAAGAAGCTCCTGAAAAGAAATGCCATCATAATCCCACACGGTTCATTTGTGGCTTATTTGGGGATGGACCAAAATAAAAATATGAAGGCTTTGTATTTTGGTAACAAGAAGGTTTTGGACTGGGAAGAGAACCGCAAAATGCAAAGAAACTGGATGGAGGAGTCGGGAGTCAAAGTTCCACACCGTTTTAAAAGAGGCGATAAAATAGACCGTCCCGTGATTGTAAAATCTTATGGAGCCGCGGGTGGCAAGGGATATTTTACTGCCAGAAATCAAAAAGAATTTGATGAAAAGTTAAAGAGCTACAGCGAAGAGCGGTTTATTGTCCAAGAGTATGTCATAGGAGTCCCTGTTTATTTTCATTTCTTTTATTCGCCTTTAACTAAAAAGGTGGAAATAATGAGTATTGATAAACGCTACGAAACAAATGTTGATTCATTAGGGAGAATTCCGGCCAAAAATCAAAGAGGGTTAAATATAGAGCCCTCGTTTGAAGTGGTAGCCAATATTCCACTAGCTATTAGGGAATCATTACTGGCGGAAGCGGTTTCAATGGCAGAGAGGGTTGTTAAAACTTCCCAAAGGTTGATGCCAAGCAAAGGTCTTTTCGGTCCGTTTTGCCTGGAAACCATCATTACATCAGCTGAAGAAATTTATGTGATAGAAATTTCTGCCAGGATTGTAGCAGGGACTAATTGTTTTATCGATGGTTCGCCCTACACTTATTTAAACTATAGCGAGCCGATGTCAACCGGAAGACGCATTGCCAGAGAGATCAAAAATGCGATAAAGTCGAATAAGTTGAAGGAGGTTTTGGATGAATAAACAATATACCATTGCTGTTTTAGGTTCGCATTCTGCTTTAGATGTATGTCGTGGGGCGAAGGATTTGGGGTTTAAAACTTTGGTAATTGTACAAAAGGGGAGGGATAAAACTTATGCAAAATATTTCAAAAGCCATGGAGAACTCGGTTGTGTG
>MFCP01000039.1:326-18786 GCA_001776635.1 Candidatus Daviesbacteria bacterium RIFCSPHIGHO2_01_FULL_40_11 | reverse complement strand
CATTTAATTTATACCTTTTCAATTTCTGTATTTATTGATCTCAATTTTTAATTTATTTGTTTCTTCCCTGGCCTTTTCGGCAAAATCTTCTCCGCTTGAGGCAAAAATAATGCCTCTGGAAGAATTAATAATCATTCCCGCTTTTTTACTGTTTAGTCCGGCTTTAACTGTTTTTTCAATGTCACCACCTTGGGCACCAATTCCCGGCACCAGAAAAATCATATCTCCTGCCATTTTTCTGACATCTGCCAACTCTTCCGGATATGTCGCTCCCACCACCAGGAAACAGTTACCATTCTTGTTCCAGTCGTTAACCACCTTTTTGGCCACGATCTGATAAAGCTTTTGGCCATCTGAAACCAGATCCTGAAACTCACCCGCTCCGGGGTTTGAAGTACGGCATAAAATAATTGCTGCCTTATCTAATCTTTCCAAAAAAGGTTTAATTGCTTCTGAACCCAAATAGGGATGAAGCGTAATGACATCAACTCCTAAATAATCATAAGCATAAATTACATACCCTTCATTAGTGTTGCCAATATCTGCCCTTTTTGCGTCTAAAATAATCGGTATTTCCGGGTAAGTCTCTTTTATGTAATCACAAGTCATTTTTAGCTGTTCAATTCCTTTTGGGCCTGATGCCTCATAAAAAGCAGAGTTTGGTTTATAAGCACAGACTAGATCGTGAGTGGCATCAATTATTGCTTTGTTAAATTCAAACTGAGGATTTTCGCTATTTTTTAAATGCTCCGGTAGTTTATTGAGGTCGCTATCCAGGCCGACACAAACCAAAGAATTATTTTTGGCCATTATTTGGTCAAATTTATCCTGTATTTGCATAGTACAAGGATAACAGATTTTGAATATTTATCAAATTTTCTTTTTAATCTCTTTAGCCAAAAAGGGGGTCCACATGGCTCCGGTAGCACTCATGACAGCATCTGCTCCAGCATTCCGGTATTCAAAATAATCTTCTGCTTTGGTTACACCACCTACACCAATGATTTTTAAATCAACTCCGGCTTCCTGCCTGATTTTAACCAGTCTTTTTACCATATCTCGCCCTGCCCATTTGATAGCAGCTCCACAAACCCCTGACTTTAGCCTATTTTTTCCGGGCAATGCCTGATTTCCTTCCTGATCCACCACTTCTGCTGAAATGGTATTAATAGCAGCAATCCCTTGAGCGTATTTTCCTGCAATTTCTACTAATTTCTTCAAATCTTCATCAGATTGGTAGTAACCAACTTTTAAGATCAAAGGGGTGTCTCCAATTTCCTTCCTGATTGCCTCAGTCACCCTTTCCGTCATTTCCAGGTTGTAACAAACTAAACCTTCATTGCCGATATTTGGACAAGAAAGATTGGCTTCCAGCAATTTGGCACCAGTTTCCGCTGATAATTTAGCAGCCAGAGCATAATCTGCCACGAAATCTTGCGGGGTTTGGTTTTCCCTGACAGTTCCCATAAAGCTTAAAACTAAGACTTGGCCGGGCCCGGCAGAAGAAATGGCCTTTTTAACATCCTCCTGCCAAACTGTTGGGTCTTTAGAAGGCACTCCAAAGGAGTTGGTAATAGACAGCGGCTGCGAGTAATTATTATCTGCAATAAGCTTATTTTGGGCTTTCTCAGGAGTCAAATCACCTTCGATTTTTACAGCCAAAATATTGGGGAAAGGATGGCAAGGGAAAGTGCTGCTTCTGACAGTTTTATAAACACAAATATCAAAGCCTTTTTCAAAAGCACTCTTACAAAATTTGGCATTTACCAGCGGACCAGCAGGAATTCCGAATGGCAAATATACTTTTTGGCCTAGAAAATCCTCTGTCGGTTCCGCTGTTTGCTGGAACACTTCCCTATCCACAAAGGCTCCAAAAGGCCCTTGATCATAATTTTCCTCATAACTTTTATTCGGATCATAGAAAGGTATCTGCAGCATACGCATATATTAGCACAAATTTATCTTAGACCTCCTGTCACTTTGACCTTAGATAATAAATCTAAATTATCCAACACTTCGCCGCAGCCTCGGACCACTGTGGTAAGCGGATCATCTGAGATATAGACAGGCAACTTTGTTTCCTCTGCAATTTTCTTATCCAAACCTCTAAGAAGTGCTCCACCACCTGCCAAAAATATTCCCCTTTCCACTATATCGGTTAAAAGTTCGGGTGGTGTTTCTTCCAAAATTTCTTGGATACCTGAAACCATTTGTGAAAGTGTGGGGGTTAAAGCTTCTCTTATCTCTGATGCGGAAACTTTTAGAGATTTTGGCAATCCATTTAACAAATCTCTACCTCTGATAACTGTTGCCATATCATCCTTTTCTCCCAAAGGATATGCAGATCCTATTTCTATCTTTGCTTCCTCAGCCGTTCGCTCGCCTATTAACATCCCGTATCTTACTCGCATATAATTTATAATCTCTTCATCCAATTCATCTCCTGCAATCCTTAAAGATTTATTAAGAACCATTCCTCCTAAGGATATAACTGCAATCTCAGTAGTTCCTCCGCCGATATCGATAATCAAAATTCCTTCCGGATCTTCAACCGGCAGTTTCGCACCAATTGCTGCGGCCATCGGCTCCTCAATAAGATATGCCTCTCTTGCTCCGGCCGAGAGACATGCATCCTGCACAGCCCTCCTCTCAACCGGAGTTACACCGGAAGGGATACCAACTACTACCCTGGGCCTGGGGATTCGGGGGAGAGAAAAAATTCCTTTTCCAGGATTGTCATGAACTTTATGGATAAAATATCTAAGCATGGCCTCGGTAGTGTCAAAATCCGAAATGACCCCATCCCGCAAGGGTCTAATTGCCTCTATTGCCGCAGGGGTTCTGCCCAGCATTCTTTTGGCTTCCCCTCCAATTGCTAAAATCTGTCTGGTTTTTTTATGGATGGCCACCACAGTGGGTTCCCGAATCAGAATCCCCTTACCTTTAACTAACACCAGAGTATTAACAGTACCCAAATCTATACCAATATCGTAAGAAAAAGCTTGCCAAATTTTCCCAAACATGATGGGAGTTTAACATATTGACATACTATTCTTAAAGGGAGTATAAAAAGGCCATGGCAAACCCGATTGAGGCAGCCAGAAGCGGCCTCGCTTACATTGCAGAAAAGACCCAAACCCCGAGAGATTATCTTGGTAGTGTAGTAAACAGGACAATAGGCAGAGCAGCCTGGATGGAATCCACACAAAGGTTAGCACAACAAACCTACTCTCCTGATGACCCAAAATGGATTAGAGGATTCAGACGGGTGTTCAAGCCTATCTGTGCCCTTGGCGATGAAGTTATTTTCCCTGTAGGCACAAGACTAGCTCCTAGAAGTTCTGAAAAACAGAGTTTCGGTCTTTCGGGAACTGAACTTGCTTGGCTCTCTGTGGACCTGGCACTTTGGGTATCTGCACTATGGTTAATTGACAATCCCGGGGTAGCTGCCGGCTTAAAAGTTGTAAGTAATGCCGCAACTCAAACAGGATTAGACCTTGCGCAAGCCGGCATAAAAAGAATTAGAAAACCCAGACCATCCGGCACCACTTTAGCTGTATAAGTTACTCCTTTAAACTTTTAAGAAATTACCCACCACCAAACCAATTGCGGTGGCCAGTCCCCCGATAATCAGCATCTCCACCGCACTCCGGAGAGTCTTCTCTTTAACAATTTTACCCTTAAGATACCCTATTGCAAAAAGGCTCGCCAATGCAACAACAATACTAATAACTCTAGCAGTACCTACAGGAAAAATTAAGAAGGGTAAAATGGGAACCAAACCTGCCAGCAGGTAGGAAAAAAACATCAGGCTTGCCCCGATAATTAAATCATCTCTATGCTTACCTGATTTATCAAGTTGGTGAACTGCTTTCTCGGAAGAGTATTGGCCGGCAGCCATAGAAGAAGCTTCCACAGATACTGCCACAAAAGAAGCCAAAATGATAATCGCTTGATCGGAAACCCCGGCCGAAATCCCTACCACTACTCCGGTGGTAGAAACCAGCCCGTCTTGCAGTCCAAACATAATACTTCTGAAATAATCCTCATCCAAAGTAATCTTCATTTCAAATATAATTTTACCAGAAATTGATTAATGTAGCAGTAATTCTCCAAAACCTTTGATCATCGTATTTTTTGTCAACTACTTGCTCCACTGAGCCTTCTCTGTTAGGATAGTCTTGAAATGTTAGATAAAATCATCTCCTACTCTTTCTATCTGCTTTTTTTTCTTACTCCTCTTTTTTGGTCCTCTTTAAACCATGAGCTTTTTGAATTTAACAAGATGTTCTTGGTTTATGCTTTCACAGTGACTATTACCGGGGTTTGGGTTCTAAAGATGATCTCAGAGAAAGTTCTCATCTTTAAAAGGACTCCTTTAGATATTCCTCTTCTGCTATTTTTAGGAGCCAATATCTTATCCACCATCTTCTCAATCGACCCACATACCTCTATCTGGGGTTATTATTCCCGGTTAAACGGGGGGCTCTTATCCATCATCTCCTACCTCTTGTTGTACTGGGCTTTTGTTTCCAATATGGACTTTGCCAAAGTTAAAACAAGCCTTAAATTCGGGCTGGCCTCCGGATTTGTGATTTCTTTATGGGCGATCCTGGAACATTTTGGAGTTTCTTTTTCCTGTGTGGTTCTAAGAGGAGAGTTTAATGCCTCCTGCTGGATTCAAGATGTACAAGCCCGGGTCTTTGCTACCTTGGGTCAGCCAAATTGGTTGGCAGCATATTTGGCCATGCTGATCTTTCCTGCTTTTTATTTCTTACTAACAGCCACTAAAAAATCATTGTACATTATACATTTTACATTGTTAATTATCTTCTATCTGGCTTTTACTTTTACCTATTCCCGAGGCCCAACGCTGGGACTGATTGGCGGAATGGCAGTTTTTGTGGGAGTATGGATATTACGATACAAGGATATAAGGAGACAAAACAAAATCTCCCTATATCCTAATATCCTAGTGTCTCCAATATCAATTACCTTAGCCTCCTTCCTAGCCATCAACCTCCTGTTTGGCTCTGCCTTAACCAGCTTTAGGCTAGTTTCTAAATTTGCTGCTCCTGCCAGGCCCACTATCAGTCTTCCCACTGCTCCATCAGGAACCCAACTGGAAACCGGCGGCACCGAATCCGGCCAAATCAGATTTATTGTTTGGCAGGGAGCCTTGGATATCTTCAAACACAACCCAATTTTCGGATCAGGGGTGGAAACTTTTGCCTATTCTTACTACCAATATCGTCCGCCGGAACACAATCTCACCTCCGAATGGGATTTTTTATACAACAAAGCCCACAATGAGTATTTAAATTATTTGGCTACCACAGGGATTGTGGGGTTTGGGACTTACATGTTAGTTATCGGGACATTTATTTATTGGTGTATCAAACGAATTATGGATAAAAACCATAATTCATACTTCATAATTCTTGCTTCAATTTTAGCAGCTTACATCTCCTACCTTATCTATAACTTCTTCCTTTTTTCCGTTGTCATTATTGCCATCTTTTTCTACCTCTTCCCGGCCCTTGTTTTTGTAGCTACAGAGTCCACCAAACCATTCAAATTGCCTTCCATTTTGCATCCTACATTGTATATTGTACATTTTATTTACCGCCGTCCCTTCTACACCAAACTTGCCAGGGGGATTGTAATTTTTTCTACCATCTATCTTCTATATTCCATCTTCCAACTCTGGTATGCAGATACTCTTTTTACCAAGGGTGGGCGGGCTTCTGATGCAGGCAATCCTGGCAGAGCATATAATTTTCTTGTCGCTGCTTCACAGTTAAATAACGGTGAGCCGTTTTACAAATCCGAGCTTTCTTTTGCGGCAGCTCAAGCCGCGGTAAGTTTAGCCGATTCAGACGCCACTTTATCTGCTGCCTTAAAGGATGAGGCTCTTATTCAAATCGATGAAGTTTTAAAGGAGAGTCCTAAAAATATTTCATTCCTCCGCACAGCCGTAAGGACTTACTTTGAGCTTTCAACAATTGATGAAACTTTTACTGATAAGACTTTGCAAATCCTGGACCTGAGCATAAAATTGGCTCCCACTGATCCAAAGCTTTACTACAATAAAGCCCTTATTTTAGAAAGTATGGGTAAAAAAGATGAGGAGATTAAAGCGCTGGAGCAGGCTATAGAATTAAAACCTAATTATTTGGAAGCATTAACCCAATTAAAAGAAGCAACAGCAGAAGTAAAGCAATGAAGTCTATTGCAAAAGCCATAGCCGAAGTTAAGTTTAAAGATAGACCCAAAAATATCTCCAAGGAATTTCAAATGTATGGTGTTTTCTTGGCCGAGAGCTTAAATGATACCAAACATTATTCGCTTTATATTAAACTGGCTAAAGAGATGGACCGCAAAATTCTGGAAGAAGCCCTAAATTTTACAAAAGGATACTACGGAGCAAAATCCAAAGCAAAAATCTTTATGTGGAAGCTACAACAACTAAAACAGATCTTATAACTTCCCTTATTATCATTGCTTGACTGAGAACCTAATGTTACAATTCCCTCATGTTATCTGTTGTAAAAGCGCCTGACTCACGGCTTAGAGTTAAAACCAGGCCGGTTAAAAAAATTAATCCTGCATTAAAAAATACCTTGAAAGACATGATTAAACTCACCAAAACCTTTAAAGATCCGGAAGGGGTTGGCTTGGCTTCTACTCAAGTAGGGCTAACAGAGAGTTTTTTTGTAGCTAAAAACGGCCAGAAATTTATATCTGTGATTAATCCTAAAGTTATATCTTCTGGCAAAAGGACAAAAAAATATTTTGAGGGCTGTTTGTCTGTTCCGAATATGTGGGGTGAAGTTAAAAGGTCTACCAACATTAAGGTTTCATATCAAGATAGTGGGGGAAAATCTATTACAGTACCCCTAAAAGGAATCCCGGCATGGATATTCCAACATGAGATAGATCATCTAAACGGGATTTTATTCTCAGATAGAGTTTTAGAGCAAAAAGGCAAATTTTATAAATTTACCGGCAAAGACAAAACAGGCACAGATGTGTTCCAGGAAATCACAATATGAAAATAGCTTTTTTGGGTACTCCGGATTTTGTTGAACCCATCAAGGGCACCCTGGCTAAACATTACACTTTAGTAGATTCACTAAAGAAAGCAGATTTGACAGTAGTGGCAGCATATGGAAAAATCCTCACCCCAGAAGAACTGAAATACCCGAAATATGGCAGTATCAATGTCCACCCATCGCTGCTGCCCAAATATAGAGGCCCCTCTCCAATCCAGGCAGCCATTCTAAATGGGGATAAAGTTTCCGGTATCACTATTATCAAAATGGATAAGGAAATGGACCATGGACCAATAATATACCAAGAGAAAATAGACCTTTCCGATAAGGACAATTTTGATATTTTGAGTAAAAAAATGTTCCTTCGCGCAAGCGAAGTTTTACCCAAAATTATAAACAAGTTTGTTGCTGGCGCAATAGAAGATTTTGCACAAGATAATAAAAAGGCGACTTTTTGCAAAATACTTACCAGGGAAAGCGGTTATTTTGACATCGATAATCCTCCGTCTCCCGAAGTTTTAGACAGAATGATTAGAGCTTATTACCCCTGGCCTGGTACATGGACTAGGTGGAATGGAAAAATAGTCAAGTTACACCCCGGGGGTGTGATACAAATGGAAGGTAAAAAGGCTATACCCCTAAAAGATTTCCTCAACGGCTACCCCGATTTTCCCCTTAAACACTTGTAGATCCGTCAGGAGGCTTCTGCGGAAACTTTTCTTTCAGAGTCTCCCACCAGCTTATTACCGCTTCTCCTTCACTTTTAAAACTATCTTCATCCAGTTTATGTACCGTTAAGGTGACTTGACCACATCTTTGGTGATCAACAAGATGTACTTCTACCCTCCTATTAGAATAAAGCCTAAACCTTCCGCCTCCAATCTCATAACCAGCATCTAAAAGTTGTGGAAGGGAGGTTGTTCGAAATTCATGGAAACCTTCTCTTCCCATCATCCTTTTCTCTGTTTGTCCATTAAACCTTAATTCTAAGTTAGCCTGGTAAAGAACCAATGTAATGCCCTTCACCACTTCTTGGAAAAGTTGTTGAGAAAGTCTTGGCTCTACTTCAATTCTCTCGATTGGCATAGGTTAGAGAGCAGCTTGAGCAGGTTGCTCCGACTCAGTCGGGGTTTGAGAATCAGTTTTCTTGTTTACTCGTACAACCTGTTTGACTATCCGGAGACACTTAGTACAATATTTTTGGCCTTTAAAGATATGCAGGTTTGGTCTTTGCGCTCTTTTGTGAATTGGGGCACGAAGGGCCCAAACACCACCGGCTCCGGAAGAACCTTTCTTGTGCCTGGAAAATGATACAGTATTTTTACCTTTGCCACATCTAATACAAATAAGCATAACGTTTAAAACATGATAACATTAAGCTTGCCTTTTAGCTTCGCCAAAACGTTAACATGTGGTAAACTATAACATATGCCTGAATTTTTTGCACTATCAATAATAGTCCTGCTATTTTCAGTCATCATACATGAAGTGATGCATGGCTGGGTGGCTTTAAAATTCGGGGATCATACTGCCGAGCGCGCTGGACGCTTAACTTTAAACCCGATTCCCCATATTGACCTTTTTGGGACAATCCTGCTGCCGGCATTACTCATTTTTACCGGTTCCCCAATCTTGTTTGGCTGGGCTAAACCGGTGCCTGTAAACCCTTTAAATTTTTCTAACTTGCGAAGAGGTGAACTTATGGTATCTGCTGCAGGTATTTTGGCTAATTTCAGTCTGGCCATCGCAGCTGCTTTAATTTACCATTTCCTAAATGCCCTGCCTCAAACTTTCCCCGCCCTGCTAGGTTCCCTACTTCGCTTTACAGTTTTAATCAACCTGGTTTTAGGGATATTTAACTTGTTTCCCATTCCCCCGTTGGATGGGTCAAAGATACTTTTGTCACAGTTGCCTTACAATTTGGCAAAATCATACCAAAGAATAGAACCTTATGGATTTTTCATCCTTTTAATATTGCTAATGGTACCTTTTGGTCAAAGTTCCCTTCTTCATGCTATCCTAGGATTTTTTGTGGGAGTGTTTTCTAGTCTCCTCGGCTTTTAACTACACCTCTAAAAAACCCTTTAATCTGAACTACAAAGATTAAACTTAAAAGGATTAATACTGCAGAGATGGTAAAGGGTGAATGGAAATCAAAGGTAGAAAAGAGCCACCCACCCAGCATCGGACCAAAAACCCTGCCCAAAGATTCAAATGATGAGAAAATCCCCATAGTTGTCCCTTGACCTTCATGAGTCTCTTTGGAAACAAGCGTTGCCAAAGTCGGTCTTATCATAGAAGATCCCAGAGTCATTAAAACCATAAAAAAAAGTAAGAAGGCACCTGATTTGGCAAACGGCACCAAAAATAAACCTACCGCCATAATAGATAATCCTAAAACTATGGCTTTATGCTCACCGAAAAAACGGGTAATTCTGTAAATCAAAAGAGACTGCATAAGCACTGCCAAAAGACCCTGGACAGAAAAAAAGTAACCGATCGTTAAAACGGATAAATTTAGGTATTCCAAACCATAAAGCGGGATAGCCACGCTGTTATTGGTTAGGGCAAAAGACCAGAAAAAAACCAGGATAAAGAGCGACCCCAGCTCCCCTCTTAAGCCACGGTACATCTGCTTAATATTGAAAAAGCCCTCCTTTATCATCAATTTTCCCGCTTTCTGGCTTAAAGATTCGGGCAAAAAGATTAGTACCGAGATAAAGTTCAAAGCGGCCAGTGCCGAAGCCGCGAAAAACGGAAAGGAGATGTGAATTCCGGATAATACTCCACCAATCGCCGGACCAAAGATGAAACCGGCAGCCAAAGATGCCCCCAGGTTGCCCATGCCTTTGATCCGGCTCTCCTTGCTCGTCACATCGGCAACATAGGCCTGTGCCACAGGCATGGCTGCCCCGGAAAAGATTCCTTGCAGAATCCTGGAGATAAAAAGCAAAATCAAGCTATTTGACAAACCAAAAAGTAAAAAGGAGCAAGCTAATCCTAAAAGGGCAATTCCTATAATTGGCTTCCTGCCAAACCTGTCAGAAAGCCTGCCCCAAACCGGAGACAGAATAAATTGCGCTATGGCATAACTGGCTGCTAAAAATCCAATTGTAGTCTCCGAAGCATTGAATTGCTGGGCGTAAAATGGCAAAAGAGGAAAGATCATACCAAAACCTAAAATATTTACGAATATTGTGAGATAAATAAAAAATAAATGTGGACTCTTAGTTTTTTCCATCCAATCAGTATATCTTAAAGGTAAACAACTTGACAAAAACACCGTTTAGTACTACTATTAAATTATCCTAAAGGACATTTAGTAGATGGCCTACAGGACTGCCCTACTTAGCACGTTTAAAGCCAAAATATTTTTCTTCACTGTTTTGTTTCTTTACGGGAGTTCGGAGTGTGCTCCATAGCTTTACGCGAAGGACACCAGGACACCCACCTCAAATTTCTGAGGAGAAAATTTGGCTAACGACTATAGTAGGGAGGAATTATTTTTTTGTTTTGGACAAAATTTGACATACCTCTGTTTGCAGATTTAAGTTATCTGCAAATTTGTCCATTCCACCGCCATTTTTCAAATTTCCATCTAACGTTTTAGCTTTAAACTTGATAGAATATAGCCTGTTGCCTCCTTAGCTCAATGGCAGAGCGTATGTTTTGTAAACATATGACGGCAGTTCGATTCTGCCAGGGGGCTCCGTATAGCCCTATAGTTTGATTTCAGCTAGCTCATTGTGCTATCATCATCCTATGAGTCAGGAAGTTGAAGTCAGATTACCTTACTCTGCTCTAGGTACACCATTTAGGCCAGACATACCTCTACTTTGGAACAATCAACGCTTTATCGACTGGGCTGAAGCTGCAGGTTGCAACAACGTTGAATTCCACGGCCTAAGAGGGGCAGTTCGTGATATCTTACATAAAACACCCAGGGAAATTGCCGCAATGACCCAAATAAGAAGCGGGCATGTACTTTTTAACCCCTTTAGCAGCTCCCTTCCGGAAACTTTATGGGCAGTATTGTCCGGAAAACAAGACCCCATCAGACCGAAAGAAAAATTTAACCCTTTGGTTTTAGCTTTTGCAGAAGGCCCACGTACCTCACTAGCTCTACATAAATTGGAAAATGCCAAAGCATCAGAGGACTTCTTTATTGTTGTCTATCCTTATAAAAGTACGCGACGGAATCCCTTCGGAACTTATCGCAAAACTCTAATCCAAACCCATCCTGAGGCGTTTAATGATGCAAGTGATGCTCAAGATTTTATTGCCGATATTAACGCCGGCAGATCCACTGGCATGGTTTGGGATACCTACCAAGCCCTGGGAGCAACTGACTCCGGACTGAGACCTCTTCAACCCTGGGAGGAGTCTCTACCAAAGCTACTGGAAGCAGGAGTAGTCAAAGAAGTCCATATCCAAGCCGGCAGGACGGTCTATATTGACTGCACTATTCCCAGTATGACATGGCTACGAAATATGGCAGGTACCCCCAACCACAACACTGAATTGGGCAAAATGATCAGAATGGTCAAGGCCTCCAATCCCAAAATTCCTTTTGTGGTAGAAGTAACTTTGGATGGGCTGGTGGCAGCCAGACTAATCAACAAAACCGACCTGCTGGACCCAAACCTGGGTAAGGCAAAAAAGGTCTACCGCGCTTTAGCAGATTTTATTAAACTGGTTTAGGTTGCCTAATTTAATTGTTTAATATCAAACTCCAGCTGTGCTAAAATTTGTAGTAAGCCGACATGGCTCAGTGGCAGAGCATCTCCATGGTAAGGAGAGGGTCGCGAGTTCGATTCTCGCTGTCGGCTCCACTCTTGCAGTTTTGCCTCAATCTCATATATAATCTTTTCTTAAGAGCGACTAGCTCGCAAGGTTCTCACGAAGTGAGGTTCTTATGGCTAAAAAGGGTAATAGACAATTATTTAACTTACAGTGTTATGTTTGCAAAAACAGAAACTATTTGATTTCAAAAAACACGGTAAATATTAAAGAAAAGCTTACTTTGAACAAATTTTGTAAACACTGCAGAAAAACCAACCCTCATAACGAAGTAAAAATTTAGGTTGAGGCAAAGGGAAACCTAAGTTGGTACTCACCTTCCACGCGTTCTCTGATTTGCTTGTGCCAATGAATCACTTCTATACTGGCCGTAGTTAAAACTCTACCAATTCGTTGTTCCCAGTCTTCATGGGCTCCATACTCCACTATTTTACCCAGCCTAACTAATGATCTTCTTTGGGCTCTCCTTCTAAAAGGCTGGGTTGTAAGTTCGGACAATCTCCCTACTCCTAAAGGAGCGGTCAGTCGTAATATGATTTTTCGCCTTTCATCAGCATCTTCAGTTTGATCCCATTTTTCTTTCGCACCTACCACATCTCTTTTGAGTCCTTTTACAATATCTTCCATGCTGTTTCTTAAATGCTCTAGAAATGCATACCTTCTAATGGTGGCAGCCAAAATATCACTTATCTCGGCGGCTCTTTCTGTCATATCCTTTCCCATAGAAAGAAGTGCTGCCATAGCCTCATCTCTATTCTCATTTTGAGCAGCCTGAACAGCCTTAACAAGGTCTATGGATGCTTGATGCATGTATGGATTTTTTGCTCTGTCGAACTTTGGTTGAAGCTGGGATAATGAAAGTAATCTGCCCTGAAGTTCAGCAGCAGGCATTTTAATACCTGCACCTCTAATAGTTCTATCCACCAAATATAAACAGTCATTTACCCAGGCCCTCTCACCTGGAATTTCAATTCTGTCAATGCCAATTCTTAAAGCTTGAGCATAAGTTCGCAGTGTAAAGGGAGGCTTAAGTAGCCGGTCTTCTTCTGAGGACCCAGCCAATTCAGTTTCAACTCCCATGTAGCCTGAAATTACCCGGGAATGCTGGGCAAGGGCCCTTCCAATATCATCAAAGCCTGAAGGCCCACCATGGTGAACCAGCACTTTTCTATACCTCGTACCTTCTCTTTTCCAGTGATACCAATAAGAATGGAGATTACCTTGCCGATCCTCCAATAAGTGGCCTATTGGAGGATCTATTATCCTACCAATTGATAAACCTTCTTTAACATCTTTTCCAGGTATAGGATCACCTATTTGAAGCACCAGAGGTCCCTCTATCATTTCGGGCATATTTTACTAATTTCTTGTATAATTTAAAAGGGTTCAATAGGGGCGTCGTTCAATGGTAGGACCTGGCTCTCCAAAAGCCATGACGAGGGTTCAATTCCTTCCGCCCCTGCAGGTTCCAGGTTCGTTCATAGTATCCGGAGGATACTATGCTTACTTGTTAACATCCTGGCATCCATGCCAATTTTTCCTAGAATTGACTTTCGTTTGAATAGTGATAGACTTCGATTATTATGGAAAGATTAGCTGAACCACTAACTGATTCACAAAAGCAAATTCCTGTTCCGTGGACACCGCAAGATTATGGCCTCTACAGGCTAACGGAAATTTATAGGAAATTAACTATAGAGGAACAGCTACTTTCACCTGACAGGATACAAACTATTACAAGAGTTGCAATTGACAGATTCTGTAGGCTGTGCGACAACCTTGGAGAAAATGGAGTTTGTCAAAAGCTACCGGAATACGATCAAACCAGATACGCAGCCAGAGAATGGTGCGCACAGGCTTCCATCGATGGTGAAAGCGTCTATATGACAGTTTCAGGACCTCAAACCTAAAAATTCACCTTAATCCTGGCAGTGTCTAAAAATGCCGAGGTGCCGTCTGATGTTTTAGCCTGAAGGATATAAGTTTTGCTTCCTGTTGGCAGAGTAAAAGTTGAAGAAGTGAATATAGAAGAGGTGGTAGAAGTTGAGCTAACCTCAGAAGAGGTAGCTCCGCCTGAAGTACTATTATAGAGCCTAGCATACAAAGTCCCTCCCGGCTGATTAAGTCTCATATTAACTTCCAGCTGCATGGAAGAGTATCCCGGATACTGAGCAGGATCTAAGTTAATCTGAAAAGCGTTTAAGGATGCCCAGTCAACTGATGCAGTACTCCCGCCTGAACCTAAAGGAATATAGATGGTGACCTTACTGGAAGCGGCTGCCGGGGCAGGTGTGGCTTTTTCTAAAGCTGAAACTCGAGCTTTTAGTTCTATCGCTGTGGATTCTACATCTTTTAATCTTGAATCCAGAGAGCTTGAGGCGGTCGGTGAACTTAACGGTTTTAAATTATTAACCTGAGCCACTAACTTAGTTATTATGTCTTCTAAACTCTTTACTCGATCCTCAAGGGTGGCTCTAGGTAAAGTTTTGGGCACCTCGACCGGACCCAAGTCTTCTGCTTGGGAACTCGCCGCCGGTAAAGTTTCCGGACTATTCGTGCTGGCAACAAAACGCCAATAACCTAGCCCAGCAATTATAAGTATAGGTACCAAGATAAAGGGCAGAAATCTTATCACGAATTAATAATACCATAACACCTTCAGCTTGCATAAGAACTCATAGTCTGGTAAGATACTCGGCTCATGGTCAAAAAGTCTCTTCAGACCTTAATCATCCTTCCCCTTACTTTTGGTTCTTTTTTGGGGGCGGACAGTACTCAACATTTTGTCAGCCCACTCAGGGGCGAATATTTATTGGCTCACCGTGAGATGTCTTTGGATAATCGTTATGAAAATAAATTTGTAAACGACGTATTCAAGAACAATATCCTGCTAAATCTTGCCCATATGAATGGCCGGGTTAGCAAAGCTTCCGACATCAAGTGGGATGAGATCGCCAAACCTTTCCAATATGAGTTCAAACTAGATCCTAATAAAACCTTTACTTTCCACGAAGATGTAAAGGCTACCTACCGGGAAACCTTAGCTAAAACTACCAATGCCCACTTTAACGCTCAAGAAGGTTTTAAGACTGACGGGTATTTATTCGGGGACGGGATTTGCCACTTAGCTTCTTTAATAAATTGGGTGGCAAAAGAAGCAGGGCTTTCAGTGGAGGCTCTTACTAACCACGACTTTGCCAATATCCCGGATATTCCAAAAGAGTTTGGAGTCTCTATTTACAACATCCCGGGATCTTTAGGATCTAACGAGCTCCAGAACCTTTATATCACAAACAATAAAGCTAAACCAATATCTTTCAAGTTTGAATACCTGGATAATAAACTAAAAGTATCTGTAGTTGAGTTAAATTAACCTAGCCGTATTGACAGAGCAAAGTTACCCTTCAACCGTGATGTGAACCTCTCATAATATGATATGCTAAGAATAGGCTTTGGCTTATGGCAGAAGAAAAAATTATCCCTAAGCATGACCATGAAACTCTAAAATTTCCCGACGGTTTCCTTTGGGGAGCTGCTACCAGCGCCCATCAGGTAGAAGGAAATAATATAAGTAGTGACTGGTGGGAGTGGGAACAAAAACACCAACCCCAGGCTCTACGCTCAGGGCAAGCCTGTAACCAATATAACCTCTATGAACAGGACTTTGATTTGGCCAAATCTTTAAACCATAATGCCCACCGTTTATCTATTGAGTGGTCCAGAATTGAACCAAAAGAAGGTGAGTTTGACGAGAGCGAAATCGAACACTACAAAAAGGTTTTAAAAGCCCTTAAAGACCGTAACTTTACAGTCATGTTAACCCTTTGGCACTTTACCCTACCTAAGTGGGTAGCGGATAAAGGCGGTTGGGAAAATGGGGCCACAGCTTTGTATTTTGAAAGGTTTGTCAGAAGAGTTGTCCCGGAGATTACCGAATATGTTGATTTATGGATTACCCTCAATGAGCCGGGAGTATATATCTATGAAACCTATATTGAACGGGCCTGGCCCCACTCAAAAAAAAGCCTATTTGGACAGATCAAAACATTTCTGAACTTGACCAGCGCCCATAAAAAGGTCTATAAATTCTTGCATTCAAACTTCCCGGCCGGCAAACCCGTTGGCATTGCCAATAACATCCTCTCTTTTGAAGTCTCCCATAAGCACTCAATTAAAGAACAAATAGCAGTTTGGTTAAATGATCTCTTCGCCAACCATTTATTCTATATGTTTACCCGTGGCACGCATGATTTCTTTGGGGTCAACTACTATTTTCATATCCGTCTCAAAGACCGAAATATCATACCCGGAGCAAACAGTTTAATGCAGCAAACTCATGACGTTTCCGATTTAGGCTGGGAGATTTATCCTGAAGGAATCTTTGAAGTACTGACTGATCTAGCTGATGATATACCTATTTATATTACAGAATGCGGCATTGCTTCTACCAATGATGACCGGAGAAACCGCTTCCTAATTTCTTACCTGCAAGAAGTAGCAAGAGCCATCAAAGCCGGGGTTAATGTCAGGGGATTTTTTTACTGGTCGCTACTTGATAACTTTGAGTGGCATTTAGGCTTTGAGCCCAGATTCGGCCTGGTGGAAGTTGATTATTCAAACTTAGAGCGCCATATCAGACCCTCTGCCCTAGTTTACACTGATATTATTCAACACAACGGCATCCCTCATTCACTCCTTAGATTTATCGGTCATACGGTCCAGGCAGAAGAGGTTTTGGAGAAAAGACAGAAGGAGATTAAAAAGGAAATTAAATAGCTTTCAGTCATCAGTCTTCAGCTTGCAGACTTTTCTGATTTGTCTGATGACTGATAGCTGACAACTATCATTATGAACCATTTACCATTTACTATAACTGCCTACCTTTTTAATGCCTTGGCGGTTTTAGCCAATAAGTTCCTGCTTAGTAAAACCATTCCTGATCCCCTAATTTATATTTTTTATATCAGTCTGATCTCTATTTTGGCTGTTTTTGCCCTACCTTTCACCCATATTCCAACACTGACCACTTTTAACCTGGCCTCAGCTTCTACCCTTCTCTGGACTTTGGGAGCATATTTTATGTTTAAGGCTTTAAAGATAGGCCATGTCTCAAGAGTCATCCCAATTATCGGCACATTGATACCTTTGATCCTTTTGGGTATAGCCTCAGAAACAAACGCAATCTCTACAGTCCAGTCCTGGGCTGTTTTAATTTTAGTTTTGGGAATGATTTTCTTAACCTTGCGCGATCTTTTGCAGGGCGCCCTAAATAAGCGGGAGATTATGTTTGAGTTAGTTTCTGCCGGCAGTTTTGCCCTCTCCTACATTATTTTAAGACAGGCTTATCTGCAGTTGGATTTTTTCTCAGTGTTAGTATGGTCCAGGCTAATTTTGCTGCCCTTTTGTCTCTTGATGCTGGCTATCCCAACCCTCCAGAGAAAAATCATTACTTCAAACGGCACAAAAATTAATTTTTTCTCTTATGCAGGTTTAGTATTCTTAGGAGGACAAGTTAGTGGCGCCATATCAGAGTTTTTACTGCTTTTTTCAATATCTTTAGCTAATCCGGCCTTGGTAAATTCCCTCCAAGGCACACAGTATGTCTTCTTAATGATCTTTGCGCTGATTTTAGCCAAAAAATATCCCGCTATTTTTGAAGAAAAATATACTTTACCGACTCTTTTTCCAAAAATTATCGGGATAGTTTTAATCGGCCTGGGGCTTTATTTACTGTCCAACAACTAAGTAATCTCCATAAATCGCACAAATCTCACCTGGCTTAGGAACTTGTCCGGGTTTCCATGTTACGCCTGAAGCATCAGAGCAAACAAAGGCGCCCCACCAAGCATCCGGTAAAGCATAGTTGGGTCTATCTCCCTGTGTGAATACAACCTTGGATATCTCGCTTCCTTGAGTAATTGTTCCGATGACCGGAACATCTCCGCCATTGCGAAATGTAGTGGCAGGAAAAGGTCTAACATTTATAGGAGTCTGGCTGTTTTGCATTGATATTTTCTCTGCTAAACTATTTCCGGCAGCAACTACTTTCACCCGACGATATAATCTATCAGTAGTATGCTCCTGATCTTGCAGCTGGGCTTTTATTTCAGCAGCCCAAGTAGAAATATATGCTTCTGTGATGATTCCAGAATATGCCACTATACCAAAAAAACCTAGGCCGGCAACACCTAAAATACCGCCAATAACCTTAGCTTCAGCAATACGATCAGCAAGAAACCCTTTCGCCCTACTTTCTGGTCTATACCTGGATAATCTTTCCATAAAATATATATTAACACTATGGGACTCAGTTTGTCAAGTCAAAACTCCCCTCTTGTGGAGTGCAAATAAATCTTTTAGAATGCGGCTACATATACTACTGTCCCGAGCGCTTAAAAGCTATGCCCAAAGGACAAAAGAAAAAGACTAATTTTAACTCATCCACTTTTAATACTATCCTCCTTTTGGTCAAAATTGTCCTCATCAAAATAGGTAATATACCTTTTTTGATCGTACGAACTTTCGCCGACTTCTGTACCATGACCTGGGTAAGTTTGTTCAAAATCCGCCTTCCCAATTTTAAATTTTCAATTTTAAATTTTAAA
>MFCP01000039.1:0-308 GCA_001776635.1 Candidatus Daviesbacteria bacterium RIFCSPHIGHO2_01_FULL_40_11 | reverse complement strand
AGGCGAGGCCGACCTAAGAAACTCCGGCTCCCCGGAAAGTACAAAGTAGCAGTGGGGGTAGGCGTATTTTTGGTCTTCATTTTCTCTTATACTGTCTTCTTGCTGACAGCAGCTTATCAGCTACCCTCACCTACCAGGTTAATTACCCCTAACCAACCTGTTACCACCGAATTTTATGATAGAAACGGAGAGCTTCTTTATAGACTTTATACGGGCAATAATCGCAGTCTTGTTCAACTGTCAGAAATTCCCCAAAGTTTGATCCAGGCCACTATCGCTACCGAGGACCAAAATTTCTACCACCATAT
>MFCP01000038.1 GCA_001776635.1 Candidatus Daviesbacteria bacterium RIFCSPHIGHO2_01_FULL_40_11 | reverse complement strand
GGACCAAGTTAAAAATTTTGTAAAAATTCTTGGACTGACAAACAAAATAGGATTAAAATCCAGTGGTTTTTCGAAGAAAAAGTATTATAGAGTGCAGTTTGGAAACGTTAAATTTTACAGGTTCTTAACCAAAATAGGACTGACTTCTAATAAATCAAAAAGCATTGGCAGAATTATTGTACCGGAGAGATATTTCCGTGATTTTTTGAGAGGTCATTTGGATGGTGATGGTTATAGCTATTTCTACTGGGATCCCAGATGGAAAAGTAGCTTCATGCTATATACAGGTTTCGTATCTGCTAGCTTGGATCATTTGGAGTGGTTAGATAATGAGATAGAAAGGTTGTATGAATTAAAGGGGAAAATAAGATATGCCACAAGAGCGTACCAATTAAAGTTTGCTAAAAATGCTTCAGTAAGGCTACTCGGAGAGATATACTATAGAAACAAATTGATTTGTTTAGAGAGGAAACGGTTTAAAATTGAAGAGTCATTAGATATAATACGTAAACAAGCCGGGGTGGCGAAACTGGTACACGCGATAGATTGAGGTTCTATTGCCGAAAGGCTTGCAGGTTCAAGTCCTGTCCCCGGCACTTAAAAATCGGTAGAAACACGTAGTCTGTATCCGCATAGATCATATTGGTCAAGGCTACGGATTCCTTTTTCCGTTTAGATCGTATTCTTGAAGGCTACGGATTCCTTCAAGGTATAATCTGTATGGTGATTCGGGGTCAACAGTTTTATAGTGTTTCGGGGATCCGTTCTTATAAAAAAGTGAAGCCAGAAAAGGATAGATTTGATCCAGTGGTTCCTGGCCGGATAGCTCTTCTATCCCCTGAGAGTTGACTTTGATCCTAAAATGTTTTATATCTCCAAGTTTTTTCCTGAAATCAAGAACCATATCTTGCTTGTTTCCCCTAACTACATTAAGGATTCCTATCCTTCTTGACGTTGGGGCAGCCACAAAAGGAGTGATCAGATCTATTTGATATCCATCCGGACGCCCTTTGAGTAGCTGACTAAAAAAATCATTTACTCTTAAGATATCTGCATCAGGAGGTTCCTGTAAAAGGTGCCATCTGACAAGACGGGTTTCTCTAAGACAATTTCTTATTGCAGAATCTTCACAAGTGGCGGTTTGTACAATTCCCTTTTTATCTATCCCAATCCCTTGTGATCTTGCTGCAAAAGCTGCGCCCGCAGTTAAAGCCAGTATTCCGGCAAGTACAACCTGGGATTTTCTAAAATCAGGTCCTTTCATAAGGAGCCAATTCTAACAAATACTTAATTCAGGGGCAACTATTCGGGTAGGGAATATCTAATAGCGGTAATCAGCGGACGGATTTGCCCTCGCAATTTCTTAAGAATTGCTGATAGGTTTGGCCCGTAGCGATCACAACCTACTTCTGTTTTTGGTTTAAGTACAAAACCATTTAGTGTCCCTCCATCTTTACAGAAAGAACCTGCCGAAGGATTTTCAAGCTTCTTTCTGCAATCTCCACATTTTTCACCGAGTCCTGGGAAGAATGGTCTTAGCTTTTCCATATTTGTTGAATTTAAGATATTTTAAGGAAGAAGTCAAGAGAGAGTTGAAAAAAAGACTTCAATCAAAGTATAATTCGCTGCATGGTAGAACGACTGAAAGGACCAACGCCTAATGGAAAGCAAATGCCTACTTTGTATTTGCTTTCTAAACGCGAAGCGGTTGTGTTTACAAAAAGAGCAGGTGTCCCTTTTACGGGAGAACAAAATTTGGAAAATCTTGTAGGAGCTGAAATGACAGTGAATCCTGAAGCAGAATCTGGTCTGGAAGAGCTTTTAAGGTCGTATGGGCTAAAAATATACTATGTAGGTAAAGGCTAACCAAATGCTGCTAGATTACCCCAGGTGGGAAATGGGATTAAAGAGTAGATAATTGGATTGGCTATAATTGACTACAGGCACAAAAGATGGTAAGCTTCTTTTATCAAAAACTCATGAACATAGAAATAGGCGGCATCACTATCATAAGAACTGTGATTGAACCTGCAACCAACGGGAATGTAGTTGATCTTAAAAAACCGATTACCCATACGGTTACAGAAGGATTATATGATTTCACTACAACTGCTTTTTCAAAAGCATTAGAGAGGCCGCGAGAATGCAGGGTGTTAAACGGGTTAATCAGATTTCCGCTACCTCCATATAAAGAAGGAATTATTAATTTACCGGTTTAGTCGGGAAATTTCATCTTTCCCAGTGGAAAATGGGATTACGTAGTTTAATACCCCATGGGTGGAAACCCCTATTTCAGCGCTCGGGATCAAGTAATTCCTCTGAAACGTCCGGTTGCCTTCTTTCTTATCAGTTCATCCGCCGGTCCTTCTGTCTTGCTGCTTTCTGGGGAAATTCCATACCACTTTTGCATCCTTGATAAGCCTCCTAACTTTCTTTGTAGGGTTCTCCCAAATCCCCGCAGGATTTCTACTTTTGCCATAAATTAATCTTAAGAAAAATTTAATTTGAAGTCAAGAAAATGCCAGGTGGAAAATGGGATTACATAAGAGAAGGTGTGAATCAAATACACCCGGAGAGTGTAGATTGGGATTATGCAGGTAAAAATAGGGATTACACTTTTGAAGGCGATTTTTTTGGAGAAACGTCAATATTTATATAATACAAGTCATTAAAACTTGGTAACTTAGATTTAATTTCTGTTTTAACCTCATCGACTACTGCTCTTATTTCATTTGCACGAGAATCATGATTTTTTCCACGCCTTCTTGTGTCTCTATAATGTTGAATGGTCAGATAAATCGCGACCTTGGCAGGTAGACAAAGAACATAATTAGGCAGTTGTCTTTTTATACCATGAAGATAGGCTGCAAGAGGAGGATCACCTGTGAGAGAATTATTACAGAGTTTCTTTAACTCGACAGCTATTCTACAATTTTTGTAGATTACCGCAAAATCCAAAAGTCCATTCCCTGTTCCTGTTTGTGGTATAAAACTTACTGTAGGAAATTTAGAAAAAAACGAAAAGCCCATGGCTCTAAAATTTCTTCCGAAGACTTCCTCTTTGACGGGTTTCGCTAAGTCAGGTGTCCACGCTGCTTTCCATCCATCTCGCACCTCATTCTCTTGTTTAACTATATCTATAAAAACCATCGTTTCCTTAAGGAGTGTTGCGCAAGACGATATAGCTTCCACTTTTAAATCATCAAAAGCATGTTCGTGTCTTTTTAGGGCTAGAAATCCTAACAAATCCTTTTGGAAATCATAAGCATTTATATCTTCTTCTTCGAGTGAACTCACAAACGCTTTGAGCACTGAATCTTCTGTAATTAAAATATTTCTAATCTCTTCAACATTAATATCCCTTATTGGTTTATTTACAAGATTTGAAAAACGTGATTTCAAATTCTGATCTTGACGGAGTATTCCGATAACCTTTTTAACTGCTTTATCCTTCTCACTTACATCATGACTTCTTAATAACCTTCTCGGGACAAAAACTACTGGCTCGCCTGGTCTTAAAGGATTTTCGGGAAGTTCAGCGTTTATTCCTCCTGTCCAATCCATTTCTTCATAATCGAACGTTTGTTGTACAGGTAAAATATTAAAGTCAATGTTCCATTTTTTTGCTTGGATTTTTGTGTAAGATATAAGATAGTCCATTATCAAATTTGCCGATAAATCACTAATTCCATCTTCGCCGAAACCATCCGCAAAAATGGCCACAAACTTAGGATTGAAATCCTCTTCTGGAAATAGTTCTTTTTCATTAATAAGTTTTACCGCTGAACTTTCAAGAAAAAATGTTAATAAGCCTTCTGCAAAACCCGCACCTGGGCCACTTCCTTGATTAGAGTTTTGTGTATACCCCAAATTTATCTCCTTCGGTTCTTTAAAAGTGAGGAATTTTTTTAATCTTTGAATCTGAGAATCATTGTTTCTGGCATTGATCGATTTTTGATATGCTGTTTTAAAATAAAGAGAGAACCTTTTAAAAAGTTCCCTTTCTTCCTCTACAGGACTTCTTTTTAATAGAAATGGATCTATAAATAATCGAGAGTCATAAAATAAATTTGCATCAAAAAAATCTAGATCGGTTTCCTTTGCTCCTATATTGAAAGCTTGTGTAATGTGTAATGGATTTATCTTACTCACTGGTAGGAATATACTTCTTCCGTGGTTAATAAGTCAAACGATTATTCAATTTTTCCTGATTTTTAGTGATTAGGACGATATGTCATCTCGAATTTGCACGAAAACTTACGTCACTTTCTCGCTTTGGTTGACCAAAAAATCTAATGAAACATTTGCATTTTGTTCTTGAAATCTTTCATCCATTTTCCTAATCTTATCGTAGGATAAAAACCCTATTACTTCTGGAAGATTAAGGTATGGATTATTAAAAGTTGGTCTTTTAAGCTCAGAAAAAACTTTATTTTTTCTTTCTCGATCTGCAACTATAAATAAAGGATAGGTTGAGTTTGGAGTTAGTGCCCGTAAGTCAGAAAGCCTTAAGATACCGGAATAGATTGAAGTTGAATGCTCAATTTCAAAAGCAGATTTTATCGAATAGCCGAATTTCCAAACTACATCGATATTTTTAATATAAATAGGAACATCAAGTGTTTCTTGGAAATTTTTCAGAACTTCTTCTCTAAATTGATGGCCCTCAAAACTTTTCCCCTGATCGTTTTGTGGAACCCACACGTCAACCCTGGCTTTCTTTCCTAGTCTTATTAACCGCCACTGCATTTCGTCATGTTCAGTTGTAGCTCTCTCGATTTTTTCTTCTAACCCAGCAAGTTCCTCTTTTTCTCTCTTACTAATTTTCTCTAACTCTTTTCCAGCCCCTATTTTCTGTAAAGCAGATAATAAATCACCATAATGAGACAGTAAGCCATTGGCTTTTTCTTGATCTATTGCCATAAATCCTCTGGGAAAATAATTCTCACTGTATCCCAAATAAGGA
>MFCP01000037.1 GCA_001776635.1 Candidatus Daviesbacteria bacterium RIFCSPHIGHO2_01_FULL_40_11 | reverse complement strand
TTGAGGTCCAGACAGCAAGAAATTTATTAAGTCTGGCTGTTTATGACGACGGGTTGGTGACATAGGATAACTTGCTTCTACCGTTTTATTAACTTCTTCTATTTCATCTAACAGTGGATTAAGTGGGAGCCGGCCATAGATTTCGTCCCATTGAGCCTTCCATGCTTCTACTGTTTGCTCGCTCACCTGTGGCAGTTTGACCCCGTGTCTTTTAAATGTTACTGATAGTGCCTTATAGACGAAACTTGCGCCGAACACAAATAATTCCGGGTCGCCATATACTCCTTTTCCCGCTCCTTCTCTAATTAGTTTGGCAAGGTTTGGATTTTCTTCTTTGAGCGCATCTACCAATCCATAAGTTCTTTCTTCATTAGGATCTTCAAGATAGTCTTTTGTTAATTGATCAATGATATCCATGGGGACTTTCGGGAATTCAGTAAGTGGGTCCTGCGGCTCTTTCTCCATGGTGCGAGCATTTTACCATAGATGGATCTTGATTTTTATGGGCTAGAAGTGTAGAATTGCTCCATCACGATGAAATACGATTCACAGCTTGCGGAACTTAAAAACCTTTTGCCTTCTGCCAAAAGCATTTTAATTGCCATACCTGCCGGTGCAGATGTAGATAAGCTGGCAGCCGGACTGGCTTTATTTTTAACTCTGGAAGCGGCTGGAAAACAAGTTAGCGTAGTTTCCGATGATGCCATGTTGGTTTCTCATACTCATCTTTTTGGAGTAGATCATGTTCAAAAAACCCTTCCATCAACAGAAGGCGGGAATTTAACCTTAACTTTGGAAGGCGTGGCTGCCTCCGACGGGACAGTCCCGGCTTTGGAAAAGCTAGATTGGTTCGCAGAAAATAATAACTTAAACTTGGTATTTCATGTTTTACCTAATCAGACATTCCAACCCGCCCGAATAATCCCCCGTTATCAAGGTTCCGGTTTCAATTTAATCTTGGTGGTGGGGGCAGCTAATTTGAATGCTTTGGGCAGCATTTACCAGGCAAACAGCCAAGTTTTTTCCGGCACCCATATTATCAATATTGATATTCAACCGGCTAATACCAGCTTTGGCCAAACTAATATTTTGGACTCACAAGCCGCTTCTTTATCAGAGGTTGTAGCTTCGGTCATTACAGATTTGGGGTTTACCTTAGATTCAGACAGTGGGAGTAACTTATTGGCCGGAATTTTTGATGCTACGAATAACTTATTAGACCCCAAAGTCACAGCTGATACATATATGGTTGTGGCGGGGTGCCTCCGTGTTGGAGGAAGAAAACCCTTCGACTCTGCTCAGGGTAAACCAGCTGAAGTGACCACTATACCACAACAGCCAACTTATGATTGGAATGCGGTTTCAGCGGCCATCGGTCAAAAAAGCGTCCCTCAGGCGCAACCCGTGCCTGAGTTTACGGTTCCACCGGTTGTTGCACCAACCAGGGATCAATCTCAAGCCTCACCGGAAGAGCGACCGCTTGAAGAAGGCGTTGTTTCCGAAACAGTTGAACCGGAGTGGCTCACCCCCAAAATCTTCAAAGGCACATCATTAGGGTAAACTATGAGTCCTCAAGAACGCGCAGAACAAAGGCGCCAAAATTTTGAGGCTGATGCTTTTGCTTGGGGTTTGCTTAATCCTGATATGACAACTCCAATAGAGGATCCCGTGGGTAAATTGGAAAAAGCCATAAAGAGTTATAGTGATAGTAAAGGATGGAAAGAATTTTGGGAACAAGGACGAGACTGGGAACCTAAATATCCATGGAAAGCCCCTGCTGTATTTTCTGTAATAAGCAGATTGATTTCAACAGAAGGAGATTCTTCAAACCGACTTACTCTAACTGAACAACTACTTCTTCATGCAGGTATTAGAAGAGTTGTGGCCCCCACTTTTAGAGAACGTATACAAGATAGATTATACTTACTTGTTGTGCAAGCAGTGTCTAGGCTGCGATAGATTCCGTACAGTTTTAGTCATGTCCTTCTCCAGAGATCGTTGTCAGCTTACCAAACAGGGATCTTTTGGTGGATTTATTTAAAAGGGCAGTTAACTTTTTATCTATCTGCTCAGCTGATAAACTGGGAGGAACTCCAATGACTCCAGCTCTTGTATCATTTTCCACCAAAGGAGCAAAATCTTTAACGTTGTAGGTAACTATAATTTGTCCGGTTTCTCTAGCAAATTTGTAGATTTTATTGTCAGCTAAACCAGCAAGATTTAAATCCGCAGTAAGATGTTTAACATCATATCTTCTGTTTAAGTTGGGAAAATATGAACGGACTGGAAAATTCTCATCAAGCAGTAGTTTGTGTTTGTGAAACCGTTTTGTCATAGCTAAATTTATTGACTTTACGAGCCAATTCCTCAAGCACTCCCTCAAATTTTTCCAATCCAACCCAGGGGTACATTTTATGCAGATCTTTTAAAGTATTTCCTTCCTTAAGGCGATAAAGTATAACATCAATTGGTATTCTGGTTCCAACAATGCAAGGCACGCCACCCATGATATCTGATTTAGAAGTAATATACTTTCTCATGTTGTTATCATACTATAAATTTGCATATTTTAAAAGTATCTGTTACAATACGCCCAAACCAAATTTAGGACGACTTTGGCATCAAAGTTGTTCCATAGAAAGGAATTAAAGATGCCACTTGATCCAAAGATTAAGCAGAAGATAATTAAAGAGTTCGCCACAAAGTCTGGTGACACAGGTTCCCCTGAAGTTCAGGTTGCGCTTTTAACCGAGCAGATCAAAAACCTAACAGATCATTTAAAAGAACACCCACACGATATTCACTCAAGACGCGGACTTTTATCAATGGTTAATAAGCGCCGAAGGTTACTACAATACCTATTTAAGAAGGATACGGAAAGATATTCAATAGTCATAGAAAAATTAGGATTATCTAAGTAATTGTGTTATAATCGCAAAGCGATTACATCGCATTGCTTCTTGTAACGCGATGCGTTATAATTGTTTAGACAAGAGTGATTTGGGGATTGCAAATTGCAGATAACTAAAGGTTATCTTCAGTTACCCAGTTTCCAAATCCTCCCGAGTATATTTATATAGTGAAAAAAGTAATAACCAAAGAAATCGACCTAAATGGTCGAAAATTAAAACTAGAGACCGGTAAATTGGCTCTACAAGCAGATGCTGCCGTAGTCGTTTCATGGGGAGAAACAGTGATTTTGGCAACCGTGGCAACTCAACCTTTGGCTGAAGACATTGGTTATTTTCCTCTTTCTGTCGAATACGTAGAAAAACATTACGCCGGCGGGAAAATATCTTCCTCCAGGTTCATCAAGCGTGAAACAAAACCAACCGATGAAGCAGTGTTGACCGGCAGGTTAATTGACCGTTCAATCCGCCCCCTTTTTCCAAAAGATTTTAAGAATAATGAAGTACAAGTAATTTTGACTGTTTTATCTGTTGATCAAGCCAATGACCCGGACATTGTCGGTTTAATTGGGGCCTCAGCCGCTTTGTCTATCTCATCCGTGCCTTGGAATGGACCAATTGCCGGTGTCAGGGTAGG
This sequence comes from Candidatus Daviesbacteria bacterium RIFCSPHIGHO2_01_FULL_40_11, assembly GCA_001776635.1. Taxonomy (GTDB): domain Bacteria; phylum Patescibacteriota; class Microgenomatia; order Daviesbacterales; family UBA10151; genus UBA10151. Next base: position 16,549 of record MFCP01000037.1, on the reverse strand, counting down.
TGAGCGTGATGGACAACTGGTGATAAATCCCACCATAGGCGAGATGGAGCATCTTAATATGGATCTGCTGGTAGCTTCTGGTAGCGAGAAAGTGGTGATGATAGAAATCGGAGCTAAGCAAGCTCAAGAGGAACTAGTTCTTGAGGGTATTAAGGCAGCTCATGCCCAGTCACAACAGATAATTGCTTTAATAGAAGAATTCACCAAAGAGGTAGGTAAAGAAAAACAAATCTACTCTCATTTGGCAGAAGAGGTAGAAGAGGCTTTGATGTCAGAGGTGACAAAAATTGTTAAAGAAAAGATTGAAGCCGCCCTTTTCGATAACGAACACCCTTGGCATGAAGCAACAGGCGATCAAATCAAAAAAGAATTGAGTTTGCAGTATGCCGAAACTCTCACCCCACAGATAATTGCCGGAATTTTCGATAAAGTCGCCAAAGAAATTGTACATGAGACAGTTTTAGGAAAAGGTAAAAGAGTTGACTCCCGGGCTATGGATGAAATCAGGCCGCTTAATCTGGAGGTTGGCATTTTACCAAGGACCCACGGCAGCGCCTTATTTGAGCGCGGAGATACACAGGTTTTATCTGTGGTAACTTTGGGTGCCCCATCACTCCAGCAAACTCTTGATGGGATGGAAGGGGAAAGGCAAAAGAGATTCATGCACCACTACAATATGGGCATTAATCCGTTTTCCGTAGGTGAGGTAAAAAGAATCGGTCCGCCCAACAGGCGTGATATTGGACATGGGTCTTTAGCTGAAAAAGCTTTGAGCGCGGTTATTCCCTCAGAAGAAGAGTTTCCTTACGCAATCAGAGTTGTCTCCGAGGTTTTGGCAGCCAATGCCTCTACCTCCATGGCGGCAGTTTGCGGAACTACTTTGGCGCTGCTTAATGCGGGAGTACCTTTGGTTGAACCGGTGGCAGGCATTGCTTTAGGACTATTCTCTGATGAGAAGAAATTTCAGGTGGTGACTGACATGAGGGCAGTGGAGGATTTTTATGGCGATATGGATTTTAAAGTAGCCGGAACCAAAAATGGGGTCACTGCGATACAGATGGATACAAAACTAACAGGTTTAAGTTTTGAGATTATAGAGCAGGCATTGAAAATGGGTAAAGCTGGCAGGCTTCAGATTTTAGAAAAGATTAATCAAGCCATACCCAAAGTAGGTCCTTTATCTCCTCATGCCCCAAGAGTTGAAATATTGCATATTAAACCGGAGGAAATAGGGTTACTAATTGGACCCGGTGGTAAAAACATCAATGGCATCATTGGGAGAACCGGCGCGCAGATTGACATTGAGGACGATGGGACAGTGATGGTTTCTGGAACCGATTCTGCCGGTGTAGATAAAGCAATTGAAGCAATTGAGGGAATGTTTAAAACCGTCAGTGTCGGGGAAGAATTTACGGGGAAAGTGGTAAGGCTTGCGCCTTTTGGAGCTTTTGTAGAAATTTTACCCGGTAAGGACGGACTAGTCCATATTTCACAAATGGCACCCGGCCATGTTGAGCGGGTAGAAGATGTGGTAGCTGAAGGGCAAGAAGTAAAGGTGAGAGTGACTGATGTTACTCCGGATGGGAAAATTGGACTCTCAATGCTTTTTGGGGCAGATATAAAACCTGAATCAGAAGGCAGGCCTTCAGGCGGAGGCGGTTTTAGACCTAGAACAGGCGGATTTGGCAGAGGCGGAGGAGAAAGAAGGCCGTATGGAGACAGACCACGAAGCGGTGGCTTCAACAGAGGCGGACCTTCCAGAAGCTCCGGTGGGTTTGATAGACCTGCCCGCCGTAGTTTCAACGAAGGTGGGGGCCGTGGTGGTGGACGCGATCGGGGCGGCCGCGGTGGATTTAATCGCTAATTTGTTTTAGTCTTCTTAAAGTATTCTGGGAAAGTCCAAGAAAGAGTTTTGGGATGGACAATACCAATTCCTTTGAAATGTTTCAACTTAATTAAATCCTGATCAAGAGTAACTATTAAATCTGCTTTGCCCGAAAAGGCACACTCTAAGATTTTGTTATCCTCAGGGTCTCTTGTTATAGTTTCTATTTTTTCTCCAATTTTTATCAACTCGCCGATCTTTTCTATTCCAGTAAGATAACGGTTGATATCTTCCTGAGGCCAGTTAAATTTATCTTTAAGCTTTTGATCTAATTCAATTAAGATTTCTTCCGAAATAATGATTGTGAAATTGGGGTTCTCCGTTAGTATCTCAACTACATAAGCAGAAAAACCATCATGAAGGGCTGCAGCAATATAAATATTCGTATCCAGGACAATTCTCATCCAGCAATTCGTTCAACGTCCTCATCAGTCTTAATACCCATTCTAAGAGCTGTTGCTCTTCCCACTGCTTTAATTTTGGCCCAGTCTCTACGCCATTCATAGGTTCTAAAAGCTTCCCTTAGCAGCTCGCTTTGGGTTCTATTTTCCTCTTTGGCCAATTTTTTAATCCTTTTTGCCATAGCAGGAGGCATGGAAATATTGATAATAGCTCTTTGCATAATGTAATAAATTGTATTACAGTTTAAACTTTCTGTCAACATTTAAAATGTATGCTATGATGGATATATGCACTTCGACAGGGCTCAGTATAAACAAAAAGGTCATGCCTGCCGCCCGCCTGCCGGCAGGGCAGGGCAGGCAGGGTTTGCCCCGATTCTGATTTTGGTTGGAATAGTGGTAATAGTAGCAATAGTTGCTGGAGCATATTATTTAGGAAAGTAAAATTCCACACTAAAATCCTCAATCCCAAACATATCGAGTCCTTCGGTTACTGCAACGCCAGCTTTAACACCCTTACCCACAATATCTGCTTCTTCTTCGAATAATGTAATCACTCCTAAACCTTCACCAAGTAATAATCAACCGATAAAACCCGATATAATTTTAACTTATAATGTTCCTCCCGGCTGGAAACTCTTAACAAGTTCAAAATATGGCTTTTCAATTGCTTATGATCCAAATACTTGGCGCGCAGGTAGTTGTCCTGAAATGGGGTCAATGTGTCAGATTATTCTAAAAGATAATTTTTATGATTTATGGAATTTCACTATTTCCCCCGTTGCATATAACGGAGGCTCTATAAAAACGGCGACCAAGAATCAATTTAATACTGGCTTTGAAAGTTTTCTAAACATCCAAATTGATGGAAAGTTAGGAGTTTTAGTAGTTACTAATCCTACTCGCCCTGGAGAGGATAAAAAGGTAATAGCGGCAATCCCCTCAGGTAATCAACTGTTCTTTTTTACTACCAATATAATCCAAGATATGGGAAATCGAACTTCGGGATATGACCTTGACTATGTCTATAAAGTTTTAAGCACAATCAAATTTAATTGAAATATCAGAAAGATTTGGAGAAATATTATCCTCTTGGGAAAGAAATATTTGTATAGATTCCTGCCCTTCAGTCCTGAGGACTTCAGGATCGAAGGACTTTCGCAGGAATGACAGATGAGGTAAAATGGAATACAAATGGATTCTGCCCGAGCGCAACTAGAAGAGTTAAAGATAAAAGTTACTCAAGCAAATTTACCTTCTGAAGTTTCTGAGAAACTGTTAAACCTGCTGCAATTTAGCGGTTCGCCAGCTGGCGGAGGCGCAGAATTGGCCAGTTTGATTTCTTATGTTGATTTTGTAATTTCTCTACCTTTTGGAAAATATTCCCAGGACATTTTGGATATAAATAGAACAAAACAGATCTTAGATAAAAACCACTATGGTTTGCAAAGTGTGAAAGATAGAATATTAGAATATCTGTCAATATTAATTTTGCACAAAAACACTGCTCAGGAAAATAATTTCCATGCACCAATTCTAGCCTTTATCGGTTTGGTGGGAACAGGCAAGACTTCCCTGGCTTACTCTATAGCCGAATCTTTAGGTAGACCACTGGTGCGGATTCCTTTTGGAGGCTTAGGAGACCCTGCCAGCTTGCGCGGTGCATCCCGTATTCGCCCGGATGCTGAGCCGGGGCAGATTATAAAGGCCATAAAATCTGCCAAGGTTTCAAATCCAGTCATACTTTTAGATGAAATAGACAGGGTGGCAGTGGAGCACAGAGTAGATATTATGGGGGTTTTGGTAGAGCTTCTAGATCCCGCACAGAATCAGGCATTTTTAGATCATTACTTGGATTTCCCGTATGACCTGTCACAAGTGCTGTTTATTGCCACCGCCAATAATACCGGTAATATTGCCACAGCCGTACTGGATAGGCTTGAGCCAATAATAATGCCTTCTTATTCAGATGAGGAGAAGCTGATAATTGGTAAGAATTATCTTCTGCCCAAGGCTATAGAAGAAGCGGGATTCAGCAAAGACGCGTTGACTATTGATGAGGCCACTTGGCCGCAGATTTTAAGGCCCTTGGGTTTTGACTCCGGGATCAGGTCGCTGTCACGATCTTTGCAAACTATTTGCCGGAAAGTGGCCAGAAAAAAGGTGGAAGGAGAGGTGGGACCATTTAGGATTTCTCAGGAAAATCTGGGAGAGTATTTATCATGAAAACATTTAGACCAAAATTTTTAAATATGCAAAATAAGACAAGCTTGTTGCTTCGCAATAACAATCAACCGCTCAGGATTATTCCCTTGGGTGGAGTTGGCGATGTGACCAAAAATATGTATGTTTATGAATACGGTCAAGATATCATCATTGTAGATTGCGGAGTGGGATTTCCTGATGAGGCTATGCCTGGAGTGGATCTGGTTATTCCGGATGTTTCATATCTTAGAGATAAAATAAACAAAATTCGAGGTATTATCATTACACATGGCCATGAAGACCATATTGGCAGTTTGCCTTATGTTTGGCCGGAGATTCAGGTGCCAATTTATACCCAACGCTTAACTGCCGGATTTATCCGGGCTAAATTCACCGAACATAATTTGCCCAAAGATAAAATTATTGAAGTCAAAATTGACCAAAGATTAGACTTAGGAAGTTTTAAGATTTCTTTTTATCAAGTATCGCACTCAGTGCCAGATTCCACAGGCGTAGTGATAAGGACACCGCAAGGGTTAATAATCCATCAAGCAGACTTTAAGATTGATTGGACTCCGGTTTCCGGCCAAGTGACTGATGTAGGGAGAGTAGCCCAGCTTGGTAGCGAAGGAGTATTGTTGCTTCTTATTGATTGCTTAAGGGTTGAAAAGCCGGGTTTTAATAAATCGGAAAAATCTATTGAGGAGTCTTTTGAAAAAGCGGCCTTAGAAACTCCGGGTAAACTCTTGATCACCATGACTTCATCAAATGTCTCAAGGATGCAACAGGCAATTAATGTAGCAGCTAAGTTAGGCAGGAAAGTGGCAGTTGTGGGGCGTTCTTTTGAAAACAACTTTCAAGTAGCGAGAGACTTAGGATATTTGCAAGTTCCACCCGGTATCATGATAGCACCTGACGCCACAAGTTCGTTTGCCCCTAATAAACTACTTATCTTAATTGCCGGTGCCCAGGGTCAATCCGACTCATCTTTAGTTAGGGCTGCAAACGAAGAACATAAACAAGTTCAGCTTAAAGAGGATGATAGTGTGGTATTTTCTGCAGATCCAATCCCTTCTACCGAATCTGCTCAGAATGCCTTAATTGATTCGCTGTCAAGGTTGGGACTCAATGTTTACTATTCAGCAGTGACTTCTGATTTGCATGTCTCAGGCCATGCGGCTTTGGAGGAGCTGCGGTTGATGGTTAATTTAGTTAAACCAAAATTCTTGTTTCCGATTGGAGGAACCTTTAGACATATGGAGGCTTTTTCAAAAATGGTGACTCAGATGGGCTATGATAAAAAACAAGTTTTGGATGTGGAGGACGGGGATATTTTAGAGATAAAAAATGAAGGCATCAAACTGACAGGTAGGGTTGATGTACAAAATGTCTATGTAGATGGGTTGGGGATCGGTGATATAGGGCATGTAGTGCTACGAGACAGACAAAAAATGAGTGAGGAAGGAGTAGTTGTGGTGGTGGTGTCTGTAGATTCTCACACCGGCCAGTTAGTATCTGATGTGGATATTATTTCAAGAGGGTTTGTATTTGAAGAGATGGCCAAAGAACTTTTAGAAGAAGCCAAAGAAGTGGTTAAGAATGCCTTGCAGAAACATACTCACAAAACAGCAGACTGGCGCTTTATTAGGAGAATAATTGAAGATGTCTTAGATAAATTTTTGTATCGGGCGACGGAGCGGAGGCCGTTGATTCTATCGGTAGTGGTGGAAGTGTAAATTACCCCATAGTTTTATGTGGTATAATTGAATTATGTCAAGACGCAGATCTATTTATAAATTACCCAGATTCAAACTAAAACACAAAACTATAACTGCTGTTGGTACGCTGGTAGCTTTTAGTTTGGCTGTTTTATCAACAGTAGCCATTTTGACTTCTTCTCAAACCCTGGCCTTTTGGAGAGATTTTTTAGGAAGTTATTTGGGGATAACAAAATTTGCCGCGCCAATTATTTTTCTCTTATCCGGATTGGTTCTAACCAAAGCCAGGTGGAAGTTAGCGCAAACTAATGTACTCCTGGGGTTTATATTACTTATTTTATCCGCCTCCTCTTTGATAGCAGCGGTAAAATTTGAAAAAGGGGGCTTGGTAGGACAAACTTTGTGGTCAGAATTAGCTTCTTTTGTCACCCCATTGGCGGCCGCACCTTTATTGGTACTGGTTTTCTTAGTAGGTTTGGTTGTACTTTTTAATACTTCACTGCAGCAGATTTTGAGCATTTTTGTTTGGGTTTTCAATACGTTCCAAGGATTGCTCAAATCAATTCTTAACCGGCAGCGAACTTTTGAAGCAAAGCATATCCCAATTAAAGTTTCCGGAGTTGATGATCGCCCAGTCCCGAAATTTCAACCTCAACATCAAAAAGAAAACATCATTGCTGATGTTCTAGTACAAAACGTGGCCGGGAAATCTGCGATTTGGAAATATCCGCCTTTGGGCCTACTGTCTGATAAAGTAGGATCAGCTGCTGAGAGGGGTGATGTTAAAAAGAATGCGGATATTATTGAGAAAACTCTAGATTCGTTTGGGATCCAAGCAGATGTTGCAGAAGTTAACGGTGGGCCTGCGGTAACCCAGTATGCCCTAAAAATTTCAGCTGGAACCAAGATTTCAAAAATTGCCAATTTACAACATGATATTGCACTGGCTTTGGCTACTCCAACCGGTACTGTCAGGATTGAAGCCCCTATCCCGGGGAAGTCTTTAGTAGGTATTGAAGTGCCGAACAGGTCTTTGGAGATAGTGGGACTCAAACAAATTTTGGCAGCAGAGGAAATGACCAGGCATAAGTCAAAACTCGCTGTAGCTTTGGGACGAGATACATCCTCAAAACCGATGGTGGTAGATGTGGATAAAATGCCACACGTACTAATTGCCGGAACAACTGGTTCTGGTAAGTCGGTCCTCATTAATGCTTTTATTGCATCGTTACTTTTTAGAAACTCCCCAGATCAGCTTAAAATGATTTTGATTGATCCGAAAAGGGTGGAACTGACAAACTATAACGGTATTCCTCATCTTTTAACACCAGTTATTACAGAACCGGAAAAGATTTTATCTTCGCTAAAATGGGCTATGGCTGAGATGGACAGACGCTATAAATTATTTCAATCTGTGGGTGTCAGAAATATCACCGGTTATAACGAGATGTCAGGTTTTCAGGCCTTACCCTATATCGTGATTATTGTTGATGAATTGGCAGACCTGATGATGTTTGCGCCGGTGGAGATTGAGGATGCCATCACCAGAATTGCCCAACTAGCTCGTGCCACAGGCATTCATTTGATTGTGGCTACCCAACGACCCTCGGTTGATGTTATCACCGGTTTAATTAAAGCTAATATTCCTTGTCGGATTGCCTTTAATGTTTCTTCTATGATTGACTCCCGGGTGATTTTGGATGGACCAGGAGCAGAGAAACTCTTGGGAAGAGGAGACATGTTGTTTTTGCCACCGGATGCCTCAAAGCCAATCCGTATTCAAGGAGTTTTTGTTCAGGATGACGAGATCAACAATTTAATTAAATACCTGAAATCAACCGGTATTGCTCCGCAGTACACGGCAGAAGTAACAGAGATGCCGCTCGGGAGATGGGGTGGAAGAGGAGGTAATGGTTCTGAGAAAGATGAGTTATTTGAGGAAGCGGTTAGAACTATTTGTCAATACGATCGAGCCTCGGCTTCGCTGCTGCAAAGGAGACTCAAGGTAGGGTATGCCCGGGCAGCCAGGATTTTAGATGAGCTGGAGGCATCAGGGATCGTAGGTCCGGGGGAAGGCAGCAAACCCCGGGATGTATTGGTCAGAAATGCTGATGACTACTTTGCTTCCCAAGCCGGATCTGCTGAAAGCTAAAAAAATACTCTTTTTTTATAGATGTTATAATCAATTCATGTCAGAGCAAGAGGGAGCAGGGGAAGTTTTGAAGGCTATATCCACAAAACAACTATTAGAAGAACTTAGTCGTCGTTTAGCTGATTCGCAAGATCCGAAGGAACAAGCACTTGTGGAAGCTGTTAAAGGCTACAGCAAAGTCGAACAAATTAGCCGGTCGCAAAGCGAATTAAGCAATCCGGAAGATGAGTTTGTGCAAGCAGTCAAGGCAGTAACAATTTTTGGTAAATTCCCCCAGGGGCTTAACTTTGGTGATAAAAGACTTGTTGCGCCTCAGCCTGATTTAAATGATTGGAATAAGGAATTTGGATATTTCAGCCCAACCGGTTTTTCTCTCTATTGGGGACTAGGAATGACTTCCCCTCAATTCATAAGACGTTGTCTGGGTGCTATTGAGGGGAACAGAGGTTCGTCGCTATTTCCCCAAGTATCAAACCCTATGAGTAAGCATTTTCTTGCTATTACACCTTATGATGATCCAAAGCGTGCTGAGGAGTATACAGAAGGTTATTCACTTTTAATCTATCGTTCCTTACAGGATCAGAGCCTCCGAGACGGAGTAGGTAGAGGCGTTAGAGGTGCTGAGGTTACCTTTTTGATGCCTAGAGATAAAGCTCAAGATTTTATTCAGTTAGTAGAAGAAAAAAGTAATGGGGCTGATATTGTGGAACAGTTTGTCCAAAAAGCTGCGCCAGGTATTATGGCAAGCAACAAGGATCAACCTGGAGTGCATAGGGTGCAGGCTTCAGAACTGGTGATTTTGGATGGCAAATTTTTGACAGATCTTTTAGGTGCCAGAAATAGCCAATTACGGCACCAAGCTAACGAAAATCTGATTGGGGTCAGATTTTTAGAGAGTGTTGATAAAGCAGTTGTGAAACCATATTCTCACCCAGTAGGATTTGGTACACCTCCTTCCTAAAAATTGCAATGTGAAATACTTAAACTTGTGACAAAATGTTCACGATCGTGAAGAAAATGAATTTGGTACAATTGAGCGGATGAGAGCTTTAGATTTAACTTTTGAGAAAACAGACCAAATTATTGGATTATTAAAAGCCGGTAAAGTTGGGGTGATGCCGACGGATACGATTTATGGAATTGTGGGGTCTGCCCTAAATCCGGAAATTGTGGAAGGAATCTATACCTTGCGCAAAAGAGAAAAAGATAAGCCGTTTATTATACTAGTATCCTCTATTGAAGATCTGAAAAACTTTGATGTTTCTTTAACAAAAGAACAAAGGAATTTTTTAGAAAACAATTGGCCAAACCCTTTGAGTATTATTTTATCAGTCAGGTCTGACAGATTTCAGTTTCTTCACAGAGGTAAAAATTCTTTAGCATTTAGGATGCCTGAAAACAGGTGGCTCTTGGATATACTAAGAAGGGTCGGACCCCTGGTTGCGCCTAGTGCCAATCCGGCAGGAGTAAAACCGGCAGAGACAGTAGAGGAGGCAAAAAAATATTTTGGAGATCAACCATCTTTTTATATTGATGGGGGAAAATTAAAGTCAAAACCCTCAACAATTGTGCAGCTGCTTGAGGATGGTACGAAAATAGTTTTAAGAGAAGGTAGTTTCAAGGTATAATACTGCAAAACGTAATTCATTAACATGAGAACAGTCGGACAGATTTTAAGAGAGGAAAGAGAAAGAAAGTTTTATACTCTTGAGGAGATTGAGAAAGCTACCAAAATCCGCAAAGAACTTCTTGAGGCGCTTGAAGCGGGCCAATATTCCAAACTTCCTCCACCAACTTTTGTTCAAGGGTTTATTAAAAATTATGGCAAATTTTTAAAGTTGGATATTGATAAGCTTTTGGCAATATTTAGAAGAGAATTTTCCGAAGGGGCACACCCACCCAGAATTTTGGATTCCTTCAAGGATCCTGTGGAAAAGAAAAGATTTAAACTTACTCCAGCAAGAGCTTTTGGGGGGGTGATTTTGAGTCTTATTATTATTTTCTTTGTTTACCTTTGGATTGAATATCGGTTTTTGATTGGAGGACCGTTTTTGGAAGTGAATCAACCGGTTAATCAATTTAATTCTAGCTCTGCTACAGTTCAGGTTATCGGTAGAACTGACCCTGAAGCAAGCTTAAGTATTAACAATCAGGAAATTGGAGTCGACCCCTCCGGTAAATTCTCCCAAGAAATTAAACTGTCAGATGATATTAATACAATTGAAATTAGCGCCGTATCCAAGAGTGGCAAAGTCACCAAAGTTGAACGAACTGTATTTTTTAAGCGTTAATTGTTATCATACATTTTATGGATTATTTGCAAGCAGCATTGATTTTTCTGATATTATTGCTATCCATTTTCCTGGCAATTACCGGAATCCAAGTATTTTTTATTTTGCGTGATTTAAAAAAGGCTTTAGATAGATTTAATGCAATTTTACAAACAAGTGAAAATATAGCAGAAGATTTGGAAAAGCCGGTGGCAGTAGCAAGCAAGCTGGCAACAACTGCGGAAGTTAGTGTCGCTGCCGGGGCAGCTAAAGTACTTCGAAAGATAATTAAACCTAAACAAAAAAGATTCTACAAAAAGGTACTTTGACTGTTATAATAGCCTCATGACATCTCAAGAATTAAGAGAAAAATTCTTAAAATTTTTTGAAAAGAATGATCACAAGATTATTCCTTCTGCATCATTAATTCCCTCCGAGGAAGAACAATTAGCAGGCAAGGAAAAAGTTTTATTCACCAGTGCCGGAATGCAACCATTAATCCCCTATCTTACAGGACAAAAAGAGCCGCCTAGTAAAAGATTGGTTAATGTCCAAAAGTGCTTAAGGACAGACGATATCGAAGAAGTGGGGGATGAAATTCATCATACATTTTTTGAAATGTTGGGTAATTGGTCTATAGGTGATTATTGGAAAGAAGAAGCAGTCAGATTATCTTTTGAGTTTTTGACAAAGGAACTGGAAATTCCTATAGAAAAACTTGCCATTACTGTTTTTGCCGGAGATGAAGATGCGCCAAAAGACGAGGAATCAGCTGGAGTCTGGAAAAGTTTAGGGATTCCAGAAGATAGAATATTCTATTTTGGTAAAAGTCACAACTGGTGGCCAACGGCCAGAGGAGAACAGGATAGCGGGGAATATAAAAATTTACTTGGCCCATGCGGTCCGGATACAGAAATGTTTTATTGGATAGGGGAAGGTAGGCCGACAGGGAAACCTAATGAGGATTCCGGATGGGTGGAGATTTGGAATGATGTTTTTATGGAGTTTAATAGAAAAGAAGATGGTACGTTGGAAGAACTTCCTCAAAAAAATGTTGATACTGGTATGGGTTTAGAAAGAACTGTAGCTGTTTTAAACGGAAAGAAAAGCGATTATGAGACAGATTTATTTGAATCTGTTATAAGTGTAATCATTCGCAAATATTTTACTGGCATTATAGATTCCTCTATGAAACTAGATATCTATCCTGTAAATCCTAGGATATATAGTTCTCAAGAAGAGGAAACCGAAAATAAGAAGAAGACACAACGATCGGTTCGGATTATTGCAGATCATATGAAAGCGGCAACATTTTTAATCAAAGATGGGGTTATTCCTTCTAATAAACTAGGCGGATATATCCTAAGAAGGTTACTAAGGAGATCAGCTGTTAAGCTATATTTCTTGATGAAAAAGAATATCATTCTCACAGAGGATCTTATAAACCTTTCTAATTTTCATCGAGTAAGTGATGCAGTAATCGATATTTATGGAGGGTTATACTTCGATCCTGTAAATGATAAAAAGTGGATTGGACAAATAGTTGATGATGAAATTGATAATTTTAGAAAGACTTTAGAAGAGGGGATAAGAGCGTTGAAGAAGATATTTAATCGAGCATTTGGAGGAATAGACCCCGAAAATTTATCCATAGGAATGCGATTACAGAATAATAGAATTCGAGTAAGCGGTGCTGAAGTTTTTAAGAATTATGAAACTTTTGGTTTACCTCCTGAGATCCAACAGGAAATCATGACCGAATGGGGATTAGCATTTGATAGTCAGACAGTAAAAGAGTATGAGGAAGCAATGCAGCATCATCAACAGGTTTCGAGAGGAGTTGAAGCAGGTAAATTTAAAGGCGGTTTGGTAGATCATAGCGAAATAGTGACTAAATATCACACTGCCACCCATTTATTGCACCAGGCTTTAAGAGATGTTTTGGGGTCGGAGGTGTTTCAGAAAGGCTCTAATATCACAGCGGAGCGATTACGTTTTGATTTTTCCTTTGATCGGAAAATGACTGATGAGGAAATCAAACAAGTTGAGAATTTGGTAAACAAAAAAATTGAGGAGGATTTGAAAGTAGACCGGAAAATTGTTAGTCCTGATGAAGCTAAAAAAATGAATGCCATCGGTCTTTTTGATGAAAAGTATGGCACTGAAGTCAGTATTTATGGTGTGGGTCCTGGATATAGACTAGATCCTGACGCCCGTGACCAGAGGGATAGAGGCGGTTATTATTCCTTAGAATTCTGCGGCGGGCCGCATGTAGAACATACCGGAGTGATTGGCAAAATTAAAATTACCAAAGAAGAAGCTGTTTCTTCCGGTATCCGTCGAATTAGAGCGGAGATTGTGATAAGATAATCTTACAAGGCTTGGTCTCCAGGCAAATTTTTATATGAGTTTTTTCAATAATCTGACCCAATTTTTACCGTTTAGAAGAAAGCAAGAAAAAAAAGAATATTTTTTTGCCATTAATATTGGAGTGGAAAAATTAACAGCATCACTTTGGATTATAGAAGGCACAGAGCTTAAGATTTTGGATATAGCTTCAGATAATTATTCTTCCCAAGATGAGATTATTGCAGTTACAGATAAATTACTTGATCAAGTCTTAGGATTAAAGGAGATTGAACCACAAAAAATTCTTTTTGGCGTACCTCATTCTTGGCTTATTGATGACAATCTAAAAGATGAATACTTAAAACTTCTCCGGGGACTGGTAAAAGAGTTGGAGCTTACTCCTATGGCCTATGTGGCAACAAGTAATTCTTTAATTCATTTTTTGGAAAAGCAAGAAGGTGTCCCTCCAACTGCAATACTTGTCGGTTTTGAAAAGCTTCATTTGACAGTCACAGTGGTAAGGGCCGGTAAACTTGATGGAGTAAAAATTATAGCAAGAGGAGAAAATTCCGGCTCGGATATAGAAAAAGCATTACTGACATTTACAGACATTGAGACTTTGCCTTCTAAGATTTTAGTCTATGGTGCAGAGGTTCAAGAATTAAAGAGCCAACTACTATCTTTTTCTTGGATGTCGAAACTTTCTTTCCTGCATTTCCCCAAAATAGATATCTTGGGAGATGATATTGAGATTAAAAGTGTATGTTTGGCCGGAGGATCAGAGATGAATAGTGGTGTTTCATATACCGACCATCCCCTAAAACAGACAGAGAGAAAAGTTTCCCTTGAGGAGGAAGATTTAAGTACTCTAGAAAAATCAGAGAGTCAACCTCCTGAAACATCTGAAAAGGAGGATAATTTTGGATTTGTGGTGGGAGATGTAGAAAGTCAGATAAAATCAGGGGATAGTCATCCGACTCAATCGGAGCAGAAGATCAGTGAATCAGAAGAGGATCAAATAGAGACTAGCCAGTCTTTGGTAGAGGAGGAATCGGAGATGCCAGAGGAGACGAGAGGTGAAGAATTTATGGTTCCCCAGGGACAATCTGTTGAGATTGAAGATTTTGAGCAAGGAGGGTCGCTACCGGTTAGCCCTCAATCAGAAGAACACAAGAGGAAATTTAGCTTAAGAAGATTTATCCCGAGAAAGCTTACAAACCTCAGTATACTTTCTGGAATAGTTTTAAGTTTAGTTTTGCTTCTAGGCGCCTATATTTTCTTGCCTAAAGCAGAGGTGAAGATTTTTGTTGAACCAAAGATTTTGGAAAAAGATGCGCAGGTCGTAGCTGATCCTAATCAAAAAACTGTTAATGAGGAAGCTAGAGTTATTCCCGGCCAAATTATTGACGTTGAAGTATCTGGTTCGGACAAAGAGAGCGCTTCGGGCAAAAGACAAATTGGTGATCCGGCTAAGGGTACTATTGTGATTTACAATAAAACTTCCAGTTCGCAAGTAGTGAGTAAAGGAACTAATATTAGTAGCGGAAACATCAAGTTTACACTGGATACTAGCGTAACTATCGCTTCGCAGTCAGCGAGCGACAGTGGGATTACTTTCGGAAAAGCGAATACTACAGTTACAGCCGTTTCAATCGGGGCTGATGGAAATTTGTCTTCCGGATCAGATTTTACAGTTTCCGACTACGGAGTAGATAAGTTAGACGCAAAAGCCGAGGGGAATTTTTCCGGAGGAACATCTAAGGATGTGACTGTTGTTTCCAGCGAAGACGAACAAAGATTGCTCGCTAAACTGTCATCAGATTTAAGACAGCAAGCCCAACAAAAGTTGCAGGAGAAATTCCCTAACAAAAAAATCCTGCAGGAAGCGTTATCGGAACAGATTATCAGTAAAAGCTACAGTAAAAATATTAATGATCAAGCTAGCGAATTCTCTCTAAACATGACAATAAAATATAAAGGAACGGCTTTTGATGATACTGATTTGAAAACGATAGTCTCGAAGTTGGTTACTACACAAATACCTGATGGTTTCGAGCTCGATCTTTCGCAAACCGAAACCCAAGCCGATGTTTCAAAGTTGGAAAAAGACGGTAAGCTAATATTTTTGGCAAGATTTAAGGCAAAATTAATACCGAAGATTGATATTGATAAAATTAGGAATCAAATTAAGTTCAAGACTCTAACCGAAGTTGAGAATATCTTAAAAGGAATGGATAATATTTTGGGCTCCGAAATTAATTCGACCCCAAATTTGCCAAAAGCGCTTGAGCGTCTGCCGATTTTATCCAAAAACATCAAAATTGAGGTAGGACTCAAATGAGGTTTGCTTCGCTGGGATTTTTGTCAATTGGAATTTTTATTCTTATTCAGGTGATTTTACCAATTGTTTCATTCCAAGTTTGGCAACTAGGACAAAAAGTAAATAACCAGATTTTGATTAGTCCGATAAAGTCGGAGAAAGGGATTTTAGGGATCTCAGTTCAAAATAAGGGTAATTTCCCAGCTTTTATTTCTAACTTAACAAGAGAAACCAGACCCAACTATAGTCAGTTTCAGCTTTCAGTGCCCAGACTAAAGATGGAAAATAATATAGTTTATGTAGATAGCAATGATTTATCAAAAGGATTGGTGCAGCTCCCTGGTTCTGCATTACCTGGAGAAAAAGGTAACCTATTTATCTCCGGTCATTCGGCGCTCAATAGATTTATCCTTGGCCAAAAGGCAATTTTTGCCAACTTGACAGATTTGAAAAAAGGAGATGAAATTTTGGTGGAAGCTGCTAACAATAAATTTGTTTACAAAGTTGTGGAAATTAAAGTAGTTGATCCAAGTGATTTGTCTGTTATCCCTGCACCAGAGGAGCAAGGAAGATATATTTCTTTGATGACTTGTGTGCCACCTGGGTTGAATTTCAAAAGATTGGTGGTTTTAGGTAAGATGGTATGAAATACCTAGGAATAGATTTTGGTTTAAGAAGGATCGGTCTGGCAATCTCAGAAGGTGATCTTGCTTCTCCTTGGCAGATTTTAGAGGTTAAAAGTTTTTCCGATGCTGTTGAAAAAACTTCGATAATTATAAAAGAAGGCCATTTCCAAAAAATAGTTGTTGGTTTGCCGGAAGGTAAGATGGGTCAAAATGTAGCGGGATTTGTTAATGCTTTAGATAAAAGAGGATTAAATGTGGAGGTTGTTGACGAGACGCTGTCCAGTAAAAAAGCTTTGCAGGTAATGATTGAGCAAGGCGCCTCTCAAAAGAAACGCCGATTTGAAGATGCTTACTCAGCCGCAGAAATTTTACAAAATTATTTGGATAACTTATGAAAAAAATTTTGTTATTAACTGTCGTTTTACTAGCAGTATTTTTTTTGGTAAAAGGCTGGTGGAATCGTCAGTTATCTGGCATTTCTTCCGATAAATCTACGAAAGTGTTTGTCATAGATCGGGGAGCCAAGGTATCGGAAATTGCTAAGGATTTAAGAAAAGAAAACCTGATTCGGTCAGAACTAGTCTTTAAGATTTATGTTAAACAAAACAATCTAACCAATAAAA
>MFCP01000036.1 GCA_001776635.1 Candidatus Daviesbacteria bacterium RIFCSPHIGHO2_01_FULL_40_11 | reverse complement strand
TGCTGTTGGTATTACGGCAGCATATGCTTTCAGCGTAGTTCTCACCTTTCTTGGTGATAGTGACTCGTATTATGAGGCTGCCGCCCTTTTAATAACTTTTGTTCTTTTCGGCCATTGGATGGAAATGAAATCTCGTCGCGGGACGACAGACGCGCTACAAGCTCTTTTTGCTCTTGTTCCACCACAGGCTAGAGTATTGAGAAACGGAAAAGAAGAACTAACACCCACCGCAGAAGTTAAGGTTGGGGACATCGTAGTATTAAAGCCTGGGGATAAAGTGCCGGTTGATGGTGAAATCATTGAAGGAGAAACCGCAATTGATGAATCTCTTGTGACAGGAGAATCTATACCGGTAGCTAAGAAACTTGGAGATAAGGTTATCGGAGGTTCTATCAACCAGTCCGGTTCAGTGAAGTTTAAAGCAACAAAAGTGGGTGAAGATACAGCTCTTGCTCAAATTGTAAGACTAGTTGAAACAGCTCAGAATTCGAAAGCCCCAGGACAAAAACTAGCTGATCGTTTCGCCAAGTATTTGGTAATTGTAGCGGTTGGTGGTGGTTTGCTTACATTTTCAATTTGGTTTTTTATCATCGGACAGCCATTATTGTTCGCCTTAACTTTTGCCATCTCAACCGTAGTTATCGCTTGTCCAGATGCACTTGGTTTAGCCACTCCGACTGCTGTTGCGGTTGGGACTGGTCTTGGAGCAAAACATAATATTTTAATTAAAGATGCCCCAACCCTCGAGCAGGTTTCAAAAATCCAGGCAGTTGTTTTGGATAAAACCGGCACTTTAACAGAAGGCAAGCCAAAAGTTACAGCAGTTGTAACTGTTGACGGCCTTAACGAGGACGAGGCCTTGAGATTGATTGGAGCAGCGGAGGCAAAATCTTCCCATCCCTTAAGCAAAGCTGTTTTAGATGAGGTTGAACGAGGAAAACTAGTTTTACCAAAAAATGTTGAGAAATTTGAGAACTTATCTGGTCTTGGAGTAAAAGCGGTGGTTAATGGCAAAAGTGTTTTGGTGGGTACAGTTAAACTAATGAAGGAAAACAAAGTTGATTTAAGAGCTCTGGAAAATAAAATCAATGAGTTACTTTCAGAGGGAAACACAATTATGGTTCTAGCAGTTGACGGAAAAGCGGCAGCCGTGGTTAGTGCAGCCGACCCAATAAAACCAAATGCCAAAAAAGCTGTCGAAAGATTGAATCAGTTGGGTATAGAGATAGCGATGATCACCGGTGATAACGAAAAAACAGCACGATCAATAGCCAAGAATATTGGTATTAAAAGAGTCTTTGCAGAAGTACTTCCTGCCGAAAAAGCAAACTATGTTAGAAAGCTTCAAGAAGAAGGTAAGTTTGTAGCAATGGTAGGAGATGGGGTTAATGATGCGCCAGCCCTAGCCCAAGCAGACATTGGTATTGCCATTGGGGCAGGGACTGACGTAGCTATCGAAACCGCTAATGTAGTACTAATGAAATCAGATCCTGCTGATGTACTTCGTGCCATTCGATTAAGTAAAGCTACAGTAAGAAAGATGAAACAGAACCTCTTTTGGGCTTCGATTTACAACCTCCTTGCAATACCAGTCGCCGCGGGAATTCTTTACCCTAGTTTTGGCATCTCCTTACGCCCTGAAATCTCTGCGCTACTGATGAGTGTGTCTTCAATTATTGTGGCGACTAACGCAGTATTACTTAATAAAGTAGAGAAAGATTTAATTACCGTTTAACAAAATCGTGGTAGTTTGAGAACTCTCATTCTAAGTTTGACACCTCAGTTTGACACCTCGAAGGTGCAAATCTAAATCGCAAACCAAATGGCAAATGTAGAAGAAAGGGTTTTCAAATGGGAGCTAAAATAGATATAGATTATGAAAAGCCTTCTTTTAAATCTTAGAAATTTCCTTTCCTGGATTGCTACCCCACTTGTAGTGATGTGTCCTCTCTGTACTTTTACAGCTGCTTTTATTGCTTTGGGGCAAGTAAGTTTTCTTTTTGCGTTGGCAAAAGTACTAACACCAATTTTGATCGGATTGATATCGATTAGTGTCTTAAGCTTCTATCTAAGCTACCGATCACACAAAAATTTGTATCCTTTTGTCTTTTCTCTTATTGGTGGGGCAGGAGTAATCTATGCTAATGTTACCGTTGCATCAACTATTTTGTTTCAAGTATTTGGAATTTTATTACTGAGCACCGCAGCTTTGATTGATTTAAATCTGCGTTTCAGTAGAAGAGAAAACTGCGGAGCTTGTCAAGGGAAAATAGGAACTCATACGCATTAGATTTAGGAATGTGAAATCAAATTAGCTTAAATAACTTCCATTTTTTAGATTTTGAGGTATTAGGACACAAATTGAAGCGATCGCAATAAATTGTATCTGGTTTAGGTTCAGAAAAGGGTTTTGGTAGTGATATTAAATTGATTTCAGAGAGGTTCAACTGTTTCGACGTTCATTATTTGCTTGCCGCCTTCAACAGTGGGAGATAAGCTACCACTCACCTTAACTTTTTTCAAAAGATACTGATTTAGATCAACACCCTCACTTTCCAGAAGAATAAAATTATCTTGATCTTCTCGTAAAATATGGGTTCCTTGTTGATAAATGTTGGCCGCTAAAATTTCCACTATCCCTATTTTCGAGACGAGTGATTTTTCTTCTTGTTTGTCCTTATCTTGATTGTTATTCTCTTCTGGCGGTGTTGGGTAAGTTATAAACGTTTCTTTAGTAATTTCTTTTTCTTCTTTTGTTTCAAATTTGGGTTTCATATAAAGACTTAAAATAAGAACAACTGCCATTATTATTAAAATTAAAGCCAATTTTTTCATCACCAATTAGGTAAAAAGGTTTTTAGGTTATCAGTTGTTATTTTAACAGATTCTAGTTCGCCAATGATATACTTTTTTGCCGCTCTTCTTAATATTCCGTTTATTGTGCGCTCAATCGCCCTAATGTCAATTTCATACCCAAAAGGTTTAATTACTTTAATCCAAATATCTGGCGAAAAACTGATTACATTTTCAGGTAAGGAAACCAATTTTAATTGCCGAGGCAGTAGATAATCTCTCGCAATACAAATTTTGTCTTCGTCAGAATAATGGGGCATTATTATCATCTCAAGTCTATCTAGTACCGCGGCTGTTAAGTTTCCCTGACGATTGGCGGTACAAATAAAAATCGCTTTACTTAAATCAAAAGGATGATTTATGTATAAATCAGTAAAAGCAAAATTTTGTTCAGGATCAAGTAATTCTAAAAGTACTCCCATTACTTCTGATTCGGCTCCACCAGCAGTGGAATCAATTTCATCCAGCAAAATAACTGGATTTTTAAAGTTGGCACGTCTTAGTCCTTTGACAATCAATCCTGGTTCTGCTTGGGGAAAAGTTTTAGGTTGTCCCCTTAGTTGTAGGGCACTAGACATACCACCCATAGGAATTCTTAGAAGAGCCCTTCCCAAACTTTCGGCAATCGAACTTGCAAAAGAAGTTTTTCCGGAACCAGGTAAGCCCACAAAACATAAAACTAAAGAACGAGAGGGTGAGTTTTCACTTTTTGATTGAAGACTTAACACCGATAAATATTCTAATACTCTCTCTTTGATTTCCTCTAAACCATAATGATTCTTATTAAGTATTTCCCTAGCTTTCCGCAAATCGTAATTATCCTTCGAAACCTTATCCCAGGGTAGAGAAACTAGCCAATCAACATATTTTGAAGTTTGTTCATATTCAATAGTGTAAGTACCAAATTCAATAGCACGGTTTATATTCAAAAGGAGCTCATTTACGTCTTCTTTTAAACCCAAGGGAATAGCCGAATTTTTGACTTTTTCTAAAAGTTTGTTTGTTTGGCTCGCGAGGTTATACTTGGAATTGTTATCAAGGTTCTTAGGCGTTTTAAAAGTACGATTTGGCATTTATTTGAGTTTAACTTTTGATTGATATATTGTCAAACTAGATTGACGAGTATCAAAGGTAGAAGTTTGAATCTTATTGGCTTGGGGGAGGTGGTGGGGAGGGTTGACCACCTGGGTTTAGGAGATTGCCGAAAACACTACTTCCGCCAGTTTCAGTTGGTGGGATTGGTGTTGGCGACGTCTCAGTTGATGATGGGGTAGTTTGTGTGGTTGGGGTGGGGGCAGTGGATTCTCTATTTTGTTCTTGATAGCGATTGTAAAAAAGAACCCCCAAAACAATTGCGGCACCAATTATGGATAATCCCAAAATAACGAAAATAATAGAAACTTTTTTATTTGGGGTAGGGCTAGTACTGATTTGAGCTGTTGGTTGTTCTTGGTTGTCTTGCGTAAAAACTTGAGCTTGTGGCGCAACTGGTATTGGCGGCCAACTAGGTTCGGGTTGCGGTGAAGAAAGAGACGTTGTCGAATCTTGCGCCGGCGTAGCCGGCAGCGTTGTTTCTTCGGAAACCTTGGGTATCTCGGTAATTTCTGGAACATTTGCCTCTGGAATTCTTGGTAACTCATTTTCAGCTCCAAAAGAGCCCGACATTTGGTTTTCTCCAGGCTGTTCCGAAGTAGTTTCTGTACTTTGCAATAATCCTGAAATTTCAGGCGGGTTTAGAGGGGGAGTTTCGGGATTATTTACAACTGGTTCTTGACTAATTGGAGTAGAGGTTTCTGGTATATTAGGTTGTGTTGAGGCTGAAGCCGGTAATGTTTCTTCTTCCGAAGCAGCCGGGTTTTGGCTAGCGGTTTCTTGCGCCAAAGGTCCTATTGGTTCAATGTCTTCTTCTTTTTGAGAAGCAGCAATTTCTGGGTCCCCAATATCATCCTTAGCTTGAGGGAGGTCGTTTACACTCTTAGGTTCTTCTGGCATTATTTTAAGAATAACTTCTAAACTTTTAGTTGTCAAGTAATTTTCACTTCTTCTTGGTAAATGTTATA
>MFCP01000035.1:19522-44364 GCA_001776635.1 Candidatus Daviesbacteria bacterium RIFCSPHIGHO2_01_FULL_40_11 | reverse complement strand
CATTGATCCCACGGCTATCATCCGTGCACTCTATCATAACATCAGAACAGACGGCCAAGAAGGGGCCTCTACCATCACCCAGCAGCTCATCAAAAACTCACTTTTAACTCCGGAGAAAAGCTATGTCCGTAAAGCTAAAGAGATAATCCTGGCTTTATGGGCAGAGCTTATTTATCCAAAAGAAGCAATCTTACAAATGTATTTTAATGAGGCGCCATATAGCGGATCCAATATGGGGATCGCGGCCGCTGCCCAAACTTATTTTGGTAAATCTCCGCCGGAGCTTAATTTAGCAGAAAGCGCGTACCTGGCAGGCCTTCCTGCCTCTCCAACCCAATTTTCTCCCTATGGCTCCCGACCAGATCTGGCCAAACTCCGCCAAAAACAAGTCTTAGAAAGAATGGTTAAAGAAAGATATATTACGGAAGATAAGGCAAATGAGGCTTTCAACCAAGATCTTAATATTAAACCGCCGGTAAATAATATTCACGCAGCGCATTTTGTGATGTATGCACGTGATCTACTAGCAGAAAAGTATGGAGAAAGAGTTGTTTCTCAAGGGGGCTTAAAAATTTACACCACTTTGGACCTTGGCTTACAACAGACTGTTGAAGCAATTGTCAAGGAAGAGGTAGACAAACTACTACCTTTGAATGTGCAAAACGGAGCAGTCTTGGTGACCGATACAAACGGCCAGATCCTGGCTATGGTTGGCTCAAAAGATTATCACGAACCGAAGTTTGGCAATTATAACGTAACGACTTCGCTGCGCCAGCCGGGTTCATCCATCAAAGTCATCACATATGCAACAGCTTTTAAAAAAGGCTTTAGCCCGGGCAATACCATTTTGGATACACCTGTCACATTCAAAGATGGTACCAGAAGCTATTCTCCAGTTAATTATGATGGCAGATTTCATGGGGCTGTCTCTATCAGGACAGCTTTGGGTTCATCCTACAACGTACCGGCGGTTAGAACGTTAGCCACAATCGGTATAGATGAAATGCTTAAAACTGCCCAAGATTTAGGCGTCACTACTTTCAATGAACCAGACAAGTATGGTTTATCTTTAACTCTAGGCGGAGGTGCAATCAAGATGATTGATATGATCTCTGTATATGGCACCTTGGCCAACCTTGGGGTTAAAAAGTATCCAACTCCGTTTTTAAAAGTAACCGACTCAAGCGGAAATGTTTTAGAAGAATACAAAGACACAGGGAGGAAAGTGCTGGAGCCACAAATAGCATATCTTGTAACGGATATCTTAAAAGATAATAAGGCTCGCACACCGGCCTTTGGAGCCAGTTCCCTTCTTAATATCCCCGGATACGAGGTAGCGGTTAAAACCGGCACTTCCGATAAAATAAAAGATAACTGGACTTTTGGCTATACCCCAAAATACGTAGTAGGTGTTTGGGTAGGTAACCCTGACAGCTCACCATTAAACCCACGCTTGACATCCGGCGTCACAGGAGCAGCACCAATCTGGAATAAAATTATGCATATCCTCCTGGATGGCAAAGAACCTATGGCTTTTGAAAAACCAGCAGGCATAGTTGAAACAATGGTTGACGGAAGAAAAGATTTAAGTCTTGCCGGAGTAATCCCTAAATCCCTGGTTAGAATACAAAGAAAGGAGGATAAGCTCGTATACTCTGATAGCTTTTCCTCATACGCTACTCCCTCTGCCCAGGCTACATCAAGAGAAACTACAACTAATTGATAGCTATAATACCACCCAACCTCTGAGGTCTTTCTTGGGAATTTTAAGTGGTGAGGTAATGAAACGGGAGGAATCTCCAATAAAAATTAAGGTACCAAAGCGGGCATTTACTACCTTTTTCCAGTAATCCCCCTCTACTGCAAGCTTACTTCCATACCTTTGCCTTAAGTCGCTTAAGTCATTTAAACTAGGACTGTCGAAAAAGATCACTTTTTTTACTCGAAACTCACCGATTATATCTTTGCCGGAAGGCTTTATATAAACTAAATCTCCGCTCCCGATAACCCCAAATGGAGGATTTTTTACCTTGGAAAAACGAGATTCAATGGTTTTTTTACCGGATAAAATGGCATCCCCTGCTTTACCTTTAAAAATAGCCAAATGCTTTTTCATAATTTCACTGCTTGAATTATACTACTATCTTTGTTATACTTGACAAAGTTCCTCCAAACTTGGAGGATTTTTAATACCTAAAAATGCCCAATATTTTAAATTTTCTAAATGAAGTTAAGGAAGAGTTAGGGAAAGTTGCCTGGCCCAGCCGTGAACAAACCATCCGCTACACCATTTTGGTAATACTGGTGGCGATAGTAGTAGGCTTGTTCCTCGGAGGATTAGATTATATCTTAACTGCCATGACAGCTTTCATACTCAAACAATATGGACGATAATAAACAGTCATCAGCTATCAGCAATCAGTCTTCAGACCAAACAGATAAGTCTGTAACTCAAGCTGAAGAGTCAGAAACAATACAGTCTGAAGAAACTACACCGGAAAAAGAGTCGGCGAAGTCTGAGTCAGTCGAAGCAATCAGTGAAGTTGAGCGCACCACCGAAGCTAATGAATCCCGTGAGGAGCAAGGCGCGAAACAAACTCATAGCGAGCCCCATGGAGAGGCGAGCGGTGCTTCGCGACCAGACGAGCCGACTTCCGAAGCTAAACCAGAACCGGAAACTAACGAGAACAAGGTCGTGACGGACGATTCTGCAGATAAATCTAAATCAGCTCCAGGCGATATGTCGGAATCGTCCAAAAAACAAAACCCCAATGCAAAGTGGTATGTAGTCCATACCTATTCCGGCCATGAAAACAAAGTAGCCCATACCCTTAAACAGCGGATCGAATCCGAACATTTGGAAGAGAAGATTTTGGAAGTTTTGGTTCCAATGCAGGATAAAATTGAGATCAAAGGCGGAAAGAAAATTAATGTCAAAGAAAAAATCTTTCCGGGTTATATTTTGGTCAAAATGGTCCTGGATGATATTTCCTGGCTGGCTGTCAGAACAACTCAGGGAGTGACCTCCTTTGTGGGCATGGGAAATAAACCCACCCCCATTTCTGATGCCGAAGTGGCCACCATTGTCAAATTTACCCAAACTGAAGCTCCTATGTATAAACAAGTCTTTTCCCCTTCTGATACAGTCAAGATTGTTGATGGACCTTTTGCTGATTTTATAGGTAAGATTGATTCTGTTGATGAGGAAAGAGGCAAGGTTAAAGTCCTGGTTTCCATCTTTGGCCGGGAAACCCCGGTAGAGCTGGACTTTTTACAGGTACAGAAAATATAAAGATTTATTATGGAAAACGAACAAAGAAGACTAAATAGATTAGGGCGTGTCTGGAACTGCGTGGTACCAAAAGATGCATCTGTAGCAGGTGTAATAGGACGGGCAGCTGTTGACGAAACAATGGTGCTTGCAGCAGTTGCAGTAGCTGAACCACTCACCCGTGGTCGTCCTGATATGGCTCTTGCCACTGCGGCTGTTGCATTGCCTGCATCCTTAGCATTATCAGTTGTAGCAAGGGTTATAGCAAGAGCTATAGAAAAACCTTATTCGTAGAAAGGGATAATTAGAATATTAATATGGCAAAAAAGATTAAAACATTGATCAAGTTAAATATTCCGGCCGGAGAAGCCACTCCGGCTCCCCCGGTGGGCCCGGCTTTGGGCCAACACGGACTGCCTATTATGGAGTTTATCAAAGCCTTCAATGATCGTACCCAGGAGAAAAAGGGCAATATTTTGCCGGTGGTTATTACAGTTTATGAAGACCGAACATTCTCATTTTTAACCAAAGAGCCACCGGTGGCAGAAATGATCAAAAA
This sequence comes from Candidatus Daviesbacteria bacterium RIFCSPHIGHO2_01_FULL_40_11, assembly GCA_001776635.1. Classification (GTDB taxonomy): domain Bacteria; phylum Patescibacteriota; class Microgenomatia; order Daviesbacterales; family UBA10151; genus UBA10151. The sequence continues at coordinate 40,534 of MFCP01000035.1, read as the reverse complement.
AATCTTAAGTTTAGAAAAAGGGTCCGGAAATGCCCTCAAAGAACCTGTGGGCAGTTTAACTTCCGCCCAAGTAAAACAAATCGCAGAAGCCAAATTGCCTGATTTAAATACTAAAAGTGTTGAGGCAGCCATGAAAATTGTAGAAGGAACAGCCAGAAGCATGGGAGTAAAGATAAGCTCATAATTTTCAAACATTTGAAAATTGGTACTTGAAAATTGGAGGTAAAACCGACCTATGGGTAGACCAAGAATAAAAGTAATGGATGATTCACAAGTAGAAGTTAAAGAAAAAACTTCAACACGCCCCTCCTCTGGAGGTAAGAAGGTTAAAACGGCGAAGTCTGAAGCTGACAAAGCAAGTAGTGAAGTTGAGCCCACTACAGAACCAAAAACTTCTGCAGAAAAAAATCAGACTAGCGAGGCTAAGGTCGTGGTGGACGATTCTGCAGTAAAGCCTCAATCAGAAGAGAAAGTTAAGACGGAATCGTCCAAAAAACAAAAGCCAGGAAAAGCAAAACCCCGAAGCAAAAAGTACCAAGAAGTTATCAAAGACCTGGACAGAACCAAAACTTATTCTCTCGAAGAAGCGATTGATCTGGTTAAGAAACTTTCCTATTCCCAATTTAATGGCACCTTAGAAGCACATATCAATACTGCTCAAACAGGCATCCGTAGTTTAGTATCCCTTCCTTTTGTAGCCGGCAAAAAGTTAAGGATTTTGGCTTTTGGCACCAAAACACCTGAAGGAGTTACCGCAGGTGATGATACCACTATTGACACCATTTCCAAAGGGAAAGTAGATTTTGATTTAATCATTACCACCCCAGAATGGATGCCAAAGCTGGCTAAAGTGGCCAAGATCTTAGGTCCCAAGGATCTCATGCCCAACCCTAAAAACGGCACGATCACAGAAGACCTCAAAAAGGCAGTTGAAGGTTTTCAATCCGGAAAAACCGAGTATAAGACTGAAGCCAAAACCCCTGTGATACACCTAGCCCTAGGTAAGTTAAACCAACCAAACGAAGAACTGGTAGCCAATACGAAGACACTTCTTCAAACCCTGGGCAAATCCAAAGTCAAAAAGGTTAGTCTATCTCCCACCATGGGTCCTTCGGTTAAAATTAATCTAACTTCTCTTTAAAACTCTTTTTAACAAAGTTCCTACTTCAATCTTAAGGCTATAAATGGAAATCAGGCCGAATATTAAAACAAAGATGGCTGAAGTGATATGAAATAAAACTGTCATGGCTGAGGCCAAATTTGGCTCAATCCCGAATATGCCTGAAAGGATCAAGAGTCCTGATGCTTCTGCCGAACCGACATATCCGGGAGCTGCCGGTATCAGATAAGTTAAAGCAGATAAAACTTGCCCCAAATACATCTTCAAAAAGCCTTGGTTTACACCTAATGCAAGAAAAGTAAAATACCAGATAGCCGCATCCGCCGCATAAGCCAGAACCGTCACAAAAATCATCAGACCTAAATCTTTGGGATGCCTGTTTAAAATAGCAAACGACTCTAAAATAAAGTTACTAAACTTATCAAAATATATCTTAATGCTTTTAACTATCAATAGGTATGTCAAAAAATTGAACAAAATTCTCGCAAAATTTGCTTGATGCACCATTAGGTAAGTTAAAAAGAGGGCTGAGATTAGTATAACGGTTATAATCATTATAAAAGATATACTTAGAGTAGTTGGGACTACAAAAAATAAAATTGCAGTTAAGAATAATACAGCCAAAAAATCAACAAATCTGTCCATAAATATCCAAATTACAGACTTCCCCAAACTCAACTTATAATGAGTATTAAGATAAATCCCTTTGACAATTTCCCCTGCTCTCACAGGTATAAAAAAATTAAGCATCATGGCTGCTCCGTTTAAGAAAATAAGATCTAACAGCTTAATCTTTTTAATTTCAGCAAGAAAGATTTGGAGCCTGATAGCTCGGATTACGGGGGAGACAAGCATAAATAAAACAACCGACCCAAGAAGGCTCAAGTTTACCTTTGCAAGGATCGAGAAGATCTGCTGCAGGTCAACAAACTTAGACCACACAAAAATTAAAATTAAGCCAAGAATAGTGTTAAATAAAACCTTAAGCATCGCTTGCCAACTCTACTTATTAAATATACACTATATTTAGGTTACATGGTACAGGTTTTAGGTGACAGTTTTTTGCTACTGTCTACTGTAATCTGTCAACTGTACCCTACCTTATGTTTTCAAAATTTAGACAAAGACTCATGCTAGGGATGTACATATTTCTTCTACTGTCAATTCCTGTGGGAACATATCTTGTTTCACAAAATCAAACCTACAAAAGCCAAGCCAAAGAACAAAAGGGCAATAAACAAAAAGTGAAGGTTGTCCCCAAACCTACAACTTCCCCTGCAAAACAATTACTTGATTCTTCCCAAGAAGCTTCGAATCCTGATATTACAGCTACACCATCCCTGTCCCCCGCATCTTCCGAAGTAGCCGTCTCTTTTGGCCCAACACTGTCTTTAAAAACAACCCTGGAAGGAAGACCTCAAGGCAACTTCGCAACTAAATTGCTTGTGGGAATCGTGGAGGGCTCCTTAACAGCCAACCCCAAATTCATGTTAAGCTTTACTATAGATTTAGCGGCCTCCGGGGAGTATTCCAATCTATCTTTAGCCGGTTTAAATCCCGGGTCTAGCTACACAGCGCTCCTTAAAGGATCTGCCCAAATTGCTACCTCTTCCGCCTTTACCATGTCCCCGATGGTAACTAATCTAAATGACGGAGAACCTCTAAGCTTACTTTCTGGAGACCTAAATGATGATAATGTCATAAATAGCGCAGATTATTCTATTGCTAAAAAAGCTCTCGGCGCAAATTCTAATTCTTCAAATTGGAATGGAAATGCCGATTTCAATTCAGACGGGATAATCAATGTGTTTGACTTAAGTATAATTACCAAAAACATGGGAGCTGTTGGTGCTTCAGGCGCCTGGACATCTCCTCTACCTCAAATAGCCACCTCTTCTGCCAGCCTAACTTCACCACCAGTTGGTGCTTCCTTGCCAGACGGCAGCAAAGGCTATTGGATTTGGATACCCAGCCGGTAAATTGAAGTAACTATTATTCTCCCTAGTCTTGGTTTTTTTCAAGGCTGATTTCATCGTAGTTCTCAACTCCAATATCCGGACCGATAATGGGTTGACGTTGTTTAACAGTCAGCGGTCCAACTTCCGCCAAAGTTTTTGATCCTTTGCTGGTTTCTTTCTCGACCTTAATAAAATGGATGCCCTTTTTCAGGTAAAGATAATATCTGCCCGACTGATCCGTGATGCAAATACCGTCGTAAACCCCCATCTCTTGGAAAGCTCGGACATTTACTAAGGGTAAGACGCGTTGATCTGTCTTGTTATAAACCACTCCCCATCGTTTAGGTTTAATGAATTTTCTGATAGCAAAAACAGCAAGATAGAGTAGGATTGAGGCCAAATTTAAGGGAGCGGGATTTAAAACATAGGCGACAACTGTCAGAAAAAATCCCAGATAGATAAATTTCATCAGGAAGTTTTCTTGAAAGAAAAAGGGTGTCGCATGGTACAAAACAGGTTTGGCCGCTTGGTTCCAATTAAAAGAGACAGGATCTAAAGGGATATCAACGGAAATTAGGTCGGGTTTCTCAAAAGTGATTTCCGAACCAAAGTAAAGATTATCTCTTTCCCCGTCAGAAGTTTTGCCGAATAAAATTTTTGAGGGGAAAAGATAGTCTTTTTTTTCAACCCTAATTAAGTAAGTGCCTCTCTCGACCAGAAAGCCAAACCGGCCCTCAAAATCAGTAATTTTTTGCTGTTCTTCTCCCCTATGTTCCCCATCCACTCTAATTAAGGTCACAATAGCCGGATCAATCGGCTGTTTGGTTAAAGAATCATAAACAACCCCCCAGGGCTTGGATCTCTTTTTGATACCAAAGAGGGTGAGGATAAAGAAGAAAAACCTAGAGAGTAACAAAGGCAGTTCTGTAATCAAAGTGAAAACCTGTTTCAGAAAAGAGAAAAAATCAAAGGCTGTTTTGGGGACAATTAAAATCGTAGCTGCCCCAAGAGCTATTACTTTACTTCCTTGTTCTATCACTTTGGCGGTTTCTGATTCTCTGACTTTTTGGGCTATTTTTGTAACTTCTTCTTTTAACTGTGGCCATATGTTGGCTAAAATTTCATTAGTTGTGTCAATAATTTTTTCATTAGTCTCAACCAGAGCGGTAACGATTTGGCTCGCCAGTGAAATGACAGTTTGTACAATCTGGGAGATAATTTCCCCAACGACCGGAGGAATGATAACCGCACTGCCTGAACCTTCTGGGGCGAGAGGTAGTTCTGGCAGAGGCAGTTCTTCACCGGGAGTGGTAAAAAACCCTACTGGACTTTCTGCTTTTGTTTGACCGACACTGGTTAGTTGATAAAAATAGGTGATGTTGGGGGTTAGATTGTCGAGTATCATCTGATGTTCTTTGGTTCTTTTCTTTTCTTCAAGCTCAAACCCCAAAGCCATGGTGGTTGCATAATTTACTTTGGAAGTGGCCGGGTCATTGGTACTCCAGGTAATTTTAACCTGGGTTGGAGAACTCAAAGTCACCAAAATATTGCTGATAACAGTGGTCTTTTTTGATATTTCTTGAATTTCTTTTTCACTTACGACCCTAAGGTAGAGAGTTGAGGGTAATCCTTGATTTCCGGCCTTATCGTAGCCTGATACCTTAATTTGGTAACTTCCCAAGCGTAGTTTCTTTGAGGAAGTTAACTGAAAAGAAAGACTGCTTTCCGAAGCACTGTTTGATAAGGTTAAGCTTTGGTTGAATTTTAGGGTCGTGGAGACTAAATGACCCCGGAAATAGTTCTCCTGGTAAAATTCCAGATCCACTCTTTGGGGAAAATAATTATCGGTGATAGTACCTGTGATGGTGGGTTGGGTATCCGTAGTCAGAAGATAATTATTCTGTTTTAAGGATAACTTAGAGACAGAAAGATCAGAAATTGTCGGTCCTGTGAAGTCGGCGTAAAGAGTTCTGGACTGCTCTCTACTGTTACTAACTGCATCATAAGCTGTCACCTTCCAGGTTCTTTTGCCCTCTTTTAATTCCCCATAATTTTCGCTGCTGCTCCAGTTAGAAGAATCTTTAGTGTAGATGGAAATGTAATTATTGGTTGAGTCGGAATCGGAAAAATTCTCATAGTGGACAAGAAACTTATTTGTTTCATAGTCGGTGGTTCTGGAAACCGGTATGTCTGAAATGGTAAAATCTCCGGTTCCTCCGTTGTCGATTTTAAAACTATAGCTTGAAAGACTGGTAGTTGCATCTGGGGTTGAAGCGGTTTTCCATTTAAAAGTAGGTCTTTTCTGGTTAGTGTATGCGCCATCAGAGGGTGATTCAAGATCAAAAGAATAAGGTGCGGTGGTATCAACCTTAAAAGCAATAGAGCCTGGATTGGCAGTAGAATAAGAACTTTCAGCACTATCATCATCTATAGCTTTAACTCTCCAGTAGTAGGAACCATCAGAAAGAGTTTGTCCAGAACTACCAGTGGTATAAGTGCCTGAACCTGCAGATTGGCCCACCGTAAAGGAGGTAGAGCCCTGGCTGGCCAAAGCTGACGTATAATCAACTATGGCCGAACTAAAGTCGGAACTGTCATCTATTTGTATTTGGTATTTAACCGTATCAGAAACATCAGGATCAGACAAAGTAAAGGTTAGAGTTGGAGTAGTATCCTGCGTCCCAGCTCCCAAAACATGGCCGCCCAAAGATGAAGGATCGGACGGTGAAGTGTTGGAGCTTGCAAATGTTTGAGTTTTATAGCGTATTCTGTAGGGTATATTACCATTTTCTGTCCAGATAACAGGGGTTGTGTTTGAGGATATGGTAGAGAGAGAATTAAAACCGGAAACTTGTGGAATGGCAATCATCTGACTTCCGATAGGGGCAGTTGTATAGGCAGTTGTTGTTCTGGCTCTGATGTAATAATAGGCCGTGCTCTCACCATTAAGTTGGGTAGTAGCCCAATCAGTATGAGGGACAAAAGTTATAAAACCACCGGTGGATATCTCCAAGTAGGTAGTTAAAGCCTTCCAGGATGAACCATTGTAGTATTCGAAGGCAACCATGCCCCCTCCACTACTGAAAGAACCAGTGTATAAATCCCAAGAAATAACATCAAATTTTTCATCCATCCCAAGGTAGATAATATCTCCTACCGCTTGGACCAGTTTTCCGGAAGTAGAATGTGCAACATCATTTGTTGTGGTGTTTGCGGCGTCTGTAGTTTCATCCTCAAAAGGAGTTGGGGCATCAGCATCATAAAGCCAGACCTTGTCAAAGGTTGAGTGATAGGAAACAACTGCGGTTGCGGATGAATCACAATCAGAGGCCGTAAAAGGCGGGACACATTTCTTGTAGACCAGTTTTTGTGCATACACCGTAAGATTATCAGAAATTCCGCTGTAATTCCCATAAAAGACCCAAGCATTGGTACCGTCAGTAGAAACCGAAATATCATTGCCATAGGTATTTTCGGCAACTGTTGCCGCCGAAGACCAAACGGTTCCGTTATAGTACGTAAAGGCAATTTGACCCAAATCCGACTCATTGATTCCGAGATAAATATTGTCCGAAGTATCACCGGCAACAGAAAAATCCGGTCTTGCGGTTGTAGGATCGGCAACCTGCCCTTCGGCTACCCAACTGGTTAAACCGTCAGAATCCGCCCGGTATCGCCAGTAAATCCCGTATGTTCCGGCTGGCTGTTCGCTTCGTTCATAAATTACCCCGATATTTGAACCAAAACGGACGAGGGTGGGGTCATGGACTGCATTAGTGTTGGCCGTATCCAGGGTAGCAACCGATTGTGTCCAGGTTGGGGCTGTTCCCAAACCGTCGGAATAATAGACCGAAACCTGGTAGTTGGTCCCGTCGTAACGGCGGACAGCCAACCAGATTCTGGTGGTACCCTGAAGCTCCAGGGTGGCAAAGGAAAAAGCCCGGTCCGATCCTGTTGAAAGAGCATCTAAGGCTGTTTGTTCGGTTTCTAGAGTCCAATTAGCTCCTGCACCCTTGGTTAGCTTTCTGTAGAAAACATCATAAGCTGTATTTGCGCCTGCTGAATCCTCGGCATAGACCACATAAATGTTGTCTGAACTGTCAACCTCGGCATCAGCATACATAACGCTTGAACCCGTACGGGAAGAAAGTTGTCCCTGACAAGTCCATGTAGAACCGGAATCGGTAGAATTAAACCAGAGAAGACCTTGGGAATAAGAGCACCCATTGGCTTGAATTGTGTCTACCTGCACAAAAGCATGGAGTGTTCCGTCTGAAGTTTTAACAACATGGCGCATGTATGAGGGGGTATAGACTCCCCATTCATTAGAATATCCCACTAAAGATGGTGAGATATTGGCAATTGCGGCGGGCGTTTGTGACGCGGTGGTGGCGAGTGGAGTATATCTTATTCTAGTTGGCGAAGCTGCATTTTCCGTCCAGATAAGATGGGTTATGTCAGAAGTCACGCTTGAGGCGGCAGATGCCCAGGTGATTTGGGGAACCGAAGCCATCCCTGTTCCAGTTGGTCCTGTGCTATAAGCGACGCTGACCCTTGCCCGTACATAATAATAAGCAGTGCTTTCTCCGTTGACTTTTGCCGCTTGCCAGTCGGCGGGAGCGGTAAAAGCAAGCCAGGAGTCGGAGGTAAAATTAGGAGCCGGTTGGTTATTTAAAGAAAGTGAGCTCCAAGTTGTACAGGCGGGCGTGGCATCAACAGCCGAGCAATACTCCCAAGCAATTGTTCCTCCGCTGCCGTATGTCCATAAAGACCAAGTAATGGCATCAAACTGTTCTTCCATACCAAAGTAAATAGCATCATTTAACGCGGCGACCATTCTTGTGGAGGTCGCATGCGCAACATCATTCGAGCCTGTGTCGCCGGCGTCGGTGGTTTCATCCGCAAAAGGAGTCCCGGCATCAGCATCATAAACCCAGACTTTATCAAAGATTGAGTGATAGGAAACAACCGCGGTTGAGGAAGAATTACACTGTTCTGTAGACGAAGACGGATATCTTAAAGGCGGCACACATTTTTTGTAGACCAGTTTGTTGTTCCCCGGAAGGGTTGAATTAGTTTCCGCATAGAAAACCCAAGCACTGGTGCCATCTGTTGTTAGTCCGACAAATGCACTAGAGGCGGCGGCTGAAGAAACTGTTACCAATCCATTATTATCTGATGACCAATTGTCGATGGATGAGTAGTATTTGGTTAAGTAAACCTTTGTTCCGTCGTTGGCCGCAAGATAGACATTGCCCGCAGAATCACTGACAGCCGTAAAGGCCGAACTGGTTACACTTAAGGTATAGCTGATTACTTTTTCGGCTACCCAACTGGTTAAACCATCAGAATCTGCTCGGTATCGCCAATTCATGGGTGTAAATGATACCTGGTCGGAATAGATTACTCCTATATTTGAACCATAGCGGACCATAGTGGGTATATGATAAGAAGCGTTGTTTCCTGCCGTATCCAGGGCGGCGACTGATTGTGTCCAGGTTGGAGCTACATAACTACCCCCTGTACCGCTACCGAAGCCATCTGAATAATAGACAGTAATTCCGTAGTTTGTCCCATCATAATATCTTGTGGCCATCCAGACCCTGGTGGTTCCTTCAACTTCAATGGTTGCGTAAGCATAAGCTGTTGCGGTTCCTGAACCATCCAAAACCGTCTGGGCTGATTCTAGTGTCCAACTGGCCCCCGCACCCTTGGTTAGCTTTCTGTAGAAAACATCGTAGGCATCATTTCTGCCGGTTGTTGCCACAGAATACACGACATAGATATTGTCGGAGGAGTCTACTCTGGCATCGGCAAACATGGCGTTGGTGGTATCGGAAGAAAGTTGTCCCCCACAAGTCCAAGTGGAACCTGAATCCGTAGAATACAGCCACCACAAGCCTCCAGAGCTGCATTTGGTTGTATCGGTTCCGCTTTGTACAAACGAATGCAAAGTTGCATCAGAACTCCTCACAATGTGTTTCATAGTAGAAGGCTGGCTGGCAGTGGTAACAGATGAGGTGTTAATAACCACTGTTGGGTCAATGACAACAGGATAACTGGCGTTTTTAAGGAAATTGGTCGGTATGGTTAGGGTGTAAAGACTATCTTTCAGTTCTCCTTTAATGTCTCCATTTTTACCCGCGGCATCTTTGATATTAGGTTTGACAATCTGCCAGGAAATATTGCCATCCTGATTTCTAAAGTTATACTCTGATCCATTTTGCTCAACATTTAATCCTTTATTCTGAACTTCAAATTCTATTCGTAATTCTTGATTCGTAATTCTTGATTCTTCTGGTTTTTGAGTCAGGACCAGTTCCTCCTTAACCTGGTTTTCTGAAACGGTGTAGCGCAGGATCATGGGAATGCCGGAAACGGTAACAGGAAATTCTATTGTGTTGCCATCTATTTTTGAGTTTTGTTTGCCCTCTTCTTTTAGAAAGAAGCTAAGTTTGTAATCGTAGTTTTTATCCACTATGGCAAAACCGGGCCTTTTATCTTTCTTGTTGTCAAAATGGGCAGAGACACTGTTAGCAAGATTGTATTTGTAGTTGTAAAGAAAACCTGATTCAGATGAGACATCTTCAAATGAAACTGCAGCCGAGCTTGTAGCCTCTGAGTTTTGATTGTCCCCTGAAGCATCGGCGTAGGCGGAAGTTTTGACTTGTCCCAGCACATCCTCATTTAATGATTCAGGCAGATATGGTAGCGGGTCAATGAAACCATCAACAGCCCCTAAAGGAGAAACTTTGGGTTTAATGCCAAAGAATAATTTTGAAGTGGTCTGACCTATTATTTGCTCTTTTGATATTTTGTCTCCAGATTTTAACTCTTTCCTTTCTTCCTTTTCCATCCTTGAATTTTGTATTACACTTTGCACTTGTTGATAAACAGACTCTCCCCAGTTGTGGGCAATCCTGATTTTAAGACCACCGTCCTCCTCTCCCACCTCCACCACTTCCCCATCATCAACTGCTAAAATTGCGCTGGAGGAACTGATCTTAAACTCTACTCCGGGGTGATCTTCTTTGAAGTCTTTTGAGATAGTAAATTTGCCTTCAAAAGGGAGGGGGAGTTTAGGAATCCTGAACCAATCAACAACGTCCCGGGCACTGTCAAGGAGTTCTTTTGCTTTGTCTTTGACAACTTCAGCAGATTCGGAAACCTCCTCTGAAAAAACAGGAGCAGTATTCCCAAGAGCAATAAACAATATCAGGTAGAAGTTTAGGATAAACCTCAATGTTCTCTTGTAGGTCAGTTTCATACTATTCTTTCCACCAAATTACTGAGGCTTCTAACCTCCTGCCTCTATAATAGACACTTCCCATCGCAGAATGCAATCACAAAATATGGGAGCTGCATGATATTGACAAATGGAAGCATGACAAGATAAAATAGTGAGGCTTAAGACAGTGAGTTCCAGCTACGCATGAAGCTACGCGGGATTAAAATCTCACCGAGGCGCAATCATTAAAGTATGTTTAATGGCGCCTGATGTGGCGCTTTTTTAAAGTTTAAAAAGTATCCACAAATAGTCAGTCTCCGTGATGGGCAATCCGGTAACGTGACTAGATAACAGACTAAGCTTGTTAGGATTGCCCAAAATAAAATGGCTAAGACAAGACAACAAAAGCAAGAACAAGTTGCCAAATTAACGGAAAAATTAGGCCGGGCTAAGGCTGTAGTTTTTGCAGACTATAAAGGCTTGAACATGAAGCAATTATCTGATTTGAGAGACAAACTGCGGGAAGTAAACGGTGAGTTTACTATTACCAAAAATACTTTACTAGAAAGAGCCTTGCCAAGTACTAACCTAGAGGGGCCAACCGCTACCCTCTTTGCCTACGACGACGAGATTTCTCCCATTAAAATATTGGTCAAGGCATTAAAGGATGTGGCTTTGGGCAAAGTCAAAAGTGGTATCATGGGAAAAGACATACTTGATGAAGCAATAATCTTACAACTTGCAACGCTCCCCACTAAAAACGAGCTCAGAGCTAAAACAGTCGGCGTCTTAATCACTCCCCTCCAAGGCATGGTAGGAGTATTACAGGGTAATTTAAGAAACTTAGTCTATGCATTAAATCAGATCAAATTACAGAGGGGAGGTGTTTAAATTATGGCAGACGATCAACAAACACAAGATCAACCATTAGAAGAAACGGCGAAGTCTGAAGCTGACAAAGCAAGTGGCGAAGTTGAGCACATATCTGAAGTTGAGGATTCGAATTCGGAGCAGGGCGCGAAACAAGCTCCTAGCGAGCCCAGCGGAGAGGCGAGCGGTGCTTTGCAGCCAGACGAGCCGACCAAAGACGAACCTAAAAAAGAAGCTAAACCAGTCTCAGCTAATTTAGAGAAAATAATTGAGCAGATTGAGAAATTATCTGTTTTAGAACTAGCTGATTTAGTTCGTGCCTTGGAAGAGAGATTCGGTGTTAGCGCGGGAGCCCCGGTAGCTGTTGCTGCAACTGGCACAGCCGAACCGACAGCAGGTGAACCAACCGAAGAGAAAACAACCTTTAATGTTATCCTCTCAGGTGCAGGAGCCAATAAAATTGCAGTTATTAAAGCTGTAAGAGAACTCGTCCAAACTTTAGGTCTTAAAGAAGCTAAAGATTTGGTAGAAGCAGCTCCAAAACCGGTTCTGGAGAGCGTGAACAAAGCCACAGCTGAAGAAGCCAAAGCCAAGTTAACAGCAGCAGGAGCTACTGTAGAATTACAGTAAAAATGACACCTTGACACTATCTGTTTTGTTGTGATATACAAAGAAATAGAATGTCAGATAAATTATCACTTGAAAATCTCCCCGATCTTTTAACAGTTAAAGAAGTCGCGGAAATTTTGCGTGTTTCACCCCTAACCATAAAAAGATGGGGCAAAAGAGGAAAACTTCCTGCCATAAGGATTAATTCTCGCGGCGATCGCAGATATAAGAAAGAGGCGGTTTTATGGTTACTTGGAATAACACAGAAATCTTCCACTTCCTCTGATACAATCCAACCGTCTAACTATTAAACCCTATGGCAAGTATCGAAACTGATCGAAGAAGATTCTTAAAAATGGGTGTTCTAGCTGGTACGGGCTTAGGCTTAGCAAGTTCTACTGTTCTGTGGTGGATATTTGGTAGAGATCAACGGGTTGCTAATGGAGAAGACCACCGTCTTCTTGCTTTTTTGGAAACTAGTAGGGCAAAACTGCAAGGAGAACAACCTCTAGGAATTGGGCCCAGACCACGACCACTGCGGGAATCCATTCTTGAGAACATCCAAGTGATTAAAGCTCAATCTGCAGTAGGAGGAGTAGCACTCGTAAGAAGATACCCTGCGCAAAGTTATCCAGCTGGCGGTGAGGTCGAAATCCTAGATCAGTTTCCTATTAATACTCAAATCAGAAAAGTCTTATTGCTACCTAATGGGGTCAGATCTGACGAAGTTGATCTGTTCCCCGACGACAGACGACTATATGGAGTATTTTTGGGAGAAGATGTCATAGGGTACCAAACAAAACTGACGCAGGATCAAATTGGAGCAATTTGGGTAGACAATCTCAACTTACCTCTTTAATTAGCACTCCACTGAAAGATTCTGCTAAATGGGGTCGAATATGTTGTCAGAAAGGCATTAATTAATAACTACTCTGTACTAATCTGCGGATGGAGACGATAGCGAGGGTTTGGTTCAAAAACAATTTCACCTTTTTTCTCCACTACATAAAAACTAAACCCTCTTTTTTCTATAATTGGTTTTGGGTCTTTGTACTTTTCATCCAAAACGCTATTTCTAAGCACAACTAAGAAGTCATTCCCTGTATTAACAAGGCACATGGTCCATCCCACCGGAACAGTTACTTGTTTAAATGGACTAAGTGTGACCATCTTAAATTCTTTAGCTTCCCCCAACTCGTCATTCCTTTGCATAAGCAAAATTCCAGATCCATGCAAGGAGAGGTATTTCTGCATCCCGGGGAACTCACTAAAATAGCCTGAAGTTTTATTAAATTCTACCCCATTCCTTCCAGGTGAAACCACAAATATTACCTGCTCTTTATCTTGTATTAAATAATAAGGAGTTTTTAATCCCTTCTCTCCCGGCTCCATCAAAATAGGCTTAAGATCCTTTGAAGTCTTAGTGATAACCATATAATTACTTTACCATAATCAACCATAAATACTTAAGTAAAACCAGTTGTCTTTTGAGCCTCCACGGCTGGATAATGAGTCTAAACAACCACTCAAACCCTAAATCCCTCATCCACTTCGGTGCTCTGTGCACGCTACCAGAAAGATAATCAAATGCCCCTCCTACTCCCATGGCTACTTTAACCAGAATCTTGTCTAAATTAGCAGCAATCCACTTTTCCTGTTTAATATGGCCGAAGGCTACAAAAAGGATATCTAAGGGAGGAATAGCGAAGTCTGAGTCAGTCAAAGCAATCGGTGAAGTTGAACGCACATTAGAGACAATGTCTGAGGATTTATTCGACGCGAAACGAACCAATAGCGAGCGCTTTGGAGACGCGAGCGGTGCTTTGCGACCAGACGAGCTATACCATTGTCCATCTTGATCTACCTCCCCTCCGCTTTCAGCAAATGCCACCTTCAGTCGTGGGTATCTGCGCAATAAGCGCTCTGCAGTTTTCTTTGCTACCTTATTTCTACCACCCAAAAAGCCTACTATAAAGCCTTTTTCTGCTGCTAACCTAACCAGTTTTTCCATAAAATCAGTGCCGGAAACGGTATTCTTAACTTTTCCGGAAAATCTCAACCCTATACCATCAGATAGAGATAAATCAGCACCGTTAAGTATCTTTTTAAACATCATATCTTTCTGCGCGGCAATAATAAATTCCGGATTAGGGGTAACTATGTAGTATCTATCCTGAGCTTTGCCGAAGGATTTACCAGGACTTAAGATCCACTTTTCCACTACAGCCAAAGCCTCTTCTAAATTTATGTCATCAATTTTGACCCCCAGGACATCAGTTTTCATAATTTCTCCAAAACCTCCAGTGTTTCCCTAGCGCACCTTTCCCAAGAAAACCTTTTTATATTCTCAAACCCTGCCTTGACACTTTGAACTTTGAATTTTGAACTTTGAACTTTTACCATTCCTTCTACTATATCATTTATACTGTACGGATCCACATATATAGCCCCATATCCTGCTACTTCCGGCATGCTTGAAGTATTAGAAGTCAAAACCGGACAACCACAGGCTTGTGCTTCCAACATAGGCAACCCAAATCCTTCAAAAAGAGATGGGAAGGTTAAAGCCGCTGCTCCAGAGTATAGAGCCGGGAGATACTCATCAGGCACGTATCCTGAAAACTTAACCCTGTCCTCTATCCCCAGCTTCTTAGGTAATCTGTAGATCTCATCAGCCAACCAACCTTTAGAACCTACTAGAACCAAGTATGGAAAAGCAGCGAAGCCAGAAGTTACTAAAAAATGTGGCGCAGTTGAGCGTACACTTGAATCATCAATGTTACCAGGCTGTGTTCGGCGCGAAACAAGCCTCAAGCGAGCGCTGTGGAGACGCGAGCGGTTTTTTGTACCCTGGCGAGCTGCTTCTAAAAATATTGCAAACGCTTTTATTAACCTTTCCAGATTCTTCCTCGGCTGTATTGTCCCCACAAACAGAAAATATCCACCAGCTTGCAGATCATATTGTTTCAAACTATTAACTAGAACATTATCCTTTACTGGCCTAAAGAGCTTTTTGTCATACCCTTCGTATACGACTCTGATCTTTTTTGAATCTATTCCGATTTTTTTTACCAAATCCTCTTTTGTAGCTTTTGAGACGGCAATAATTTTTGTGGCAGTCCTCAGCTGAAATTTCTGCATATAGGAAAGATATAAACGCTGCTTTAGTTGATGCATGGAGGGTAGATACTCCGAACCTAAATCATGGATAGTGATCACAGTTTTCAAACCCGGCCTTCTGATAACCGGTAAAGTATGGGCAGGAACAAATAGCACATCGAGATTGTCTTTAAAGGTTTGTTTAGCCAAACCACCCTGGGTCCAAAACCTCGACCAAGTAATCTCCCTAAATTGAAAATTTTTCGGAAAATTCGCATAACCTGTAATAGTCTTGGAACGTCGTGTTAAAGCTCGAGTATAAACTATGTACTTATTCTTCTTATCAATTTCGACCAAAGCCTTTAACAGTTGATAGGAGTAATTCTCTGTCCCGGTTCTATCAGGCGCAAACACCCTCGACCCATCAAAACCTATGACCATGAATAAAGGGTACCACGGGGTATACGAGTATCACAAGTATCACAAGTATCACGGGTTTTATCTCTTAGATATACTATTCTCGCAAGCGTCAGCGTTTACTAACGCTGCGCTTATATAGATCCAAGTTCTCCAATGCCAATCCAGTCCCAAGAACAACACAAAGGAGTGGATTTTCCGCCAAAGCTGCCGGTACCCCTAAAGAATCAGTTAAAGATTTGTCCAAATTCCGAAGGAGTGATGTCCCACCGCTCATCACAATTCCTTTGTCAATAATATCTGATGCCAGCTCCGGTGGGATTTGCTCCAAAACTCCTTTGACAGCTGTGACGATTTTACGGATTATATCCTCCATTGCTTCTGTCACCTCCTCTGAGGTGATTTCTACTGTTTTAGGTAACCCCGTAAAAGCATCTCTACCCCGAACCTCCGTCTTCTGGACATCACTGGGTTTAAGTTTTGTGGCAGATCCTATTTTAATCTTTACTTCTTCAGCCATCCTCTCACCGATTATTAAGTTGTGTTTGCGACGGACATAACTTTGTATAGCCTCATCAATTTTATTACCTCCAACTCTCACAGATGAGTGAACTACCACTCCTCCCAAACAGACCACTGCTGCCTCGGTCGTACCTCCACCAATATCAACAATCATATTACCGGAGGGGTTGGCAATTGGAATTTTGGCGCCGATTGCCGCAGCCAAAGGTTCATCAATTAAAAAGGCTGTCCTGGCCCCGGCAGAAAGGGTGGCATCCAAAATTGCCCTTTTCTCAACAGAAGTAACTCCGGCGGGAGCACAAACCATAACTTCCGGCTTGAAAAGCCTGCTCGAACCGCAAACCTTATCCAAAAAATAGCGGATCATTGCCTCGGTTATCACATAGTCTGCAATCACCCCATCTCTCATAGGACGGGAGGCTGTAATGTTTCCAGGGGTCCTACCTAACATCTCCTTGGCCTCGTTTCCTACAGCCAAAACCCGGTGGTCGTCGGTAGTGACTGCGACTACAGTAGGTTCATTTAGAACAATACCTGAACCCGCCAAGTACACCAAAGAGTTGGCAGTGCCCAGATCAATTCCGACTCTTTTGGAAAAATTAAACATAAGTGGGTGTCATTTTACCAGTCTAAAAACCTGGTCACAAGATACACTAAATGAGTCAGAAGCTATCAGCTATCAGTCATCAAACTCAAAATTTTGAAAGTCTGAAAGCTGAAGACTGATGACTGAAAGCTATTTGAGGTTTATTCCATACAAATTCGGTTCCGAGGCTGTGGGGGTCGGGAAAGAACTAATAATAACTAACCTTGATGAATCCAACCATGGGAAAACAAAGCCGTCCTGAAAGCTACCTGCATAAATAATAGCCTTATTGGTCCCATCAAAATCCACAATTGATATAGTCTCGTCCTCAACCAAAATAATATGTCTTGAATCCGGTAACCAAATATGTGCGCTCGCTGCAGGTAATGGATATTCTTTTTTATCCTCCAGATCGTAAACCCTCAAGTCGGACACAGGTTGACCTTTGTTCTTATCCAAAAAAGGTTCTTTTCTTACTATAAATTTCGTTTCATCCGGTGACCAGCGTATAATGGCTGAGGAGGAAGCAGTCTGGCGTAAAGTAGCATCCCTAATTGCCAAAATTCTTACCTCATCTTTACTGCGAGCATCTTCTTCCCAGGATTTAAGTGTTGACTCTAAAATGGGAGTAATATCGCGGGGATCGTTATTTAACCTGTCGGCTTCCAAAAGATAATTATTATTATCAACCGTTGCCAGAACTTGTTTGGAATCAGCAGACCATTTCAGGGTAGACTCGGAGAAATCCGCGATTGTATTTTGGGCAATTTGGTGGGGCTCTGCGGATCTGGCAAAGGAGATGGGTTGATTGCTAGTTTGCGTCCAAACCCAAATCCCGGCTTTTTTACCTGCAGATGTTGGTACCACAAAGGCAAGCTTACCTCCATCAGAACTCAAGGTTGGATTTTTCACTCCATTAAAAGTTAAAGGGTAAATTGTGGGAATAGCCGGGAAAAGAGTTACTTTTACCTCTGTTACCAATTCTTCTTTGACACCAATTTGCTTCTCCCAAGGTATAAAACCCTCCTTAACTATTCTAACTGAGTAGTTTTTGGGTGGGAGAGAAGAAATTGTGGCATTGGTAGCAGTAGTCAGATGCCCGTCTATAAAAACCGATGCAGAATCAGGCTCTGATGAGATAGTAATAATACCAGTCCCGACAATCCTCTTTTCTTTTGCAGAAAAGGTGTAGCCCTTTGCCAAAAATATGGCAATGGCAGCAACCATCCCGACCGCAAGTATAGTTATTACCGTGATGAGAAATCTTTTGCTCATAAAGTATGAATTTTCTAATTATTATAACTATTATACTAGCTACTTACCAGTTTCGCCCTAACAATGAGTCTATTTAACAACGTCCCCGGAGGATCGCAAGTTTGTAAGGTAAGAATCGGCGAGTCATATCTATTAGTTAAATAAGACACATCACTTGGGCTAGCGATGATTTTATCAAAAACTACATAGTCATATCTTCTGTTTTTATAAAAGATAATTACCCTATCGCCCGGCACGAGTTCCTTAAGTAGATAAAATATGGCATTAAAACGGACTATATTCCAAGGAGCATCTGTTGAATGGGAAAAAAGATATAAGTTACCGGGCTGCCCCGGAGGTGTTGACCCTAAAGCTTCTGCAACCCCATATTTTAAGGCCTCTACGTATTCTCTTTCATTGGCAGGATTAACATTCGGGATCACTTTTGCATTAGCATTTATTTTTTCAATAACTATTCCATACTCCGTTGATACTGGAATAATACTGTTTTCGGAGGCAGTCACACTGGAAAAGCTGACAGTCTCGCCTCGCTGCGAAGCGGGCTCCTCCTCTTGGGAAGATTCCACCTCAGGCTGTACCCCGGGTTGCTCTACAGAAGTAATAACCCTTGGTACGGTTCTTTTAACTCCTAAAACTCTGTCTATTCTGTATCTTGCTTCTACCTGAACAACAGGTCCCAGCATGAAAGCGAATCCGACCAAACCGGCAAAAAATACCAGATAGCCAATAAACCGGATAGCAAAAATTAGCCTAAAACGGTTACTCATAGTAAAAGTATCCCTGCCCAGACTCGAACTGGGGACCCCCTCGTTAGGACCGAGGTGCTCTATCCAACTGAGCTACAGGGACAAATTAGCTTTACTAATTCTATATCTCTGCAAACCTATTAGCAATTATTTGATTTATTCCCATCACTTCCTTCAATAAATCCCCTCCTTTGACAACTCGTACTCTACACATTCCATATTCCAATTTACCTTTTTTCTTCCCTGGTAAGATATAAATGCTCAAAAATTTCTCTTTTGCTATACCCACAACTTTAGACCAAAAGGCCATACTTTTCTCCCGATCCAAATCTTCATACAATCTTAAACTAATTCTTATCCGATCGTCTGTAACATTTAATACCCGCCGTAGTCCGTTAACAAACACTTTTATCAACTGCGGATCAGTATTTGTCAAAATAAAGTCTCTCTTGTTACCTTCAGCCCAATACAAAGCACATAAAATTAATAGTTGCTCTTTATCTGTTAACCTCCTAACAATGGATTCTCCCTTATTTAATGCTTTTTTTAATTTTAATAGCTTAATTTTCTTGCTTCCTCCTCTTTTGCCAACCCATTCTGATAAGTATTCAGGTAATATCTGAACGTCTTTTATAAACCTAAGGACACTAGTCTTTGAGACACCTACCTCATTACTAATTTCAGGTAAGCTATATCCCCGTCTTCTTAAAAACCTAACTCTTTCTACTGTCTCCAAAGATATTTTGCCGTTATTGGCCATACATTAATACTATAAGAAAATACATTATTAATCAAGAACAGAAATGCTTTATCCTTTTTAATAGAAGAAAAATTTCTGTTTCTAGCGTATAATGTTAGTTTGCGGGGACTAGTTCAGCAGTAGAACGCTACGTTCGGGACGTAGAGGCGCAGGGTGCGACCCCCTGGTCCCCGACTATAAGTTATATATTAGCTTCAAAACTCTATTGACATTTGGTTTAATTTCGGGTTTACTGAATATATGGCTTTCAGTTTTATCACTTGCTCATATTGCTCGAAAAACTTCCTAAAAGATAATAGACATATAAACGAAAATATTAAACTAGGCAATAAATTTTACTGTTCTGCTAAATGTCAGTATTCTGCTAAAAGAAAATCTAAAGAACTAATTTGCGAAAACCAGGATTGTAGAAGACGATTTAGAAGGACCCTAAGTGCTACATCTTTCCGAAATTTCTGCTCCAGGAGCTGTTATGGTCAATTAGTGAGTTTGCGAAACAAGTCCAAAAACAAAAGCTTTCAGTATTGTTCATACTGCGGAAGTAGAATAGATGGGCTACATACTTATTGCTCTCCTAAATGCTGGGGATTAAGCAATCAGATACCAGAGGCGGAGATTATTAATAAACTTCAAAAACTAGCAGATAAATTAGGCAGAACTCCTACAAAAAGGGAGTGCGATTTCAATAAATCCTGCATCAGACGATTTGGTTCTTGGACCAATGCTTTGATTGCAGCTGGACTAACACCCCATCGTTCATTAAATCAGCGCATGTACAAAAGGCGTAAATGCCTTGCTAAAGATGGTCATATCTGTAACTCAGTTTCAGAATTAATTATTGATAACTGGCTTTATGAAAACAACATTAATCATCAGAAAGAAGCTCCGTATCCTAAGGGAAAATTTACTGCAGATTGGTCTTTATCTAATAACATCTTAGTCGAATACTTCGGATTAGCACAAGACTCACGGCGTTACGATGAAGAAATCAAAAAGAAACAACAAATTTGTAAAGAATCAGGGATAAACTTAATAGAAATTTATTCGAAAGATCTTTTTCCGAAAAATAGACTAGAAGAAATTATTGGTTAAAATTCAATTTTCCTCACCCCGACTAGAGGGTTGTTGCTTAGTTTTAAGCATTTGTTCGAAGTGGGGTTTAAGCTGATATGACAATA
Source organism: Candidatus Daviesbacteria bacterium RIFCSPHIGHO2_01_FULL_40_11 (assembly GCA_001776635.1). Classification (GTDB taxonomy): domain Bacteria; phylum Patescibacteriota; class Microgenomatia; order Daviesbacterales; family UBA10151; genus UBA10151. The sequence goes on along the minus strand of MFCP01000035.1, from coordinate 20,166 downwards.
CTTTCTCCTCATCCACAGTAAAGTTCAAGAATATTTTCCTGCAAATTTCATCTTTTATAATTGCATCAGCAGACCAGCGCTTTCTTTTAATTGATCATGCACTGTAGATTTAGGAATTTTAGCTTCCTGACAAGCTCTGTGCATGCTTACCCACACCTTAAATATGGCTCTAATTTACGGAAAATTAGCTCTACTTTCCTCTGACTAACTAAAGGTTTACAAACTTTTGCCATATTTAATTATTCTAGCGTTTTTGCCTCTAATTTTTTATTTGAGTATTTAAAATAGTTATTGCATTTAGTATTTTGAAGGATAATAATTAAAATATGCGTAACCAAAAAGGGGTTGCTCCAATAGCAATACTGATTAGTGTTTTGGTGATAGCTATAGTAGGAGCTGGAGCATATTATTTGGTAACTACCAAAAATAGCAAGCCCGAACAAACTTCACCAGCCACTACATTTCAAAATATCCCTCAACCAACTCAAAATATTAACCAAACGTCAACAGCTGCAACACAGAATGAAACTGCAAATTGGAAGATTTACAATATTTCAGAATGTCTTGTAACTTTTAAGTATCCCAACGAATGGCAAAATTACCTTTCAAATAAGGATAAATGCACAGTTCACTATACTAGACCA
>MFCP01000035.1:18442-19487 GCA_001776635.1 Candidatus Daviesbacteria bacterium RIFCSPHIGHO2_01_FULL_40_11 | reverse complement strand
ATTTGATGTACAGCCTGAAGTTTTTCTTGGGCAACAAAATATAAAGATAGATGAGAAAGAAGTTATAAATAGAGCCACACAGAATGGAATTGAAGAAACCGTAACCTACTCCGAAGAAAAAGATAAAACTAGACCATTATATCTTGCCAATAAAGACTTTTTCTTTAAGAAAGGGCCGATTTATTTTAGAATAGTTAGTCAGTACCAAAAAGGAGATAAAGACTTTGAAAATACATTAGATCAAATAGCAAAATCTGTCGTAATAAATGGAGACGAAACTTTTTATAATAATTATGTTAAAAACCTAGAGAGCGAACTTAGTAATTTTGCCCCTAAAGAATAATAAGTACCCCTTAAATCTTCAACGGATGATGCTTTTCAGGCAACTTATCCCTACAGTTAAACCAAACTCTCGACATTGAGCAAAGAAGTACAAGCCAATCATTGCAACTGCAGCAATTATGATAATTATTTTGGAGAACTTTGATAAGTGAAAAAGGTAATATATCTGATAATTAGGGTTGTTTCTTTTCGGAAGTAGGTAAATAAGGACTACCACTAGGGTAAAAAGCATAGGTATCATAATTACCCAAAACCCATTTTGATAAAGCGAATTTCTAAAGTACAGATAAGTTACTATTTGAACGATAAAGTATAAAGGAACTAAAAATACTTTAATTTTCAAGTTGGTAAGGTCAACTTTTAAGGATAAGATTAAATTTTCTTTTATCCAAGTCCGTATGTTCATACTAAATCAGTGCTCTCTTCTGGTCTTGGCTAAGCGCTTATTTTACCAAGTAATCCTTTTTTATCTCAATTACTATTGTATCAATCTATATCTTATTAAGTCAAATTAAGAGTGAGTTCAATCACCTTTATCTTAATCACTTATCTTTCTTCCTGCCCCTCAATTTATAGTTAATTCTGCCACTTATAGTTAATTCTGCCACCATTACCATCATCCAAACTGGTCTTATTAAGTTCAGCATCTTCGCTTTTAAGATCAACCTGTTTCATCCAACCAGTCAGCCCCTTTAAGGCCTGT
>MFCP01000035.1:12869-18431 GCA_001776635.1 Candidatus Daviesbacteria bacterium RIFCSPHIGHO2_01_FULL_40_11 | reverse complement strand
GAGTCAAAAAGTGCGAATGTAGCATCTGCACCTTTACCGTTGTCTTTTTTAACCTTACTGTTACTGTTTATCATGACTTTATTATACCCTGCTACCCGTCAGAAAAGATAATTAGGCTTGTTGTTTGTGTCCATGGAGTTAATACTTAACAGACTAGTATCAAATTTAGCACTGTCCCAGCTGGAGATGATACACTTAGCAAGAGGAGCAAAGAGTTCAATCTTTATCGCTCCTGTTCGACTGAGTTCAATTTTCGAGCGTAGCGAGAAAATATCAGAGGAGCCGCATTGAAACTTTGTTTCAAGCGGAACTGCTGATATTCTCAGCACCCCGACCAAACCACAGCCCAATCTCTTTTTTGGCTTCTTCAGGAGAACCTGAGGCGTGAAGAAGATTGTAGACAGGCCTTTCTTCTCGGTTGGCTTTTAAGATATTATCCGTCCCTAAATCCCCTCTAATTGTGCCTTTCTCAGCAGTTGCAGGATCTGTAAAACCGGTCACTTTACGAGCCACCTCTACCGCATTTTCCCCTTCCAAAAGCAACACCACAATCGGGCCTGATGTAATAAATTTCCGAAGCCACGTCACAACCTTTCTTCCCTGATCTTCGGCGCTTTTAACCTTTTGACCGGCCGCAATGGTTTTTTCTCCAATCGAGCGAAGGTAATCCCGATCCATCGGATAGTGTTTCTCCACTATATCAAGTGGTGCCCTCATATCTTTTCTTTTAACCACCTTTAAACCCACCACCTTATACCTTCTGATTATTTCATCGGTAAAGCCGCCTTTGACGCCGTCTGGCTTAATTATGATTAAAGTTTGCTGTAACATATTCAAAATATTATATATATTTGGGCAGCGAAGTCACAAGTAGTCAAAAAATGTTGACGAGCTGCCCTTTAACGTATCTCTACATCCTCCACCTCTGTAGAACCATCCTCAAATACAGATACTACCGCAAACCTGGGAGCTTGCGGATTCCTTTCTATCCCCATGGCCCCAACTGTTACCATAGGCAGTTTAGTCTCAGGTTCCTCATATTCGCTAAAATAGTGAATATCCCCGGAAAAAACTTTTTTAACATTAGCTGCTTTCAGTTGCAAAATTATAGCTTTAGCTTGAGATACCAACTCCTTTTCCACTCTACCCATGAAATGATCGGATGATGGGTGATACAGTGGTTCGTGAAGAAAGACAAAAGTACCATTCAACTCCGCTGTCTTAGTCCTTTCCAATTCATCTGTAATCCATTCCAACTGCTCCCCATCAAACCCCATATAGTTATCGCTATTGTTAAAAAGCATGAACTCAAAGTTTTCGAATGTAAAAGATTGATATGCCGGACCAAAAACCTGATTAAAACAAGCTACCGGCGCAAGATCACGATTGCGGCAATTCCAAAGGTCATGATCTCCGGGTATCAAAAAATACCTCAAACTAGAATTATCAAACTCTTTTTTGGCATTTTTCAACTCATCAATCGTACCTACATCCGTATAATCACCCAAGCCAATTATGAACTCAAGGTCAGGAAAATCAAGATTCGCTTGATTTATAGCCTTGCTTAAATTTACATTGTCGCTGTGCGAATCAGCCACCAGCAAGAATCTAAAAGCCAGGTCTGAAGACTTCTCTTCTACGGGATTTTCCTCAAGGATCTCTTTGTTCTGTTGTCGACCTAATATTTTTTGATTAATCTGGTCTGATAAACTCCGGGTAACTTTAGTGGAAGATAGGACTCCCAAAAAACTTTGTGGTATCTTACCTACCAAAAGTTCTGATAAAGCCGCCTGAGGATCAAGTTTTAAAGGATCCAAACCGGAAAAGTGTTTATAGGCAGAATAAATCCCGCCCAAAAGGACTGCAAACATAATCAGACTCAAAATCACTCTAAATATAACAAAGAATATATTAGTAGATCTTCTTTTGCGGTGTTGTCTGAACATATTTCTATCTCCTCTTACATTCTTTCTGGGGCTTCTATACCCAAAAGATAAAGCCCTTTTTCTAAAACTTTTCCAACTTCCTCTGATAATTTGAGCCTAAAGTCTTGCTTCTGGGAACCAATGATCCGGGACCCCTGATAAAAAAGATTATAAAGTCTAGCTAGCTCTACTAAATATGAGGCTAACAGGTTGGGATGCAAGGTAGCGGCTGCTTGTTCCACAGTTTCTTGAAAATACAAAAGGGAGCGCAAAATTGCCCGCTCTACTGTATCTACCTCTATACTCTCAAACCCATTCTTGACACCCTTCTGGGTCTTCCTTAAGACAGATTGAATTCTGGCATAGGTATATTGGATATAAGGACCGCTATCTCCTTCCAGGGAAACCGACTCCTCAAGGTCAAACACCATGTTTGGCCTGGGAGAGAATTTAAGGTAAGAAAATTTAATTGCCCCCAAGGCAACCATCCGGACAACTTCCTGATCTATGTGTACTTTAGTTTGTTTCATGATCTCCCTTACTTTTTCAGACACTACATGATATAGGTCGTCAACTGTTATGACATTGCCTGTCCTGGACGACATCTTGCCTTCTTTGAGGTCAACTACACCATAAGACAAATGGTATTTTTTGCCTTTTAAATACGGAAAGATAAGCTCCATTGCTTTGAAAATTACCTGAAAGTAGCCTTCCTGTTCCGAGGCTACTACATGAATCGATTTATCGTAATTAAAGGTGTCGTATTCCAGCTCTGCCAAACCCATATCTTTACCCTCGTAAGTTGGGTTTCCTGCTGTGGTTATAAAGACTCTGGTGTGGAGGCCATATTTTTCTCCGGGAAAGATGACAGCTCCCGCGTTTTCTTCAAAAATTTTACCCGCTTCGCGAGGCGAGTCCATATTCTCTAAAATTATCTCCTTCCCCCTCTCGAAAACCTCGCTTTCAAAAAAGCACCGGTCATATTTAATCCCTAAAAGCTCATAAATAGGCTCAAAATATTGCAAACTCCACTCCCTTGCCAGTGTATAGATTTCTTTTAAGGCAGGATCTTTTTGGTACAAAGCAGTATTAATTTGGTCTATTTCTTTTTTTATGTGAGGATCCTCGTATGATTTATTTCCTTCAGCATAGGCTTGACCTAGAAACTTGGCTTTTTCTTCTAAATTTAACTGCTTTGAAGGAAGCCCCAGTTTTCTTATTCCCCAAATAGCCTTGGCAATATGTAGACCGATGTCTCCCTGGTAATTTGCTCTAAAAACTTCATGTCCCAGAGAGTCGTAGATTCTAGAAAGACTTTCCCCTAAGATAAATGTCCGGAGATGTCCGATGTGAATCTCTTTTAAAGGATTAACGTGACCGTATTCAATAAACACCTTTTGAGGATTATCCGACTTTTGCAATATACCCAAACCATCAGTGTTTTTAATTAATTCCTTGTTCTTTATATAAAAATTAATAAAACCTCTGCCGGCGATTTCTACTTTTTCTAAATAGTCCGGTTTTTCAAATTTTTGTAAAATTTCATTAGCAATCTCTGTCGGAATCTGCTTACCCTTAGTGGATTTCACTTTAGCAAGTTGCAAGACTAAATTCGTGGTATAGTCTCCAAAGGAAGGATTTTTGGGAATAGATAAAACTATATCAATAGTCTTATGACCTAACTCTTTAACTACTTTCTTAAGATCTTCTAAAATCTTCTGCTTTAACATATATCTATGATAGCATATCTCAAATCCCAATAAAACAATTTTTCAAATTGACTTATCTTAAAAAATAATCTATAGTATACAAGCATTAAAATTACTGTCCAAAACGAACTAAATTTCTTGTTCTATATAACAAAATGGAAATTGTTGAAAGACGAATTCTTTCTATAGACGGAGGAGGATTCAAAGGAGTTTACCCAACTGCCTTTTTAGCCTTTATTGAAGATCAGATTGGAAGGTCGGTAGCGGATTATTTTGACTTAATTGTCGGCTCTTCTACCGGTGGAATCGTTGCCTTGAGTCTAGGACTTGGTATGAGTGCAAGAGAAATACTTGAGATGTATGAGGAACTGGGACCAAAGTTATTTGACCATCATTCTGTTCTGGGTACGTTCAAAAGGATTACAGGCACAGAATATAATCCGAAACCTTTGGAAGACATTCTACGGACCAGGTTTGGTGATAAAACTCTGAAAGACAGCAAAAATCGCTTGGTCATTACCTCTTTAGATTTGCAAACCGCAGAACCAGTACGCTTTCGAACTCCACATCATCCTGACTATGCGTGTGATTCTAAAATAAAAGCAGTTGATGTGGCTTTGGCCACAACGGCTGCACCTACTTATTTACCACCTCATATATCTGAAACGGGATCACACCTGGTAGACGGAGGCTTGTGGGCTGCTAACCCGGTTGAACTAGGAGTGGTGGAAGCCATAGGAATTTTAAATTGGCCTCGCGAACACATAAGAGCCTTGAGTCTGGGATGCACTGATGAATTATGGGAGCCAGGCAAACTTGAAGATCCCTCTCACCAAGGTATGAAGGACTGGTTTCCTAGAATATTTGGACTTAGGACGAAAGCTGACTCCGCAGGAGCACTGCAAAACGCTTCTATTTTATTAAGACCCGAAAATGTCATCAGGATAGATCAGGTGGTCTCTCAAGACCGCTTCGAAATAGATAGAGCTAGTGATCTTCCTGAACTTCGCACTCTAGGCCTGGATATAGCGAGAGAAAATTTTCCTCACCTTAGAAGAGTCTTTTTTGAGCACCCAGCTGAACGTTATGAACCACTTTACATTTGCCAAAATTCTCCTGAAGAAGTTATTCCATCACCTTAATTTTTAAACTCTAGATTCTAACTTATTTGCTCTACTAAGCGCTACCAACACTCCTCCCAACACCAAATAATATCCCACCCATACCGCCCACACCTGCTCCCCGACATACTCCCAGGCAAAAGGAAATGATGCAAAAAATTGGACTGCATAAATGTAATAGGTCAAAAATGCACTGACCAATAAACTTACTACCCCTCCCAAAACTAACATCAAAGCACCCAAAACCATAATAAAAGGTATGGTCCAACCAACCAACAAGTTTGCCAAAACCCCGACTATGGAAAGTTGGTGGAAATTTTGGATTATTATTGGCATAACCAAAAGCTGTGCCCCTGTAGTCACAGCCAAGTCTTGCCTTAAAAATGTAGGCAGGAATTTTAAAACCCGCTCAAGCGGAGGTGCAACCGTAATTATCCCCAGTGTGGCTAAAAAAGACAGCTGGAATGATAAATCCAAAGTCCAGTTAGGATTTATCAGAAGCATTAATCCTGCTGTAACTATTAAAACCCATATCCCATCTCTTTGCCTACCCACAGCCTCGGCATAAAAAGCCAAAATAGCCATAACTGCTGCACGTAATACAGGCACCTGGACGCCGGTTAGCAAAGTGTAAAGAAAAATTGCTAGAAGAGAAAAAGCAATTGCTATCCTTCTTTTGATCAGACCCGACAGCAACAAGAAAAACCCTGCCACCATACTCAAGTTTTGGCCGGAAACCACTACCATATGAAGGGTTGAGGTGTCCCTTAAAGCCAATTTAAGTTCAGCAGGCAGGGTCTTTTTATT
>MFCP01000035.1:0-12851 GCA_001776635.1 Candidatus Daviesbacteria bacterium RIFCSPHIGHO2_01_FULL_40_11 | reverse complement strand
CAGTAGTTCTGCTTGCGGTGAAGGCAAAAGCTGGCTAATCCGGTGATCCAGGCTTTGACGAAACTCCGGAAATAAATCCAACTCTATATCCCATCCGCCTTGTTGATACCTAATAAAGAAGATCAGAAGGTACAAAATTAGGGCTAGAACAAATGGTAATTTGCCCCACTTCAGAATCAGAGACATAAAGAGACATAATAAGTAGTGAGCTACTCTCAATATACCAATAACTGTTCCTTAATTTTCTCAAACACAGATTTACCAATAACTTTTTTGTTTAGAAGATCTTCTGTTGTCTGATATGGTCTATCCGAGATTATTTTTGAAGCAGTGACCGGACCTACCCCTGATAAAGCTTCCAATTCTGCTTGGGTAGCAGTGTTGATATTTACTTTCGCATTTATACTTGCTCCTGCCACCATTCCACCGCCCGAAGGCACGCTATTTTCCCCTACCACCGGCACATAAACTTTACTTCCATCTAACAGCTTTTGTGCCATATTGAGATATTTTGATATATATTCCTTATTGGCTATTTCGGCAAATCCTCCAGCTGCCCCAACTGCATCTTCAATCCGCGCTCCATCCTTCAGCCGGTAAACACCAGGGGCATTTACTGCCCCGGAAACATCAACAGAAATCGTCTTTTGGCTATCAATCAAACTCTCTTTGGGAAAATCCTGCCTGCCGACAGGCAGGTCCTTAGGTTTTGATTTACTTAAACCTGAAGCAAACATACCACCTACTATTAAGACAATTCCCACCAGAGACATCCCTATGGGAAGTTTAAACCTATCAATTTTTTCTCTCCAACCTGAATTATCCATAGAAAGTGACAGAGAGAGTACGGCGATATTGTTTCATCCAATCTTTATAAGCCCGATATAAATAATCCATTCCCCGTTCTGTCATCTCTTTTCTCACTACCCCGCCCGCATGGGGATATTTGTGTAACCTAGGATGAATGGATGAAAATCCATGAGTATAATGAACCAGTTCGTGACCGATTGTGTGATCCACAACTTCAGGCGGAATTTTTGGATCTTTAAACATTGAAGTAATAGTAATGAAACTATCTTTTGTTTTTTTGTTTAGGCGTATGGATCCTAACCTATATTTGGCAAATCTACCGAAGCTTATAAATACCTTGTTTGTTTGGGGTATGTCGGAAAAATACTTGGTCCAGATAAAATCTAGCCTCGATAAAAGCCAATTATTATCTCTTTTAATGATACATCTCGAATATCTCGTCATAACAATCTAAATCATATATGTTATTTATCTAGCAAATTACAAAATTAATTGCTAACAACAAAGCTGATTATCTTACCTGGAATATACACAACTTTTTTCACGGATTTTCCTGCCAAAAATTTTTGAATTTTTTCGCTCTCCTGTGCCATTTTTTCTACAACCTCTCTATCGTCTATTGTATCCTTTTGTATCAACAGTACATCTCTTACCTTTCCGTTAATCTGAACTGCCACTGTAAACTCCTTTTCTTCTAAATATTTATTATCAGTCTTTGGCCAAGATTGCTTATGAATGGAGTACTTTTCCCCTATCGCCTCCCATAACTCCTCAGTCACATGCGGGGCGAATGGAGCCAGAAGCAATAAAAGGATTTTATACTCCTCTACAGACATCTTTTCCTTCCTTGATAAATGGTTCAACCATTCCATGAGTGATGCAATGGCAGTATTAAACTTCAACTGCTCAATATCGCCGGTCACTTTTTTAATGGTCTTATGCATGATTCTCTGATCTTGCACCGTAACCTGTCTTCTGTCACCTGTCACCTTTTCTTGCAGTCCCCAAATCCTTTGTAAAAACCTGTAAATACCATTCATACCCGCATCCCTAAAATCTCCTCCCTCACTAAGTGGCCCCATGAACATTAGATACACCCTGAGTGTATCTGCCCCGTATTCTTCAATGTATTTGTCAGGATTAATGACATTTCCTTTAGACTTACTCATCTTCGCTCCGTCTTTGATGATGAGTCCATGGGCAAAAAATGTTTTAAACGGCTCCTCGAATTCAAGATAGCCCAAATCCTTTAAAACCATGGTAATAAAACGGGAATAAAACAAATGCAAAACCGAATGCTCGGCCCCGCCAATATACATATCAACCGGCAACCACTTTTTAGTTCTCTTCTCATCAAATGGTGCTTGCGTAAACTCTGTCGAGGGATATCTTAAAAAATACCACGCAGAGTCCAGAAAGGTATCAGATACGTCTGTTTCGCGCCTGGCTGACCCACTACACTTCGGGCAAGCCACATTATAAAAATCCGGGACAGAAAAGAGCGGAGACTTACCTGTGCCTGTAGGTCTAAATTCTTTGACATAAGGCAGCTCCACCGGCAAGTCTTTTTCTGGCACAGGCACTATCCCACACTTATCACAATAAATAATCGGTATCGGCGGTCCCCAATACCTTTGCCTAGAGATTAACCAATCACGCAAATGATAGCTAGTAACCCGTTTTCCCCAACCTTTTTCTTCTAAATAATCCATGATCTTTTGAGTAGCCTCATGAATATCAAGGCCATCCAGGAAGCTGGAATTGATCATTTTACCCTCTGCCTCTTGCACTTGATTCTTCCGAGTGATAGCAGATGTATCACCGTCTTTGCCAACAACTACTCTAATAACTGGTAAACCAAACTCCTTGGCAAACTGGAAATCACGGATATCATGCCCCGGTACACCCACCACTGCTCCAGTTCCAACGTTACCCAGCACAAAATCACTGATCCAAATTGGCAATTTCTTGCCATTAAGGTTATTTATGGCATAAAAGCCAGTAAACACTCCTGTTTTCTTCCGTCCTTCTGCGATCCTATCCGCTTCACTTTTATTCTTTGTCTTTTCAATATAATCCTGAATCTCTTTTAATTTTGAATTTTGGAGCGAAGCAACAAATGGGTGTTCCGGACCAATAACCACAAAAGTAGCGCCAAAGTTAGTATCCGGCCTGGTGGTAAAACAGACAATTTTTTCTTCAGCTTCCTCTACCTGATATTCAATATTAATGCCTTCTTTTTTTCCGATCCAATTCCTTTGAGCAACTTTGACCTTTTCAGACCAATCTATTGTTTCCAAATTTTTAAGCAGTCTCTCGGCATAATCAGTAATTCTAAAAAACCACTGCTCCAACATCCTTTGCTCAACCTTGCTACCACATCGCTCGCACAAACCATTCACTACTTGCTCATCAGCCAAGACTGTTTTATCTTTTGGGCACCAATTGACACTAGCTTTTTTGCGGTAGGCCAAACCTTTCTTGTACATCTGTAAAAATATCCACTGGGTCCACTTGTAAAATTCTGGTTTATAAGTTTCCACAGTACGATTCCAATCATAGGCATCCCCAATCATCATTAGTTGTTCATAAAACCTTTTCTCAGTCACCTTAGAAAGCTCCTCTGGATGCTGATTAACTTCCAAAGCGTAATTTTCGCTATGGATACCAAAACCGTCCAGACCGATTGGCTCAAAAACATCCCAGCCCTGCATTCTTTTAAACCTGCCGAATATGTCTGATCCAGTAAAGGGGTACATATTACCAACATGCAGGCCTTCCGCAGAAGGGTACGGAAACATCATTAGGTTGTAAAAGGGCTTGGAAGCCTGATCCAAATCAGGGCTAAATAACTTTTCTTCTTTCCACTTCTTCTGCCGTTTAGGCTCAATCTGGCTAGGAATGTACTTCTTCATATGCCTTGATGTTACCATAAGATAAACGCCCGGTTCAATCTTAACTAATAGTCGCCAGCTGTCAGCTTCCAGTCGTCAGACTTTTAATTTTTAGTCTGATAGCTGAAGACTGATGACAGATAGCTATTCCTGTTTCACATTCTCTTTTCACAAGCTAAATTGAAAAATCAATCTGCCTTCAATGATATAGTTTGTATATATTCTGATACTCACTATACTTTATTCACTATACTTTAGATATCCCTCCGAAGCTATGCGGTGATTATCCTGATATATTTTGATATAAAATGAAACATTGACAAAATATCCTCTTTTATCTATAATTTTAGTTGAAAGAGGCAGCTCAGACGGACTGTCTCTTTTTTTGGTTTGACTATTATCATAGCTCTGTTGTATCGTGAAGTTAATGAAAAAGGTTTTTCTGCTTCTGTTTTTTACGATTACCCTATACGCTATACCCTATACGCTATACCCTATACATGCCCAGGAACCTCAGGGCATTGAGGTTACTTCTGTTTATGAGGTGGCAGATACGGAGGCCAGCAATGGAGATATTTTAAAAGCCAGCGACCAAGGCCTAATCCGCACCACCATTGGTTTTGATAATAAAATGTTTGGGATAATTCAGGACACCCCTTTGGTAGTTTACCGAACAGAGACTAAGGGTAAACCAGTCATACGCTCCGGAGTAGCCCAAGTTAATATCACCACCCTTAACGGACCAATCAAATATGGAGACTACATCACTTCTTCTTCCATCCCTGGTAAAGGACAGAAGACCTTAGAGTCGGGTTATACCGTGGGCATGGCTTTGGCCGGCTTCACTGGAGAAGGCGCCGAGCAAATAGATGGTCCCAATGGCAAAGTAGCCATAGGCAAAATCCCTGTTGCCGTAAGAATTGAGTACACTGAGCTCACAAATCCCAGGTTTTTCGGAAGACTTTTCGCATTTTTAGCCACTACTTTTTTGGAAAATATTCGTGACCCTAAGCAAATTGGTAATATTGTCCGCCTTGCTGCCGCCGGACTAATTATACTCCTCAGCTTTACCTTTGGATTCTTAACATTCTCTCGATCCATTGTCAAAAGCATCGAAGCGATCGGACGGAATCCTTTGGCAAAATCAACAATTCAACTATCTATGATCATTAACCTTGCCTTGCTGGTGCTTACCGGTATCATCGGAATCGTCGCCTCAATTTTGATAATTAGATTATAAACTCACCCGTTTACTTTTTATTAGAGACCAACATACGTGATGGACGATTCGGTATCGTGACTAAATCAACAAGATGTGGTATGGTAGAATCGTCCAAAAATTATGCCTAATCTGCCTTTAGATCCTACCGATTTAGTGTTAACTATTGCAATAATACTTGCAATACTTCTCTACCTTCGCGAATACAACCAAAGAAAAAAGCTTGAGTCAGAAGGTGATCGATTCCTACGAGAAATAAAAGAAAAAGGATGGGAAACTTTGAATCAATCCATAAAAAAATCCCAAGCCGTTATAGGACAGGCAGAACTTGAGGGAATAAAAGTTATCGCAGGAAGCCAGCTTGAAACAGCTAAATTTGAGCAGGATCTTTCAAAACAACTTTCCGAGGCTCTAAATGTATCTAAACAGACTATCATAGCGGGCCAAAATCAACTTCTCCAATTTATGCAGGATTTACAGAAAAGAAGTGAGGAATTTGAAGGAGCAAGCAAGAAAGCCGGGCAGGAGCGGATCAACCAGCTTTTTGACAGAGTTGAACAAAGGTTGTCTGATTTTATGGTACAGACAGCCCAGCAAACCACCTCTTCTATAGAGCTAGAACTTAAAAGTACAAGACAGTTAATTGATACTTATAAAAGCGAACAACTGAAATTAATTGATGAAAATATTGTGGCCATGATGGAGAAAACACTCAGCATTGTCTTGGCGAAAAAATTATCCTTAAAGGACCAACTGGAGCTAGTATACGAAGCACTGGAAAAGGCTAAAGTAGAAAAATTTGTGGTATGAATGAAATCCTGAGTATCATCTTAAAAGATACCTATTCACTAACCAGCCTTAAACACAGGCTCAGAATCCTTCAATCTTACTTTCTAAAAACTTTTTTCGGAGAGATAGAAACTTCAGTTAATATGCCTCTTTCGCCCCAAGATTCAAATTGGCTAAAATCGCTACCCTCAAGCTTCTACCAAAAGTTTAACAAGGATAATATTTATAATATTTTCTCCGGTCTGGAAAAGATAGGAACCAACACACCAATCCTAACTATGCATCTCGCCTTTGAACTAAATGACACAACCCTAAGCCAAATAGGCGCGTTTACAAGAAAAACCTTTGATTCTCCCTCCTTGCTTTTAGATATTAAAGTTGACCCGAATTTAATTGCAGGTACTGCCCTATCTTGGAAAGGAGTTTATAGGGATTATTCGCTGAGGGCAAAGCTTGAACAAAAAAGGCAGGAGCTTTTGGAAGAATTTAGAAAGTTCCTGAGATAACATAACATGTCATCTACACAACAAACCGAGGTAGGCTACGTTGTTTCTTCCAGGGATTTCCTAGTTTATCTGGATGGTCTTCCAACCATTAAAGTAAATGATATGGTGGAATCCGACACCGGCCTTAGAGGATGGGTAACTTCTACTTTTGAAGATAAAATTGAAGTTTTGATGTTAGATGAAGGTGCAATCAAACCAAAACAAGAGTTTAGAAGACTGACCAATCGTTTAGGGATCAATGTAGGAGATTTTTTATTAGGACGGGCCGTGAACTCTCTGGGAGTGCCAATTGACGGTAAAGGCTTACTTTCACGGACCAAAACCAATTTGAATTTAGAACTTGACCGAGAGGCTCTTGGAATAGAATCCAGGGAGTTTATTGCTAATCAATTTTTAACAGGGATAACTTTGATTGATACCTTAATTCCTTTAGGCCGAGGACAGAGAGAGCTTGTCTTAGGGGATGCACATTCTGGCAAAACCGGATTTTTAATTGACATAGTTGTCAACCAAAAAAACACCGGCGTTATTTGTGTACTCGCCTCGATAGGAAAACCCGCTGTTGTAGTCAGGAATTTAATTGATACACTAAGATTAAATAAAGCACTGGATTATAATGTTATTATAGCAACCTCTTCTTCTGAACCTCCTCCCTTAATTTTTCTGACCCCAAAAACAGCCTTCACTATTGCGGAATATTTTCAAAAAAAGGGTAAAGATGTGCTACTGATACTAGATGATTTAGGTTCTCATGCTAAAATCTATAGAGAAATTTCGCTTCTTTCTAACAAGTCACCGGGCAGAGAATCGTACCCAGGAGATATGTTTTACCAGCACGCACACCTTTTGGAACGGGCAGGTAATTTCCTCCCAGAATACGGAGGGGGCTCTATCACAGCCCTTCCTGTCATAGAACTATCCTTAAGCGACTTTACAACTCTAATCCCTACTAACCTTATGTCAATGACTGATGGACACTTGTTGTTTAAAGCCGGTCTCCGATCTCAAGGACAAACTCCCGCCATAGACCTTTCACTTTCTGTTTCCCGGGTTGGAAGGCAAACTCAAGACCAAATGACTAATTTGCTTTCTACCAGGGTAAGACAGGTTTTGTCCGCCGCGGCGGACTTAGAGACGATTTCCAGATTTAGTTTGGAATTACCTCCGGAAACACAGTTAATTCTAAAAAGAAGGGAGTTAATTATGGAGATTTTAAAACAGGACCCTTTAACTGCCATCCCTAAACAAATTCAAGCAATACTTTTAGCGCTCCCATTTACCACTTTTCTACAGAACAAAAATAGAAGCTTCGTGGAAAAGTATAAAGTGATAATTTCTGAAGCTTTTCTAAAACATCCGCAGCTTATACCTATTACCAAGTCAATAACTAAATTAAAAACCGATGAGGAGTTAATTAAACTATTAGAAGCAGCAGGAGCGGTGTTAGCTAAGTTATGTCCATAAACCTATGACTATCAAACAAATCGATCAAGTATTAGAAGAAGGAGAGTCGCTTAAAGCGATTACCCAAGTCTATGCTGAGATTGCAAATCTTAAGATAAAAAGAATTAGGGCTGCAGTTGAGCGAAATAGGGTCTTTTTTCAAGAGATCTCGGATGTTTACGCCTTAGTTAAGAATTTGGCCGAGAAATATGGGATTAAGACTACTGTTAAACCTAAAAAAACAGTCAGCATAGTTTTGACCTCAAACTATAGATTTTATGGCTCAATCAATGCTGACTTGTTGGAATATTTTGTCTCTACAACTTCTAAACTTAATACTGACCGGATTATGGTGAATAAAGCAGCTATTGATTATTTTCGGACTCAGCCTGTATTTTCAGATTACAAAGAGATACTCTTAAAAGATGATCAACCAGATACCGACGAACTGCTGAATTTAGTAAGTTTGTTAAAGGATTATAAACAAGTGCTGGTTTTCTATTCCAGAATGAAAAGTTTACTCCACCAAGTCCCCACAGCTGTGGATATCACAGCATCACCCTCTACAGGAAACCTCGTAAGTCTCAACGTAGCCGACCTGCAAGTTCAACAAAATGAGCAGGGATTTAAATTCATCTTTGAACCGGATCTGCCTAAAGTCCTGGAGTTTTTTGACAGCCAAATCATCACACTACTTTTGGAGGGGACATTCTTAGAATCAGAGCTTTCAAGGACTGCTTCCCGTTTTATCTCCATGGATCACGCAGAAACCGAAGCAAATAAGATGATTAAAGAGTATCTTACACTTAAAGCATATGTTAAAAGAAGCATAGATAACAATACAATTTTAGAAAATTTTGCCTCCATGATGGCAGTAAGGAAAACATGAATCAAACTACCCAAACTCAAGCTAATGGTATTGTCACCACCATCAATGGCCAAATTGCCATGGTGGAAATCGAGGGAGATACCTTCCCCGAGCTTTTTGAAATACTGCTATGCCCCAATGACCCTAAAGTTATCTTAGAGGTCTTCGCACAGTCCCGGGAAACCGTCTTTGCTGCTATTCTAAGTAGTTCTGACAGATTGTTTAGAGGAATGGAAGTTTATGGTAGTGGTTCTGAATTAAAAGTGCCTGTTGGCCCTCCTGTTTTGGGACGGGTGATGGATTTGTTTGGCAATGCCAAAGATAACAAAGGCCCGATCTCGCCACTTAAGAAAGCCTCTATATATTCTAAAGCGCCCTCTTTAAATATCGTAGAAAGTAGCTACCAAATATTGGAAACGGGAATAAAAGCGGTAGATTTCTTGACACCGATACAGCGGGGCGGCAAAGTAGGCTTTATAGGAGGCGCAGGAGTGGGAAAAACGATACTTTTGACGGAAGTTTTAAATAATGTCACCCGAGGTAATAAAAAACCTGGTGAAAAGCAAGTTTTTTCCGTCTTTGCAGGTGTCGGAGAAAGGATTCGTGAGGGCCAAGAACTGTATCAGCGTTTAAAAGAGTCCGGAGTCCTGCCAAAAACTGCTATAATTCTTGGCCAAATGAATGAGAATGCGGCTGTCCGTTTCCGGGTAGCCCTGGCTGCAGTTACCCAAGCAGAATATTTTAGGGACACTCTAAAATCCGATGTGCTATTTTTCATTGATAATATGTTCAGGTATGTCCAAGCCGGTGCCGAAGTAGCAACACTTTTAGGCACAATCCCTTCGGAACAAGCCTATCAAGCAACTATGCAAACAGAAGTATCAACCCTTGAAGATAGATTAATCCCCACAGTAAATGGTTCAATTACATCTTTTCAAAATGTGTATGTACCTGCCGATGAGATTACGGATGCCGCAGTGGTCGCAGTAATGTCTTTTCTAGATAATGCCATAGTGCTGTCACGATCC
The DNA here is from genome assembly GCA_001776635.1 of Candidatus Daviesbacteria bacterium RIFCSPHIGHO2_01_FULL_40_11. GTDB lineage: Bacteria > Patescibacteriota > Microgenomatia > Daviesbacterales > UBA10151 > UBA10151. The sequence goes on along the minus strand of MFCP01000035.1, from coordinate 3,294 downwards.
GTTGCTCAAAAAAACATCTATCCTCCGATAGATTTATTCCAATCTTCCTCTTCAACGCTATCTAAAGCTTTTTTGGGTGAACTACACTTCAAAGTTCTGACACAGTTCCAGAAATTATTGGAAAACTACAACAAACTATCTCATATTGTAGCAATTGTGGGAGAGGCTGAGCTCTCTCCGGAAAATAGAATACTTTATATCCGGACAAAAAAGATTATAAACTACTTAACTCAACCCTTCTTTATGACTGAGCGACAAACCGGCAGAAAGGGCGTATATGTCTCAAAAGAGACTACTGTAAAAGATATCGAAGTGATACTTTCTGGTAAATTAGATAACATCCCGGTTGACCGGTTCTTGTATATTGGTTCTTTAAAGGATGCCCAAATTATTTGAAGTAAAGTCAAAGAAAATTTATGCCTAACCCAACTTTACATGTCCGAATCATCTCTCCCCAACAATTAATCCTTGATACCGAAGCTACATCGGTAAGTTCCAAAAACCCCCAGGGAAATTTTGATATCCTACCTCAACACGCCAATTTCATCACTCTAGTTGATAATTCTCCCATAATTATCAGACCCCCAGGTGGGCAAAGACCTGTAACTTTTAAGTTCCCAATGGCTATAATTGTAACAGCGGAAAATAAAGTTAATATTTATACATACATCCAGCCACAAACAGAAAAGAAGTAAAATCTACTTTTTCATTGATCTCTTTTGATATCTTCGTTGATCTAGTTTGTTATTGTCCCCTTTTAGTAAATATTATTGATATTACATTAATAATAACCCCTTGACAAATCTATGTAAATGTATGTACGATGGATTAAGAATCTATGCAAAAGGGCAGAGTTTAAGTAGATTTGCATATATTTTAGGCAGACGGGCCGCAAATTAATCATGAAGAATCCGTCTGTCAAATACCTCAAAATTGGCCAGGCTGCCAAAGCCTTAGGCGTTTCCATTGACACTCTCCGCAGGTGGGAAAAAAGCGGCAAAATCACCGCCATTAGGACTCCCGGAGGAACAAGGCTTTACACGCTTTCAGCTTTAAAAAAAGTTAACCCAGCCTCTGTTTTAGACCTTCAACCTGAAAGTTTAAGCACGGAAGAATTATTGGGGAAAGTCGAAAATGACAAGATATTAGAATACGACGATATTTCAAAAACGGAAGCCTTTATCTCTGACATCCCAATATCCCAATATCCCAATATCCCCTCTCTTAAATCCTCCTTGCTAACCAAATTCCTAATTGGCTTCGCAGTTCTGTCAGTCACTGCCCTACTTCTCACCTCCTGGATCACAGCTTCCTACCTAACCAGCCCGAAAGAAACTGAACAGTTTTTCAAAAACAATATAGCCTCAGGACTTTTAAACCCATTTCATACGTTAGCCGAAGTAGCTGTAGCGGTAATTGACCCTGCAAAGGCTAAGGAGTGGGGGTTTATGCCACCCGACGAACCACCTCCCATACCATTTGCCCTAAACCTTAAACCCTCCTCAGACATCCTGGCCGTCACGGCCGCTCTTAAGTTTTTAGAGGTGAATAGCGATACCCAAATTAACGGCTCGCTTTCTGTAAGAGACGGCATCAACGGACTCACTCTGGAAGCTACGCCTTCAGCAGGAACCTTCGCTTTAAGCTCAGGAGACACCACCTTGACTGTAACAAACGATGCCTTACTAGATCAAGATGTATCAACTTCTTCTTCTCCTACCTTCAACACCTTAAACCTTTCAGCCACCAATAACCAGCTAATTTTTCAATCTGGTGGTCCAACAGGTACTTTAACCTGGACACCAACTGCTACGAGAGTAATAACGCTTCCAGATGTTACCACTACGCTAGTTGGTATTGATAATACTCAAACCTTAACCAACAAGTCTATGTCAGGCTCAAGTAATACTTTTACCAATATCCCCAATTCTGCCCTAACCAATTCCAAAGTGACAGTTACTGCCGGTACTAACTTAACAGGTGGCGGTGATGTCAGCTTAGGCAGCTCAGTTACTCTATCTTTAGCTAGCTCTCCTGCTATTTCCGGTGTGGTGAAGTTGGCTGATGGTACCGCCGCTGCTCCGTCTCTGACATTTACTAATGATCTAGACACCGGACTATATCGAATCGGTGCAAACAAAATTGGTTTAATCACAGGCGGTAGCGCTACCTCCGGCATTACCATTGATTCATCAGGAAACTTAGGAATAGGAACTATTTCTCCGGGAGGAACCCTAGCAGTCTCAGGCAATGGAGCTATCGGTTCAACCTATGCCACCCTATCCCCACCCAGCAATGGACTGATAATTGAAGGAAATGTTGGGATTGGAACCTCTGCTCCTCAGGCAGAATTGGATGTAAACGGGGCCTCATTTCTGCGCTCTACCGTTTCCTTAACCTCTCTTTCTGTGGGTACGGGTAACGGACTATGTGTTAATTCATCAAACCAAATTGTTACTTGCACCGTAGGAAGTGGTGGAGCATCGACATCAGGAGGATTTGTTGGAGGAGTAGGATTCTTTGACTCAAGCACTAATATTACGGCCAGCCCTAACTTCTACTGGAATAATACCAACACTAGATTAGGAATAGGCACCTCTGCCCCTGATTATACCCTCAAAGTCTTAGGCACTGGTTACTTTTCCGACTTTGTGGGGATAGGATCTTCTTTAAATGTATCAGGCAATGTCGGTATTGGTAGCTCATTAACAACCACCTCGGCAGCAGTCATATCCGGTGGTTTAACAGTTAACGGAGGATCTGTAGTCTTACCGGCCGGTTCCATCCAAAACTCAGAGCTGGAAAACTCTTCCATCATAGTCTCTGCCACAGCTGGAACCGGCATCTCGGTGTCCGGGTCCCCGGTCTCACTTGGTGGAACACTCACTGTGGCTGGGATTGATGCTTCCACCACTGTCAAAGGAGTGGCCTCCTTTAACTCCACCAATTTCTCTGTTTCCTCCGGGGCAGTCAACACCATCCAGGATATAGCCACCTCTGCCACTCCCACCTTTGTAGGTTTAAATACCACCTCAGGGAATGTGGGAGTAGGTACTTCTGCCACCGGATCAAGACTGTCTGTAAATGGCAATGAAGTGATTGGCTGGGGCACTGCCTCTGTAGCAGGGCCGGTTAATGGTTTGGCAGTTTCAGGAAATGTAGGGATCGGGACTACTTCCCCGGCATACAAACTGGATGTAGTGGGTCAGGTTAATGGTTCAACCGGTCTTTGTATTGCCGGGGACTGTAAAACTGCCTGGTCAGGATCTGCAGGCTATACTGCCTCAAATGGTA
>MFCP01000034.1:2673-5353 GCA_001776635.1 Candidatus Daviesbacteria bacterium RIFCSPHIGHO2_01_FULL_40_11 | reverse complement strand
AGATAACAACAAATCCCCATTTCCGGAAAGCCCTCTAAATGTTTCCTCACGGCCACCTAACTTTTTACCAAGCCTGATCATTTCTTCCAATGCCCTAGTAGCATAAAAAGCTTTGCTGGTATTAGATGCTTTCATCTCATCTGCTATACCTGCGCCCAATGCCATAACGTTTTTCAAAGCTCCACCATACTCAACTCCCACAGGATCTGCTGATGCATAAACACTAAGGCGGTTTGAACTTAGCCAGTATCGTATGCGGTCTGCTACAACAGGATTGTAGGCGGCAACTACCATACCTCCAATTGCCCGTTGGGCAATTTCTTTTGCCAAATTAGGACCGGATAAAACAGCAATACGGTCTATCAAAGTTGGATCCTCTTCTAACATAATTGCCGACATTCTTAAGTGGGTTTCCTGCTCCAAGCCTTTTGTTAAACTTCCAACATAACTCGTAGGAGGAATTGAAGGTCTAAGTTCGCGGAAAAATGAACGAAAGTTTTTTGAAGGAGGAACTAAAGCTATCAAATCTGCATCTTTTGCAAACTCTTCTATATCTGAAGTTGCTTTTACATTATTCGGCATTACCGCTTCTGGCAACCTTTTAGTCCTGTGGGTTTTCCGGAATTCTTTTACATCTTCAGAATCTCTTAAAAATATGAGGACTCTGTGACCTCTCTCGGCAGCCACTTTTGCAAAAGCCGATCCCCATTCGCCTGCCGGCCCAACTGAAATATTTCTTCTCTCAGACATAGAAAATGATTATACTGATTTAAAGCCCTATAATCAAAGGGGTTATACAAAATATGCTACGGTCGTATGCAAAACTATTACAGCATTCACCTTCAAATGCACAAACCGGGATTGAAAAGCTAAATTTCAAAAGAAGGTTACAACTTGGTAGCTAACCACTTACAAAGTGCTCCAATAAGCATTCCAATAAAACCTAGAACAATTAGGATTCCCAGGGTTGGTTGCGAGAGTCTCATTAATTCATTTAAATTAAAAGTGTCATTTCCTAAAACTAATGACATTAAATAGTCTATAACAAAGGAGGCTGTACCTAAAATTAAGCTAACTACCAAAAATTTTGCAAGCTTTTTTACGCCGCTGTCTGAGACTTTCCATCCATAAATCACGCCAATTATTAAGTTAGCAACAAAAGAAAATAATATAAAGAAAACAAGCAAAAGACCCCCAGCCGTCATTTTTTAATTATACAACACTAAAGGATTGAGGAAGAATTCAAATTTTAGTGTTCCACTCGGCCAGTAAATCCTGAAGATTCGATGATCTTTTGAGTGATATTTTGTGGTAAAATATCACTATGAAACAAGTTCAAATTATTTCTGATCCAAAAATCTTAGGCGGTAAACCTGTCATTGCGGGCACGAGAATCTCGGTAGAACTCATTTTAGACAGAATAGCTTCCGGGATGAATGTGAAAGAAATACTAAAAGATTACCCTCACTTAACAGTAAGTCAAATCCAAGCAGCCATTTCTTATGCCAGAAATCTAGTGATAAACAAACTTCCCCGCTCCAAAACAAATCATCCGGAACCAACTACCCTCTATACTCATGAAATTTCTCGCTGATGAAGATTTCCCCAAACCTTTAGTAATTAAAATAATAAGTGCGGGATATTCAGTCAAAACAGTCCAACAGAAGGCTTTACAAGGATCTTCAGATGAAATAGTAGCTAATCTTGCTTTAAAAGAGAAAAGGATAATCCTCACTTTCGACAAAGACTTTCTTAAAAATCAAACTAAACATTTGTCAGTAATTATTTTCTCCTTTCCGAAAATACCTACATCTGAAATTATTCTGTTAATTGGTAATTTCTTAGAAGATTTAAAACAATTTAAGCTTTCTAAAGGTACAGTACTTAAATTTAGCAAACATGGCCTTGAGGAACAAAAATGAATGTACAAACGGAAAAACTAATCCGTAACTGCGTAGTTTGCGGAAAAAGAATTGTTATCACTCTTTACCAGGATAGAACATACAAAGGTGGACATTTCTTTGGAAAACTAAACATTGGCAAAGGAAAAAAGGCTGAATATTGGGAATGCAACCGGTGCTTTGCCAAAAATAGCGACGTTTCCTAGTGACAAGATATCCCACGACCGTTGGCAATATTGTCACAATTTTTCCCCTGGATTACTTCACTATTCTCATTCTACCTTTTTGTACCGCTTTTTCCTGGGCCGTGACAACTCCCTCAAATTTTTCAACTGCTTGATCGCTACCCTCAATCAGTCTACCAACCTTTTCTTGTAGTTGATCTGCTTTTTCTATAGATTTTCTCACTGACCTTCTAGCTTTTTCAATTGGTAATGAGACTGGTGGGGCCTCGCCCTCTCTTTCTCGTGTTACTTGATCTCCCAATTTCTGCAGCACACGTTGAGTTTGTTCGGGAGATCTCACTATTGGCTTATCCTTCAATCCCTCTAGTCTCTGATCTATCTGTTCGGATGAAAGATTACTTAGATTCTCTTCTTCAGCCATATTATTTATAATAATAGCATAAATATCTTAGTGTTCAACGCGGCCGGTGAAACCTGAGGATTCAATGATTTTTTGGGTAATATTTTGCGGCACCGGCTCGTAATGGTCTGCTTCCATGTAATAAGTGGCCCGGCCTTGCGACATGCTTCTGATAGCTGTGGCGTAGCCGTGCA
>MFCP01000034.1:0-2655 GCA_001776635.1 Candidatus Daviesbacteria bacterium RIFCSPHIGHO2_01_FULL_40_11 | reverse complement strand
AAGCTATTACTACCCTGGCATTGCCCCGGGTTTCAGAAGATAAAATCTGGGCTCTTTTGCTGGATAAATCACCAATAATTTCTCCCAAAAACTCCTCCGGGGTGGTGACCTCCACCTTCATGATCGGCTCAAGTAAAATCAGGTCGGCTTTTTTAGCTGCTTCTGAGAGTCCCAGTGATGCAGCAATCTTAAAGGCAATTTCAGAGGAATCAACATCATGATATGAGCCATCATAAACAGTTACTTTAATATCTGTCACCGGATACCCGGCCAAAATTCCGGTATCTTCTTTTTCGATCACGCCTTTTTCAATCGGCGGAATAAATTCTCTCGGAATAGCTCCACCCACCACCTCGGAGACAAACTCCCGACCTTGACCACGAGGCAAAGGTTCAATTTTGAGCAAACAATGACCGTATTGACCCCGGCCGCCTGTTTGCCTGATATATTTACCTTCTCCCTCTGCCAGCTTAGTAATAGTTTCTTTATAGGCAACTTGCGGTTGTCCCACATTGGCTTCCAGCTTAAACTCCCGCTTCATCCGGTCAACCAAAATCTCAAGCTGGAGCTCTCCCATACCGGCGATGATGGTCTGTCCAGTCTCAAGGTCAGATTTGACTCTGAAAGTGGGATCTTCTTCGGCCAACCGCTGCAGGGCATAACCTAGTTTTTCCTGGTCGGATTTGGTTTTTGGCTCAATAGCCAGCGAGATAACCGGATCAGGAAATGAAATAGATTCTAAGATAATCGGGGCAGCTTCATCACAAAGGGTATTGCCGGTGATTGTATCTTTCAAGCCCACCGCTGCCACGATTTCTCCGGCAAAAGCCTCATCAATTTCCTCCCGGTCATTGGCATGCATCAAAAGAAGTCTTCCCACTCTTTCGTTGATTTGCTTGGTGGAATTGTAAACATAAGAACCGCTCTTTAAAGTTCCCGAATAAACCCTAATATAGGTCAGCTTCCCCACATGCGGATCAACTTGAATTTTAAATGCCAGAGCAGAAAGAGCCGCGCCGGGGTTAGCTTTTCTTTCTTCGTTTTCTCCGGTTTTTGGGTTATGGCCGGAAACTATGGCTATGTCTTGTGGGGAAGGAAGGTATTCTACAACGCTGTCCAGCATTGGTTGAACTCCTTTATTTCGAAGGCTAGATCCCGCCATCACCGGCACAATTTTATTAGCAATCACAGCACTTCTTAAAGCTAGCTTCAATTCCTCGACGCCAATCTTCTCTCCGCTCAAATATTTCTCCATTAAAACATCATCAGTTCCAGAGATTTCTTCCACCAATTTTTCGCGGGCCTCTTTAACTTGACCCACCATATCAGCGGGAATTTCTACCTCGGTAAACTTGGCGCCGGTCTCATCACCCTCCCAAATAATGGCTTTCTCGGTTAAAAGATCTACTACTCCGGCAAAATCATTCTCTTTACCAATTGGCAAATTATAAGCAATAGCGTTTGCACCTAATCTATCCCTGGCAGATTGAATGGTAGCCATGAAATCTGCTCCCACCACATCCATTTTATTGGCAAAAGCGATCAGTGGAACATTATATTTATTAGCTTGTCTCCAAACAGTTTCTGTTTGAGACTGCACTCCGGAGGAGGAATCTAAAACAATAACAGCCCCATCCAACACCCGTAGAGATCTTTCTACCTCAGCCGTAAAATCAACATGACCTGGGGTATCAATGAGATTAATTCTCATTTCCTGGCCCTCAAATAGACCTTTTTTAACAGTCCAAAAGGCAGTGATAGCAGCGGAAACGATAGTTATTCCGCGCTCACGCTCCTGTTCCATCCAATCGGTCACGGTTGTCCCCTCGTCAATATTGCCGATTTTGTAAGTTCTTCCTGTATAAAAAAGAATTCTCTCGGTAGTCGTGGTTTTCCCGGCATCAATGTGGGCAATAATACCGATATTTCTAATCCTGTCTAATGGAAAATCACGTTTAGTCTTCTGTATAGCCATAGTTATTTCCCTTCTTCTAAATCCCTAATGATCTTTTTTATTTCCTCAATCCTGACTCTGGTTGTTTCTGCATCCTCAGTTGCCATTGTGTAAGCTGCATTCTCGGATAAATCCCCCTCTGCCGCCGCAGCACCCTTTTTTTCCAAAATAACCCTCAACTCTACTTCAAGTTGCGCTAAATTATCCCTCCACATCTTTAATTTTTGTTGTATTAACTTCTTATCCATAATTTTAATTTTACCCCATTTAAAAAATAGCCCCCTCAAACTTCAGGAGGCTACACGTAAATATTAACCACTTTGATCCTAAAAGTCAAATAGACAAAACTAAAGAAAGAAGCTAGTTATTTATGCTACAGTTGGAAACGGATGTAAATTGGGTAACTCCACGGGTTTTCTGGTAACAGGTGGTATGCGTCCAAAGAGCGCCTCTAAATCATCAGGACCACATACTCCTAAGGCTTGAAGGCTCCTCAGAAGAGGTCGTTGCCTTTTTGGATCAAGTGTATCTACAACTTCGGCAGTGGTTTTTTCTGGCCTTAAAACTTCTACCATAATATCGGCAGATAACTACAATCTTACTATATCCTACAACCAATGCAAGTGGGAGAATTTACCAGCGGAAATGGGAAAAGGCGCGGTTGGCTGCTGCTTGCTTTTGGATATCATCTTTTTTCTTAA
>MFCP01000033.1:8757-30805 GCA_001776635.1 Candidatus Daviesbacteria bacterium RIFCSPHIGHO2_01_FULL_40_11 | reverse complement strand
ACCCCTACCCCTACCCCAACTCCTACCCCTACACCAACACCTACATCACCACCATCTGACTCAGGTGGAGGAGGTGGCGGTCCCGGAGGTGGTGATAGTGGCAGCAGTTCCCCGGCCAGCACTCCTGCACCAGTGGTAGTACCTAATGCTCCTCCTAAGACAGGCCGTTCCAATTAGATATGCGGTGATTTGACGCTTCAGTTTTTTATGGTATACTGTATTCACAATTAAATAATCAAAAGCGTTTGGACTGGAGTCGCGATCCAGGACCCTCCTTCACTAAAGTTTCGGAAGGGGAACGCTGAATACAAAAATGTATTCCGGAGACGAAACCGTAAAAGACAGTAACGTGTGTCGAAGATTCGGAGCGCGTCATGAATAAGGTTAATTTATTCAAAGACAGCTCGCGGAAGCGAGTTTTTTAATGGATAAATTAATAAAATAAGGTGGCACCGCCCAAAAGGCCCTTGTTAGATCATCAAGAGATTGGTGGTTTAGCAAGGGCTTTTTTGATGGATAAGGAGGTGTAAATGATGGTAGAGAGAATAGAAGCAAATCAACAATCAAATAATGAAATGCCTGTTGAGTTAAAAACCAGCCGGGAACATTCTTTGGTGGAAAGTCTGCTCGGACAGCTCGGAATCCCAGAAGAGAGAGTTAAGCACTGCGCTCAAGCATACTACACAGCATTTGGTCCAGAAGATCAACCCACTGAGAGGATTATTGTTTTTTTAGAACATAAAATAGCTATAAGCAGAAAATAGACTTATGAAACAAGAGATTAAGCATATTTTGTCTATAACGGATTTAACGGCCAAAGAGATTTGGTTAATTTTTAGATTGGCAAAAAAGCTAAAGCAGGAGCTTAAGAGCAAAGGAAGTAATAAACCTTTTCTTAAAGGCAAATCTTTGGTGCTTATTTTTGAAAAACAGTCACTTCGAACCAGGATTTCTTTTGAAATCGGGATGGCACAGTTTGGGGGAAATACTCTATACCTTGACCCGCGAGATACCGGTATTGGTGTCCGGGAGTCGGAAGCAGATATTGCCAGAGTTCTTTCCGGCATGGCAGATATTATTGCAGCCAGAACTTACTCACACCAGACAATTGTGGATATTGCCCAAAACTCCACCATCCCGGTGATTAACGCCTTGTCTGATTTAGAGCATCCGTGCCAGGCGCTTACGGACTTATTTACCGTTTGGGAAGTTAAAAAGTATCAGGATTTATCTGGGCTGACAGTCGGTTATGTAGGGGATGGTGATAATAATGTAGCCCATTCTTTGTGTCTTGGGGCGGCAATGTTGGGGATGAATTTTAAGTGCGGATCGCCAAAAGGGTATTCTTTGAATTCAGAAATTGTCAAAAAGGCCCAAGAGTATAATGCCAATATTTTACAAACCGAGGATCCAAAAGAAGCTGTTTCAGGAGCTGATGTAGTGGTAACTGATACTTGGATTAGTATGGGGGATACAGATAAAGAAGGTAGGATTAAAACATTCAAAGATTATCAGGTTAATGCTTCTTTAATGGGATATGCCAAAAAAGACGCTATTTTTATGCATTGTCTGCCGGCCTACCGGGGTAAGGAAGTGACTGCTGAAGTAATTGATGGTCCTCAGTCAGTGGTTTTCCAGGAAGCTGAAAACAGACTTCATGTTCAAAAGGCTCTAATATTGTGGTTGCTAAAGAAAAGCCACTGATTTTTTCAGGGATTGACAGGAAAAACATCTAGCATTAAAATATCTCAAGGTTATGCTTAAGAAATGCTTTTCTGAATTAATTTTAATAGTATTTTGATCCGCCAATGGGCGGATTTTTTTTGAAAAAAATGAAAAACTTTAAGGGCCGGGATATTATCGATATAAATGATTTTTCTAAGGAAGAGTTACTTTTTATTTTAAAAACTGCCAAAAGATTTGATCCGGCTTTTGTTAAAAGCGACCGGTCTAATTACACCATTGCCCAGGGTAAAATTGCCGCGCTACTATTTTTTGAACCTTCGACTCGTACAGAACAATCTTTCAGATCTGCAGCCCAAAAAATAGGCATGGGAATAATTGGCTTCAGTGACCCCGAGGGTACCTCGATTCGTAAAGGTGAGACCTTTTCAGACACAATCAGAATTATGGACTCTTATGCCGATGTTTTAACCATCAGACACCCCGAGCCTTTATCTGCTAAAAAGGCAGCAGAAGTTGCACAAATTCCGGTTATAAATGCTGGAGACGGACCTAATCAGCACCCAACTCAAACCATGCTGGATCTTTATACGATGATGAAGGAAGCCGGCAAACTTGATGGGATAACAGTAGCTTTGATGGGTGATTTGAGATACGGCAGAACCGTTCATGCGCTTTCTTTGGCACTCAGCCATTTTAAAATTAAGCAAATTTTTATTTCTCACCCTAGTCTTAAAATGCCGGATGAATTCTTGAAGATTTTAGAAAGCAGAGGAGTGGAATACGCAGAATTTGATCATTTGCCGGAGGATTTGGAAGCGGATTTCCTTTACCAAACCAGAGTGCAAAAAGAAAGATTTAAGGATCTGGAGGAATACAAGAAGATCAAAGATAAATTTATCCTGGATGCTTCTTTTAAGAGGTATTTGGATAAAGGAGTGAAGCTAATGCATCCCCTTCCCAGGGTGAATGAAATTGATCCGGTGTTGGACAGTCACCCAAATGCAATTTATTTTGCTCAAGCGAAGAATGGTTTATATATCAGAGAAGCATTACTGGCTTTAATTCTTGGCAGGATTTGATGACAGGAGAAATATATGCAAGGGAAACTGATTCTGTCCGATGGGACAGTTTTTTTAGGAGGAAGCTTTGGGAAAGAGGTAACCACCTCAGGCGAGGTGGTTTTTAATACCGGCATGGTAGGTTATCCGGAATCTTTAACAGACCCTTCTTATTTTGGCCAAATTTTGGTTTTAACTTATCCTTTACAGGGAAATTACGGAGTACCGGGGAAAGAGTTTCAGGAATCAAAAAAGATACAGGTTAAAGGTTTGATTGTCCAAAATTATATTGACCATCCATCGCATTTTGAAAGTAAGAAATCCTTAGGGGAATGGCTCAAAGAAGAAGGTATTCCGGCTTTGCAGGGGATTGATACCAGAGAGTTGACAACTAAACTCAGACAACATGGGGTGATGCTTGGTAGGATAAAGTTCAAAGTTCCCGCCAGAGGCGAGGCTCGCCAAAGGCGGCAAAGTTCAAAGTTCAAAGTCGAGGAAATATATGATCCGAATAAAGAAAATATCTTGCCTTACGTCAGTTGTAAAAAGGTGGAAGTTTTTGGAACGGGTAAGAAAAGCATAGTCTTAATTGATTGCGGAGCAAAGGAAAATATTGTCAGGAGTTTGATAAAAAGAGGAGTGAGAGTAACGCGAGTTCCCTGGGATCTTAATCCACTAGAAGAAAGGTTGGATTTTGATGGAGTATTAGTTTCCAATGGCCCGGGTGATCCAAAACAAGCCAAAGAGACTATAGAAAATGTTAAACAAATTCTTGCAGCAAATGTTCCCACTTTCGGTATTTGTCTAGGCAGCCAAATCTTATCTTTGGCAGCCGGAGGGGAAACTTTTAAGCTGAAGTTTGGCCATCGGGGTCAAAACCAGCCTGTCCAAGATGTAATAAGCCAAAAAGCTATTATTACTTCTCAAAACCACGGTTTTGCGGTAGATATGAAATCCATGGATAAAGACTGGACAGAGTGGTTTGTAAATTTAAATGACGGGACGAATGAAGGGATTAGGCACAAAAATAAGCCTTTTATGGCAGTTCAGTTTCATCCGGAAGCCAACCCAGGCCCGGTGGAAGGAGGGTATTTGTTTGATGAGTTTTTGGATTATGTGTGATTGTCATTCCTGCGAATGCAGGAATCCAATCAATAAAGTTACGATCGGAATTGGATCCCGCCATCTGGCGGGATGACAGGAAGTAAATATTATGAAGAAAGTACTGGTTCTAGGTTCAGGAGCATTAAAAATTGGAGAGGCCGGGGAATTTGACTATTCCGGCTCCCAAGCTTTAAAAGCCTTAAAAGAAGAAGGTATTGAGGCAGTTTTAATTAACCCTAATATTGCCACAATTCAAACATCGGAAAGTTTGGCCAAAAAGATTTATTTTCTGCCGGTGACTCCCTATTTTGTAAAAAAGGTAATTGAGAAAGAAAAACCGGATGGAATATTTTTAAGTTTTGGAGGGCAGACTGCCTTAAATTGTGGCCTGGCGCTCGAGCGAGCTGGTGTATTTAAAAGGCATAAAGTAAAAGTCCTGGGATCTCCTGTTAAAAGTATCGAAGCAACCGAGGACAGGGAACTTTTTGCCAAAGAACTTTCAAAAATTGGGGTTAAAGTTCCAAAAGGAGGGTTTGCCAGATCCCTCAATGAAGCTTTAAAAATTGCCACTGAATTGGGATATCCGCTTCTTGTAAGAAGCGGATTTTCTTTAGGGGGTTTGGGTTCAGGGGTCGTGAGGAGCAAAGATGAACTTATTAAAATAGTGACGCTTGCCCTCAGGCAGGTACCGCAAATTGCAGTTGAAGAATATTTAAAACACTGGAAGGAGGTTGAGTACGAAGTGGTGCGGGATAACATTGGCAATAAAATTACTGTTTGTAATATGGAGAATATGGATCCCTTAGGTATTCATACCGGTGAGAGTATTGTGGTAGCCCCATCCCAAACGCTCAATAATTACCAATACCACCTCTTGCGCAAATTATCTTTGCAAGTGATTGAGCATCTAAAGATTGTGGGTGAGTGCAACATTCAATTTGCCTTAAATCCTAAGAATAACGATTACAGAGTAATCGAGGTTAATGCTAGGTTATCCCGCTCTTCTGCCCTGGCTTCCAAAGCCACCGGGTATGCACTGGCCTACATTGCTGCCAAAATTGGCTTAGGTACTACCTTGCCGGATCTAAAAAATAGTGTCACCTTATCTACCTCAGCATTTTTTGAGCCGAGTTTGGATTATATTGTGATAAAAATCCCCAGGTGGGATTTGCAAAAATTTGTGGGGGCAAAAGAGCAAATTGGTTCTGAGATGAAGAGCGTTGGAGAAGTAATGGCGATTGGAAGGAGTTTTCCCGAAGTGTTGCAAAAAGCAATCCGAATGCTGGAAATTGGTCAAGACGGTCTGTTGGAAAATGGCATAGATGACACTAAAGTTTTGCCTACCACCCAGCGGCTTTTTGTGATTGCTAAAAAGTTTGCCAAGGGTGAGTCTGTGGAAACTATCTACAAAGCCACCGGTATTGACCCTTGGTTTTTGTATCAGATAAAAGAGATGGTGGAATTTGAGAAGGATCTCAGCAATTTTCAATTTTCAATTTTCAATTTTCAATTAATATCTAAGGCAAAAAAACTGGGATTCTCGGATAAAATTATTGCCAAAGCAGGTAAAACTACAGAAGAAAAGGTAAGAGAATTTAGGAAGAAGAATGGCATAGTTCCTAAGGTAAAGCATATAGATACTCTGGCGGCAGAATATCCGGCAAAGACAAATTACTTGTATTTGACATATCATGGGGAAGAGTCTGAACAGTTAAAAGTTCAAAGTGCAAAGTTAAAAGTTGAAAAAGCAATAGTTTTAGGATCCGGGCCGTACAGAATTGGATCCTCTGTTGAATTTGACTGGTGCTGTGTGACAGCTGCGAAAACTCTAAGAGATAGGGGTTTGGAAACAATTATTATAAATTGTAATCCGGAAACAGTTTCAACGGATTTCGATTCGGCAGATAAGTTGTATTTTGAGGAACTAACTTTTGAAAGAGTTAGTGATGTTTATGATATTGAACAAGGGGCGAGCTTGATTTTAGGCTTTGGGGGTCAGGTGTCCAATAATTTGGCCATGAGTTGTTTCAAAGCAGGTTACAAAATCTTAGGTACCTCTCCGGAAAATATTGACAGAGCAGAGGACCGGAATAAATTTTCCAAACTTTTGGATAAATTGGGGATCGAGCAGCCGGCTTGGCAAAGTTTGAAAACTCTTGATGATGCGATAACCTTTGCCAGGGAAATTGGCTACCCCGCTCTGATTAGGCCTTCTTATGTGTTGTCAGGGTCTGCCATGAATGTGGCATTCTCAAGCGATGATTTAAAGAAACACTTAAAAAGCGCTACAGATATATCCGCAGAACATCCCGTGGTAATTTCCAAATTTGTGGAAGGTGCCAAAGAGATTGAAGTAGACGGGGTGGGCCATGAAGGAAAACTTCTAATTTATGCAATATCTGAGCATATTGAAAATGCAGGAGTGCATTCAGGGGATGCAACAATTGTCCTGCCACCCCAGAAGTTGTATTTAGAAACTTTAAGGCTGATCAAAGACGCAACCAGAAAAATCCTTCAAGCACTAAACATCAACGGGCCATTTAATATTCAATTTTTGGCAAAAGATAATCAGATTATGGTCATCGAGTTGAACCTGCGTGCCTCGAGGTCTTTCCCGTTTGTATCAAAGGTAACAGGTTTTAACTTTGTAGAGATGGCGACTAGGTCAATGCTCGGGGAAGCGCTTTGGGGAAGCTACAAAACAGTGGGTTTGGACCATGTGGCAGTAAAAGCTCCTCAATTTTCTTTTAACCGGATTAAAGGTGCCGATCCCAGGCTCCGGGTGGAGATGTCCTCAACTGGGGAGGTGGCTTGCTTTGGTGATGACCTAAAAGAAGCCTATCTTAAAGCTATTTTGGCAACGGGTTTTAAGATCCCCAAAAAAGGTGTGCTTTTCACAATTGGAGGGGAGGAGAATAAACTGAATTTGCTCTCTTCAGCAAAAGATTTATCCTCTTTAGGGTTTAAGGTATATGCGACAGAGCAGACCCATGAGTTTTTAAGCGGGAATGATATTAAAAGCACCAGAGTTTACAAGATTTCAGAAGGTAGTCACCCGTCAGTCTTGGACCTATTAAAACAAGGTGGCATTGATTTAGTGATAAATATATCCAAACCCCGTTCCGGCAAAGGTGAAACCGATGGGTTTATCATCAGAAGGACTTGTGTTGATTTGTCTATCCCCTTGATAACTAATTTACAGGCAGCAGAGCTGTTGGTTTCCAGCCTGGTTTCCAAAAAAATGGCAGATCTGCAAATCAAAAGTTGGGATGAGTACGTTGGAAGAGATTAGATTTTTTGCGGGAAATATGGGAAGATAGGGATTATGTTTATCCCTAAGTATTCCATCACTAACAAGATCTTAAAAGCTATTGGGATCGTGGAAGCGGCTCGTGAGATTATCATGAATGCTCCCTTAGTTCCTGCTTGGGAAGCAAAATTTAGAAAAGAAGCAATCGAGCGAACTATTCATCATGGAACTCATTTGGAAGGAAACCCGCTGTCCCCGGAAGAAGTCAGGGATGTTTTAGACGGGCAAGAGGTAATTGCGAGAGACAGAGATGTACAAGAAATCATCAATTATAGAAATGTTTTAAAGTTTATTGAAGGAATTTATACCCAAATTGGCTCATCAGGAAGTTACAGCTTTACCATTGAGACTATTTTAGAGATGCACAAGCTGACTACCGAAAAGATTTTACCTCCGGAAACTTCCGGGCAATTTAGAATCAGGCAAGTGGTGATCAAAAATACCAAAACCGGGCAAGTTTCCTATACCCCGCCTCCGGCCGTGGAAGTGCCGTATTTAGTGGAAGATTTAGTCAATTGGATCAATTCTGATGAGGGAAAACAAGTCCACCCGATTATCAAAGCCGGGATTATACACTATGAACTTGCCAGGATTCACCCTTTTGTGGATGGCAATGGCAGGGTAGCGAGGGCTGTAGCCACCTTAGTTTTGTTTCTGGATGGATACGACATTAGAAAATTTTTTTCTTTTGAAGAATATTTTGATGAAAACCCTATGCAGTATTACTTAACGCTACAAGCTGTCTCAAACCAGCTGGTGCTGGATACCCACGAGCGTGATCTAACGCCCTGGCTGGAGTATTTTACGGAAGGGGTGGCGATTGAACTGAACCGGGTGAAAGAAAAAGTGCAGCGGATTTCCGTAGATGCCAGGATTAAAGATAAGCTAGGGCAGCAGTTGATGTTAAATGAACGGCAAATGATGATTATGGAATATATTCACCGGCACAAAGGTTTATCCAATAAGGATTTTAGGAAAATTTTCCCGGATTTTTCAGATGATACGGTGCTCCGGGAACTGAAATTTCTGCGTCAAAAAGGCCTGGTTAAAAAATCAGGGGGAACTAAAAAAGCGGTTTATGTCCTCAAGTAAAATTGTCTTGACATTTAGGGTATACTGGGGTGTAGGCTATGCAAGTAGAAAAAGATTGCGGCGGCTATGTCTTGGTAGTGGACGACGAAGGAGAATTGGCGGAGATGATGGGAGCGTGGGTCCGTTCTACTGGTTACGAGGTTGTAGTTAAGGAAGACCCTCGGGAAGCGCTTTTGGCAGTAAAGCAGAAAAAACTGGAGGGGGTTCATCTATGCGCTGTCCTTTCTGATTACAATATGCCGAATATGATGGGTTCCGAATTAATTGACGGTATCTTGGCAGAATCTCCCGGGACAAAAGTAGCCTTCGTGACGGGTTCAAATGGGCAGTTGTTGGAGGATTTTGCAGCAAAGCATCAAGTTTTGGTAATCGAAAAGCCGGATATTTTCCAGCCTGTTATAAGATTTGTTGAAGAGCTTAGGAGAAATTGCAAAGGGGTTTAGTTAAAAATCGGGCGGCACCAACAAAGCAGTGTATGTCCTTAAGTAATGTCATTATGAAGATGTTGTGGAATGGTTTGGGGTAACAATATTAAAATCCAGCCTACCTGATTGGGGATCTTTTCTAACGGAGACTATCCTATCTCTTTCTCTCTTAGCTTGATACATAGCTTGATCTGCGCGCTCTATCAAGGATTCTGGAGTATCATCAGGCATAAGCTCAGCTATCCCTATGCTTAATGTTTGTGGATGTGGGTAATCAGAGAAGATTTTTGACACCCTTTCCCTATTAGTAGTTTCGATGCGTTGGGCTATAATTTCAGCTCCATCAAGGTCTGCTCCCACTGCGCATAATTCGAATTCGTCTCCACCAAAGCGGCCAGCGAAATCGACGGTTCTGGTTGAATCAGTAATACAACCTCCTACGCCCTTGAGCATTTTGTCTCCTTCTAGATGGCCTTGGGTATCATTAAATAGTTTGAGATGGTCAACGTCTATAAAGATAAGCGTGGCAGGAATATTAAATCTTCTAAGAAGAGGTAGCGTTTTTTCTAATTTTTTTTTAAAGCCCTGTTTATTAAAAAAATTTTTGATCAGAGTGTCTTTTTCGCCTGTTTCTGCAAAAGCATTTACTATTGTTGTCAAAATCTCTGATAATCTTTCGGCAGCCACTTCTCTTTTAGAGGGGTCATCATTTACTAAAACCCTATCTATCATCCGGCGAAATTTAGGTTGTAACTCTTTCTTCTTGTCTGGTGGAGGTAGTACTTGTTTTAGTTCCTCTTCGGAGGTTATCATAGGGCTATTTTACAATAGTTTAGGAATCTATTACAATCTTGAAGAGTAACAAGTTAAGTAAAGGTAACAAGTAACAAGATAAAATAACTTGTTACTTCCCGACTTGTCACTCGTTACAAATTACCATGCTTTTTTCTAAACTCACCCGATATTTTGAAAAACTGGAACAAACTTCTTCCCGTCTAGCCTTAATTGATATTTTGGCAGAGCTTTTTTCTAAAGTTAAATCTTCTGAAATTGCCAAAGTGGTTTATTTGATTCAAGGCCGGGTGGCCCCTTTTTACGAACCAATCGAGATCGGAATGAGTGAAAAATTAGTGGCGGAGTCTATAGCCAGGGCCTTTGGTGTAAAAAGAGAAGAGGTGTTAAAAGAATATGGAAAGGTGGGGGATTTAGGGAAGATAACAGAACGATTAAGTTCAAAGTTCAAAGTTCAAAGTTCAAAGTTAAGAGTGGAGGATGTATTTAATATTTTGGCTGAGATTGCCGGGACAACCGGGGAAGGGACGGTTGAGAAGAAGTTGAACTTCTTGTCAGAACTTTTGAAAAAAGTTGATCCTGTTTCTGCAAAGCATCTGGTTAGAATTCCTTTGGGTGCCTCCCGCTTGGGGATAGGAGACCCGACGGTTTTGGACGGTTTTTCCCTGGCAAAGCTGGGAGATCGGAAAAACAGGAAAGAGCTGGAAGGAGCATACAATAAAACCTCCGATTTAGGGTTAATTGCGGAAACTTTATGGAATCGGGGAATTCAGGGAGTTCGGGAGTTAGATGTGACTGTGGGTAGGCCAATCAGACCGCAGCTGGCTGAGCGGTTACCTGATCCCAAGGCAGTCCTGGAAAAGTTCAACGGTGAGGCCCATATCCAACAGAAATTTGATGGATTCCGTGTTCAAATTCATAAAAAAGGTGATGAGATTAGGTTATTCTCCAGAAACCTGGAAGAGACAACTCTGATGTTTCCTGATATTATCGAGGGAGCCAGGAGACAAGTTAAAGCCAAAACAGCCATTTTAGATTCCGAAGCGCTGGCTTTTAACCCCGAATCGGATGAATTTTTGCCTTTCCAGGAAACCACTAAAAGAAGAAGAAAATATGGAATTGTCGAGATGGCAAAAAGCTTGCCTTTAAAAGCTTTTGTGTTTGACATTATGTATTTAAATGGCAAATCTTTAATTGACCTGCCTCTTAAGGGACGGATTAAGAAACTGGAAGAGGTAATTTCCGGCAAGGAAATATTGATCCCGCAGCCGGGGGAGATCACCGGCTCAGTTGAGCGGATGAATGAGCTGTTTAATGATGCTTTGACTAAAGGGTTGGAAGGGTTGGTGGTTAAAAGACCGGATTCAAAATATGAAGCCGGGGCCAGGAATTTTAACTGGGTGAAACTGAAAAGGCATTCGGCAGGGGAGTTAAAAGATACGATTGATTGTGTGATTTTAGGATATATTTTTGGTAGGGGGAAACGGTCAGAGTTTGGAGCTGGCGCTCTTCTAGTTGGAGTTTACGATGAGTCGCAAGACGAATTCGTGACGGTTTCTAAAATTGGCACAGGTTTAACGGACGAGGAATGGAGAGAGATTCACAAAAGAGCAGATAAAATTAAAGTGGATCATAAGCCGGCCAGGGTTAATTCAATACTCACCCCCAGCGTCTGGATAGAGCCGGAGATTGTAATTGAAGTATTGGCAGATGAGATTACGAGATCCCCGGTCCATACTGCTGGAAAAGAAGGATCGGAGCCTGGATATGCTTTGAGGTTTCCTAGACTGGTTAAATTCAGAGGTTCTGACAAACGAGCTGAGGATGCCACAACTGTTAAAGAGTTGATAGAGATGCACGGACAACAGTTTAAAAGATAAAGCAGCAGTGATTTGGAGTCGTGTCGCTTGGCTCGTCTGGATACAAAGTATTGTTCGCGCGACCACCCCTGTTTTCTTATCAATACAGGCATATAAAATATGGTAGAATGCGGGCATGGCGTATGTTGCTGATCTGCATATCCACTCCAGGTACTCCCGGGCCTGCTCCCAACAATTAAATGTCCCTAATTTGGTGGAATGGGCAAAGTTAAAAGGGATTGGTGTGTTGGGGACAGGAGATTGTCTGCATCCTCTGTGGTTTGCCGAGCTAAAAAGTCAATTAGAAGAAGACGGGTCAGGGTTCATGGTTCATGATTCATCGGATGTTAAATTTGTTCTGACGGTTGAGGTGGCTTCTATTTATTCTCATAAAGGCTCAGTCCGTCGGATCCACAATATAATTCTCCTGCCCTCGTTTGAATCAGCAGGAAAATTGCAACAGGCCTTGCTTGCCAAACGCGCCACTCTTTCCTCCGACGGCAGGCCGATTGTAGGGATTCCTTCTAAAGAACTCCTGCGGATATGCTTAGAGATAGAAAAAAATGCAATATTTATTCCGGCTCATGCTTGGACTCCCTGGTTTGGTATTTTTGGTTCGCAGTCCGGGTATGACTCGTTGGAAGAGTGTTTTGAAGATTTAACAGAGTATATTTACGCAATAGAAACCGGGTTAAGCTCTGATCCGGCCATGAACTGGCGGATTAAAGAGTTGGATAGTCGTTCAATTATATCTTGTTCTGATGCTCACTCGCTGCCTAATTTAGGCCGGGAAGCGACGGTTTTTGCTGGCAGTTTGGAATCGGGGTATTCAGGGATGTTCAGGGATATAAAAGAACAGAAGATAGCCGGGACGATCGAGTTTTACCCGGAGGAGGGAAAGTACCACTACACCGGTCACAGAAGCTGTAATGTGAAATATTCACCTGAGGATACTAAAGCAAAAGGTACCAAGTGCCCGGTTTGCGGCAGGGGGTTGACCGTGGGAGTAATGGAAAGAGTAGAGGATCTAGCTGGAAGAAGTGTTGGGGAGTTGGGGGAGTTTAGGGAAAATGGGGTGGTGAAGAGTAAGAGTTTTGATAGGCCCGGATATAGGATGCTGGTCCCACTTCTTCAGATTATTGCAGAGGTATTCGGGACTGCTCCAACAGCCCAAAGGGTGCTAAATGAATATAAAAAGTTAACAACTTCCTTGGGAAGTGAGATTAAGATATTAACTAAGATTGATACAGAAGAAATAGCAAAAATATCGGGTCCAAAAGTGGCAGAAGGAGTGGACAAAGTAAGGAAAGGGGAGTTGGTGATTGACCCAGGATATGATGGAGTTTATGGAGTAGTGAAGATCTGGGATCACGGGAAAGAAACTACTAAGGAAGCAGAAGAGGCTCCCCAGTTGGGGTTATTCGACTAAGTCACTTCAGTCGGCAACCCCGCTCACTTGCTCGTTAACGCAAGCGTCCTGCGGTCGCCGTGGCGACCTCGGATACGCTCGCCTTCGGCTCGTCTAGAGCTCGCTGCGTTCGGGGGCAGCCTCCTTCCGTCTTAAAGGGAGAAGAAATGAAGATTTTTAAAGATCGTATCGCAGCCGGGCAGTTGCTGGCGAATAGAATGAGAAATATACAAGCTGATCTAGTTTTGGGTATTCCGAGAGGCGGGGTAGTGGTGGCTGCGGTAGTGGCTAAAAAGTTAAACCTGCCTCTGGATGTGGTGGTGACCAGAAAAATCGGTGCTCCCGCTCAGGAAGAGCTGGCGTTAGGGGCAATTGATCCTGATGGAGAGGTAGTATGGGACAGCCGATTGCTAAAGCAGTTGGAATTGAAAATCGAAAATTTAAAATTGAAAATTAGAGAAGTCAAAGAAGAGGTTAAAAGAAGAGAGCAGTTGTACAGACAGGGAAAATCTCCCCTAGAACTTAATGATAAAACAGTCATTTTGGTGGATGATGGGATAGCAACAGGGTCGACAACTCTGGCTGCTGTTAGATATCTTAAAAGGCACGGAGCGAAAGTCATATTGGCAATTCCGGTGGCCAGCGAGGAGGCTTTGGAGAAGCTCAGACCGGAAGTTAGCGAGCTGGTAGTTTTGCATACACCGGAGTACTTTGCGGCTGTGGGTCAGTTTTATCATCAATTTGAAGCTGTGACAGATGAAGAGGTAATGTACTTATTACAACAAAATGGCTCGTCTGGTCACAAAGCACCGTTTGTTTTGGACTAAATAGGTACATACCTAATTATGTTAATTTAGTTTATCTGCCGATTTGTCCATTACGATCTAAAATCTCGTAATGGACTTTTCAATAGAAACACTTAATAATAGATAAAGGTTGGTGAGAAAAGTCCAAAATTTATGGAAGATAACTTTTTAAAAGTAGCCAAACAGGCTGCTATAGAGGCTGGAAAAGTAATACGGAAATGTTCTGGCGAGGATTTAGACTTAAGCTTGAAAAATGAGGATAAAAGCAATTTTGTAACAAAAGCTGATCTTGAAGCAGAGGAAACAATTGTTAAAATTTTAACCAAGAATTTTCCGACACATAACATTATTGCGGAAGAAAATACCAAGATAGATAAAGGCTCAAAATATACCTGGGTTGTTGATCCGATAGATGGAACTATTACTTTTGTCCACGGAATCCCTTATTTTTCCGTTTCTATCGGGCTATTGGAAAACAACAAACCTATTTTAGGAGCTATCTACATAATAGGTTTCAAGCAAATGTTTTGGGCGACGAGAGGAAGAGGCGCATATCTAAATGGGAAGAAGATTAATGTAAGCACACAAAATGTTTTAGGTGCAGCAGTTTGTACTTTGGATTTTGGGCACAAAAAGAGAAGACCAGAGAAGATGGAGGCATATATCAATCTCCTCATTAATAAGATTGCCTACCCTTATTCTTTTGGTTCTGGTGTGGCCACTCAGGCATTGGTGGGGAGGGGGATGTTGGATGCGTTTGTTTGTCAGGCTTGGCTTTGGGATTTTGTGGCCGGGGCGGTAATTGTCAGAGAGGCCGGCGGGAAGGTGACCGATTTTGAAGGCAATGAACCTGATTGGACTAAGGGACGATTGGAAATTGTAGCTTCTAATGGTTTAGTACATGATGAGATTTTGGAGGCAATAAGAAGGTGAAACTTATTGTTGGTTTGGGTAATCCCGGGGAAAAATATGCTGGTGTCAGGCATAATTTAGGATTTACTGTAGTGGATGAATATGCTAAGAAATGTCTACCGTCTACCGACTACAGCAAGTTTTGGAAATATGAAAATAAATTTAAAGCGGAAGTCGGAAGACTGAATTCAGAAGACATTTTATTGGCAGAACCGCAGACTTATATGAATAATTCCGGCATGGCTGTGAAGTTGCTTGCCAGTTATTACAAAATAGCGCCGGAGGATATTATCATTATCCATGATGAGCTGGATCTTCCTCTGGGAAAAATTAAGGTAAGGCTTGGAGGTGCTGGCGCAGGTCATCATGGAGTAGAATCAATTATTGCTGCTTTAGGGACAGATCAGTTCATAAGAGTGAGATTAGGAATAGGAAACTTAAGAACTTTAAGCGGGGAACATAAGGGACGGAGTATATCTGTTGAAAAGTTTGTTCTGGAACCGTTTACCCGCCCTGAGAGCGGACCGGTCAGACACATGATTAAACAGGCAACAAAAGCGCTGGATTTAATTTTGAAAAAAGGGTTAGAAAAAGCCCAAAACCAATATAACTAGACCATGTTCGACGCGATCATCTCCGTTTCCTCCTCCAGTAGTTTGATCTGATCTCGATAGTCACGCATACGCAAGCTACCTCCTAGATTCCAAAACAAGGCCATCCCAGCAGCATACAAGGATCGTGTTTCCCAAAAGGTACGGATTGTCCGTTTCAAGAGCGAAAATTTATTATTGAGCTGGTATTCGGCCTCTCTCCGTTTTATGTAAAGGTCGAGTGGTGAACAATTCTTCGGCTCCAGTACGACCTGTTTAAGATTATATTTCTCCCAGTCTTCAGGGAAATTTGTATAACGTAAGCGTCCTGCTTGGGAAACCCTGTCAAAAAGCCTCGTCCCAGGAAGCGGACAGAGTATGTTTAGGTTCTGCGCCGCAGCCCTGGAGTCTTCAATAAAGCGGACAGTATCATCAAACACGTTAGGAGAGTCTGAGTCGCTGCCGAAGATAAAGGAACCGATAACTGCTATCCCATGGCGTTGTGTATTTTGGATGTGCATCTTGTAATCGCCCATAGTATTGATACCCTTATCTATTTCATCGATGACCTGTCTATTAACAGACTCCAGTCCAAAAAGGACTATACGACAGCCGGCCTTGTGCATCCACTCGAGAAGCTCATCATCCTGGCCAAGATTCTGTGTTGCCTGGGTACCCCAGAACTTGCGTACGCCTTGCTGGCGCAGATCCACTAGGGCTTTGCAAAGATCTAATGCCCGTGTTTGGCCAACCCGCCCTGAGCCGATAAAGTTGTCATCCGCAACGAGTACGAACTTTTGTTTAATATTTCGGAACTCCTCCACCACATCCGCAATGGGGCGATAGCGGATAACCGCACCATTGGTCGATGTCACTGAGCAAAAGTCACAATTGTGGGGGCAGCCACGAGCAGTTTGGATGAGACCGTAGGCGTATTTATCCCTTAAGGGGTGACGAAGGATGGGGACTTGTTCCAGCGGAATCCTGTCTCCTTGGTATATTTGTTGCAAACCTCCGCTGCGCACATTGGCCAGGATTCTAGCCCAGACGCTCTCCGCCTCACCTATGCAAACGCTGTCCGCATAGCGGAGGGCTTCTTCCGGCCGCGCACTGGGATGAGGCCCTCCTAAGATTACTGGAACACCTTGTTGTCGGAAAGCATCGGCGATCTCGTAGGCGCGAGGCGCCTGGTTGGTCCAGCTATTGATGCCTACCAAAGAAAAGGTTTCGGTGTTTACCCTTTTTATATCAAAGCGTTTTCTCCCCTCGTCGACAATCTCGACATCCCACTCTTCTTTTGGTGTAAGCGCATCAAGGATAAAAAGTCCCAGGGGATAAAGTTTCCCACCGACCGTCGCTTTAGAGATTATGTCTTTACTAGCAGGCACGGGTTGAATAAGAAGGAGTCGTTTTTTCGATTCTACGATCATAATGAGGGGAGTATATCAGATGGGTTGAACTATTGACAGAAACTTCTGTTATCTTTAGACTGTAGGATATAATGAATCGTTCAAACTCCTTTTTAACTACCCCTGTGGCAGTACTTTTAGGGTCGATGTTGATCTCTATTGCTATTTTAATGAGCGGAGGAATTATTAAGATAGGTTCCAGGACAGCCGGTACAGGGGCAAATGTCCCTGTTGCACCCTCTATAGCTCCCCAACAAGCCCCGGGGCAGCCTCCACAGCAACCTACTTCATCCAAAGTATCGGTTGATGATGATCCGGTTTTAGGAAATAAAAATGCCCAAGTGACCTTGATAGAATTCTCGGATTATGAATGCCCTTTTTGCAAGAGGCATTTTGATCAGGTCTATCCGTCACTTAAAAAAGATTACATAGATACCGGTAAAGTTAAAATGGTTTTTAGGGATTACCCTTTACCTTTTCATGATCCCATGGCTACTTTTGAAGCAAATGCCGTCAACTGTGCCAGGGAGCAAGGGGGAGATAGCGCTTACTTTAAATTTCACGATGAAATTTTCAAAAGGACCAAGTCTAATGGGAATGGGTTAACCAAAGATGAAGTTTACGAAATTGCCTCTGATTTGGGACTAAACCAGGCTAACTTAAAAGTTTGCGCTGATTCAGGCAAGTTTACAGAAGAGATTAAAAAGGACGTTACTGATGGTGGTGCCGTTGGAGTTTCCGGCACACCCAGTTTCTTTATTGGAAGATCTGACCCATCAGGTACTATTACGGGTCAAATCATAGTTGGCGCTCAACCATATTCTGCCTTCCAAGCTGCCATAGATCCGCTGCTTTAAAAATGGGGATTTTAGCATACATTATCATTTTTACTTTAATAGGCAGCGTGGTGTCTTTAATTGGGGGGATACTGCTTTTAGTTAGGGAAAAATTTGCTCTTTCCATTTCTCATTATCTATCTTCATTTGCAGCCGGAGCGCTGCTTTCCGCTGCTTTTTTTGATCTGCTGCCTGAAGCTACAGAACATATGGAAGAGCTGGGAGTGGATATGAATTTGCCTTTGTGGATCCTGATCGGCATACTGACATTTTTTCTTCTGGAGCGATTTATCCATCATCACCACGATCACACCAATGTCCCTTCAGAAGAGAAAAAATCGGTCATTCCTTTAGTGGTGATAGGAGATACGCTGCACAATTTTACCGACGGCATGGCTATTGCTGCCACTTTCCTAATCAGCATTCCTTTGGGGGTGGTAACATCTTTGGCAGTGGCAGCCCATGAGATTCCCCAGGAAATCGGGGATTTTGGGTTAATGCTGAACAAAGGTCTTAAAAGGCAAAAGGTGCTGCTGGTTAACCTTTTTAGTTCGTTGGCTGCCTTAGCAGGAGCTATTTTAATTTATCTGTATAAAGACAGCGTAGAAAGGCTTCTACCGATTATTTTGGCCCTAACCTCCGGCTTTTTTATCTATATAGCTTTGGCAAACTTGATCCCGGAGATCCATAACCGGGATAACCAAAAAGTCGCTTTTTGGGAGACCATAATGCTTTTGATAGGAGTTTTAGTAGTTTATCTTGCTATTTCTGTTCTGGAAGGCCAAGTATAATCCTGAGGCTAAGTTCTTTTGAAATAGTTTGAAGCCTGGGCTGGGCGGGTTAAGACATAAACATTTTTAAAATGACGATAGAAAGCGTATAGTAGCGCTGCCTCAATCAATTGGGTACCGTAGGAAGAGGTAGGGTTGACCTTTGGTTTTTGTTGTGAAGTAGGGTATTTCATCAGCAGATTAAATCCCAGAGCCTCTTTATCTTCCGGGCGGGAGTGAGGTAGGATTTTAATAATCTTTGCCCCTTGGGAAAACCCTCCTTTTGCCTTACGGTGAAAACGGACCACGTAATCTTGGTCGGATGCAAGATATTTTTTAAATTCCTGCTCAGAGAACTTAGGTTTTGCCGGGTACCGATTAGACTGTTTACTGTTTGAGCGAGACAAGGTGGAGATGGCCACACACAAGATACTGTTGCCTTGGTGGTTGTTGGTTTCAAGCGTTCCATTGCCGGTTATTTCAGCCCATTTTTTCCCTGACTTGATTCCTTCTTCGGTCATCTGCAGGGCACTAATGGTTCCCTGCAGCTTATTTTGTTTGTCAAAAGCGCCAATTAAAATTCCGTTTGTGGCTCGGTTCACAAATTCATTCAAACTGCTTACTAAATTTTTACCCCAGGCCTGGTTATTGATCTTGACCGCCTGTTTTAAGACCTTAGTCTCTTCCGGTTTGATTAAGCGGAAATTGAAATCTGGAGAGCTGGTAATGGTTAGGCTATTTGCTCTTAGGTTAGCAGCAAAGCGTTTTTTTATTTGACCGCGTTGCACTTTGCCGGTGGAGGTTTTGGGCAGCTCTGAGGGCGGCAGAGACAAACCGGCTATCGGACTCTCGTAAGGCGAGAGATTAGGAATTTTACTCAACTTAGCATCTTCCAAGACATAACTTACAATTTTTTCATCGGCAGTGGAAACAAAACCGATGTCCTCGCCAAGTCTCGGATCAGGGAAGCCTACCACAAACACCTGTTTAAGCTGGGGGTAATTTTTCAGCAGGGCGTTCTCGATGGCCAGGGGTGAAATTAGCACTCCTCCCTTTTTGATAATTTCCGTTATCCTGCTTGTTAAGAAGAAATATTTCTTCCCGAATAAATTTTTGAAATAACCCAGGTCCCCGGAGTGAAACCAGCCGTAGGCAAAGGCTTCTCTGTTGGCGCTTTGATTGTTCAAATAACCCTCAGTAATGACCGGTCCTCTGATGCAGATTTCCCCTTTTTCGCCTTCTTCGGCCTCTTGGCCGTTTGGCCTTAAGACCGTCACATTAGTCCATCTTAGTTCAGTGCCGATAGTATTAAGTTTGATTGCCTCCTGATACTGTTTGCCGGACAACTCCATTGGCACACCGCTTGAGCGAAGTGAGGTTTCTGTCTGGCCATAGCCTTGAATCAGGGGAATTTTGTATTTTGCTATAAACTCTTCCACCACTGTCGGATTAACCGGAGCAGAACCGATCTGGATTCTTTGAACTTGGGCCAGGCGGTTTTTGTACCTTTCGAAGCTTTCCTCTTCAGACAGCGTATCATAGGCAATAGTGGGTACAATGGAGGCGCCAGTGCAGCGGTGTTTGGCCAAAATTTCCCAGAAGTGTGATTTGGAATAGCGAGAAGAGAGGATTATCGTACCGCCGGAAAGCAGGGTGGTGAGAGAAAAAGTGATGGCATTGATGTGATGAAGAGGCATCATGATATTAAAACGGTCATTTTTATTAAACTTCAACCACTGACCGATACCCTCGGCATTGGCCAAAAGATTTTTTTGGGTTAACCTGACCCCTTTTGGCAGACTGGTGGTGCCGGAAGTAAAAAGGATTAGACACTCTTTATCTAAAGGAGTTTGATCGCTAATTTCAGCTGGGAGGTTTTTTAATTTCTTTTTAAAATCAGCCAGAGCAGGTAAGGCAAGAATTTTCAGGCCGGGGATCAATTTCGGCAGTTGTTTTGCCTCGGTGTCTTCGGTAGGCACAAATAATAATTTGCCTTCAGTAGTCTTAAGTTTATAGACTTTTTGTTCCAGGGAGTCTCTTTTTACTTCCAGGGGGACAAAGATTTTACCGGAAATCATCGCTGCCAAATTCAAAATCAAAATCTGCGGTGCGTTTGTGAAGGCATAGGAGAAGGTAGTTTGATTTCCCAGCTCTGCTTTTAAGAAATTAGCTGCTTGTTTGGTTAATCTAAAAAGCTCCGCGTAAGATATGGAAATAGTTTGGTTCTGATCCAGATCCTCAAAAACAACTGCCTCTTTTTCGGGCTGACTTTGAGCAAAATTATCAAGCAGGAAAAAAACTGAAGGAAAGATAGGAGTAAAATTTACCTGCCGACCATTTTTAATAAGCATCCAAGGATTAGCCATGGGGAGTATTATACACTAGCATGCAGGGTCTATGATTGACATTTAACTTTATATAGTATAAAAAGAGTTTCATCTAAAATCGGGGAAAATGATAAAATAGCAGTAGGATGATGTTTTATCAATGAGAAGGTATCCTCAAACAACAAAAATGCCAGAAGTAGAAAATCACGTGATTAACAATACAACCCCCGAGGTAAAAAAGGGCAAAGTTGGCGCTTATGAAAAATATAGTCATTTTAACAGCACTTTCACGGATCTTTACGGTGCTGAAGTGCCACTTAAAGAATATCTTGGAAAAACCGGAAAAAATATTAAGGTTACACCGCCTTTTCGATTCAGGGATGGACACTATCTTTCTATCGGTGATGATGTCAAGATTGGTGCTTGGACTTTTCTCGGTGACGGAGGCGCGCTGGAGATAGGAAACGGTGCTATTCTTGGTCCGCGAGTGCAGGTTCATACAATACACCATGATTTAAAACCTGAAAAAAGGAGTTACGTCTATAAGGAAGATATCAAAATAGGAGCAGATGCTGTTATTGGTGGAGGAGCTATGGTCCTTGTCAGTGTAGGGGATGGTGCAATTATTGTTCCGGGCAGTGTAGTCATAAAGGATATTCCGGCAGGAGCGGTCGCGGTGGGTAATCCGGCCAGGGTAGTTGAAGGAGAAGAAGCAGAATTCTACAAAAGGAAACTCATGGGAATAGATTTATCTAATGGTTCCAGAGAACAAGAGGTAGCCGCATATAGACGATTAAAACAATTTAATGAATCTCGAGACAGCTTAGAAAATGCAGAGACCTCTCTTGCAGAAGTTATCGGGGGAGATAGAGTAGGAAAAGATATAAAAGTAGTCCCCCCGGTATACCTTGATTCCAAAACTGAAATACTTTTAGGAGATCGGGTCATTCTTGATGTTGGAGTGATAGTTAGTGGGAGGGGTAAGGTACAGATTGGAGAATCATCGTTGGTAGGTCCATACGGTCAAATATATACCAATAACGGACAAGATGTAGAGATAGGGAAGGGTGCCTGGATGGGCGGAGGTTCTATCCTCCTGCCTGGGGTAAAAGTAGGGGATGGTGCAATTATTGTTCCGGGCAGTGTAGTCATAAAGGATATTCCGGCAGGAGCGGTCGCGGTAGGTAATCCGGCCAGGGTAGTTGAAGGAGAAGAAGCAGAAGTTTACAAAAAGAAGTTGCTAAGCTATCGAGGTGGGGATTCTAAGGAAGAAGAAATAGCTGCTTTTGAGGCTTTTAAGGAGTTTAATGCTACGTTTAATCAGTTATACAATGCAGAGGTGGCATTGGTGAATATTTTAGGACAGGAGCGGGTTGGAAAAGATATAAAAATAGTTCCACCACTTTATTGTTTAGATAGAAACCAGGTAATTGAAAGCGGAGTCCATTTAAATGGTGGAATTGTTCTAAGAGGACAATCAGATATCGGAGAAAGAGTCTTAATTGGTCCTTATACTCAAATTTACGGTGCTACCTTGGAAGATGATGTCTGGATTGGTGGAAGTGTCATAATCATGCCTGGTGTTACGGTTGGCAAGGGGGCTGCAATAGGCGCTGGTAGCGTTGTGACAGAGGATATCCCTGAAAATGTTGTAGCAGTAGGTA
>MFCP01000033.1:0-8741 GCA_001776635.1 Candidatus Daviesbacteria bacterium RIFCSPHIGHO2_01_FULL_40_11 | reverse complement strand
AGTGATTAGAAAGATTGAATAATCGGCCAAGAGCTTAAGGTTATTTCTTAGGGGGGTGTTCAACCTTTAGGAAGTCGCCTAAAATTCCCGGCTCTTCTAGGGTTGGCCTATGGTCCGGGTCGCTTAAGCGAGACGCTTTTGGTCCTCCACTGTTTAAAAATCTCTTAGTAATCTTTTTAACTGTGGCCATTGGCCCTTTCTCTCCGCTTTCCATAACTGATATTCTATCATACCTATTAAGTCTCATGGGATTTTGGCAAAACTAAAGACTAACTAAGTAAAGGTAGATATGAGTAATGGTGAGATAATCTTGGCCTGCGACGATGCAGGTATATTTAAAGGAGAATACATTCCTAAAGCAGTGGGTCACACAGGAGAGGGTAGAAGGCACCTGGCCATTGCTGTTTTACTTTACAACAGAGAAGGAAAAGTTCTTTTGCAAAAAAGAAAACACAAAGTCTTTGATGATATTTGGGATGTGACCGGAGCGACGCATCCTCTACACAGAGAAAACGGTACCGATGAAAGCCTAGAAGAAGCAACACTACGATGCCTTAAGGTAGAGTACGATATAGATAATATTACTTTAAAAAATCTGGGAGCTTTCAACTATTTTGCCAAATACGATGGTCTCTGCGAAAATGAACATTGTTACTTACTTGTAGGGGAATATAACGGCGATTTTAAATTAAACCCTGAGGTTGGTTATGGCTATAAATGGATAGATAAACAAGAGTTTTTGAAGGATATAGAATCAAAACCTGAAAACTATTCTCCCTGGGCATTGGAATCAGTCAAACTGTTAAGAAAAGAAAGGTTTTTTGAAGCATGATTAGGCAAGAGGCAGTAGCAGGATTAGGAGTATTAGTAGTTGTCCCGGAGGATCACAAGAGGGGTTTTATTAGTTTAACAGAGTTAAGAAGCAGTAGATCGACACATAAACTGGCAGGTAGTAGAACTGTGCCGATGGAGTCGCTTGAGGTGGGAGAAACTCAAGCCCAAACTCTGGAAAGACTGACTAAAGAAGAAATCCAGTTGCGACATTTCACATACGATCCAAGCAGAGTATTAAGTAGCAGGCTAGTAACTTGCGAGTTAAGACCGGGTGTTAGGGTACCTACGTATTTGCTTCAAGTGCCACCTAAAACAAATATCATAGTTGGCTCTGAAGCTCATGAAGTTGCTGATTTGAGATGGACACCGTTTGAGGAGGTGCTAGAGGCACCTAAGGGTGATTTAAGCTTAAGACCCGGTACTAGAGAAGCTATACTATCATATTTGGATTTTTCGAGAAATAATGGTGGATTTAAGCCGGCTATTTATAAATACTCTGATCTTAAGGATCCTATACCTGATGAAGTCTTTGATATGGTAGAAGCGGGTCTTAGTGTAAAAGCATCTTTGTTCCGGTTGAAGCTGGCATCAGCGCCTTTTGCAAGGTCTTTACTTTTAGTCCATTCCCAATCACCACAGGCAAGCTTTTTAGGCCATGTTGAAGCGCAATAAGTTTTCCCTGCATCTCTCCGGTCACATCGTCTCTTTTTGTAGGAGTTAAGCCTTTTATAACTTCATTAAAGTTCTGATTATTAATTTCAGGAATCAATTTAGCTGCTCGGTTGGTTCGCGGGTCGCCGGTATAGATACCGTCTACATCGGAAAGAAAGATAACCTGGTGGACAGGTAATTTTTTAGCCAAGAAAGAAACAATAGTGTCCCCAGAGAGAATAGAGCAGCCCCATTTATCGTCTAGCACTCCATCCCCAAATAAAACAGGGATTTGATTCTGGTCAAGGTAATTTTTAATTATTTGACAGTCAAACCCGGCAAATTTTCCCGCTGATTGTTGTATAAACGAACGGGGAGGGAGAGCGACAACAGGAACGTTGCACTTTAGCAAAGACTCCATGATAACAGAATTTAGCTCAAGGACTTGCTGGTCCATTAAACTAAAAGCTAACTTTTGCTGTTTGTTTTTCATTCCCTGGTGGAGTTTATATTTTTTGGCTATCGGGTGGCCAAAAGACCCGGCACCGTGAACTAAAATCAGTTGATATTTATTTTGCTGGTAAATCTGGCCAATTTCTTTAGCAAGCCTTTTGATGGTATCCAGCCTAGCTTTGGGAGTAGGGCTGTCTTTGTAGGTCACCACACTGCCACCGAGCTTGATAATCAATAATTTCATGGATTTCTATTATACACAACAAGTAATAAAGTCTTATTTAGCTGGTTGTTGGGGTTGTTGAGAGGCTTGATAAACTTCAAAAGCTTTTTGGAAAAATGGTTTGGCGCTGGTGGAGTCACCTGCGACATGTTTTGCCCACTCTTGATCCTTTGAGAATACGGAAGTCTCTGCTCCAGCAAAATATGAAGGGTATTGGAATTTATTAGGATCAACAGTGGTGTTAATCTCTATACCACCTAAAACATGAAAAATCTGCTCACGGCGATTATCATCATAGTCAACGTATGCGTAGAACGTTTCACCTCTAACATCAGCCCAAAATTCAATTGAAGCCTGGCGTTGAGCATCTGTTAAGGGATTAGATATTAATTGGCCCAAGTAGTCTTTTGTTCCTCCCAGCAGCTCAACCATGTTTTTGGACAACAGATTTAAATCATCAGAATCAAGAGCTTCTTTTTTAAGAATTGCTTGGCAGCTTGCTTCTAAGGCTGCTTTGGTTTCACCCACAGCTGGATCAATTTGAACTGGCTCGTAAGGAGCACGAACTTCTCTAGCGCGTCTTGATCTTAATGCATCCAAGAAGGTTTCTATTCTCATAAGGGGCCTATAATAGCATGAGATATGGTGATTGTCAACGGCTAAAGGCAGGGATAAAATCCGGGTATTTTTCTTGCAAAACTAGCCTTAAGGCCTGTTTGGCTCTATAAAGTTGTCCTTCCACCGCTCTTTCCGTGAGTCCTAAGATTTTCCCGATCTCTTTGTGTGACAATTCTTTCCAGTACTTAAGATATAACAGACGCCTTTTTTGAGGAGGCAGCAACATGAGGCATTCCAGCACGCATGATTTTAGTTCCTGAAGGGCCAATTTTTCTTCCGGAGAAAGGTTGTGTTGACCTAAGTCAGCCAGCATTTCAAAGGTCGGGGCAATGATCCTGGAGCGTTCATGAACCTGATTGCGATAATAATCTGCCATTTTGTTTAGGGCAATCCGGCAAATCCAGGTAAAGTAGCTGCTTTTGTGTTCAAAGGCATACCAGCCTTTTAGCGCAGCTTCCACTGTTTGAGAAAAGACTTCTTCAGCTGCCTCCTGATTGCCACCCATTCTCTTGACTATAAACTTCATTAAGGGTAAATGAAATTTTCTATACAAAAATGCAAAAGTTTTGTATTTGAAAGATTTTTCTTGTGGGCTTTCCGGCAAACTCATGACTAACAGTATATACCAATCGTATTTGAAAATACAAAATATTAATGTTCGATTGGTATGTAACTAACGCAGAATTGTTTGTAAATTTATGTACGTTAGTTATAGTAAACAAATGAAAATTTTCCTAAAGGAATTAAAATTTCCATCGACTGATCGTACTTATTTAAAAGATATTACTGATGAAGCAAAGGAAGCAGTAATCAGGGCTCATGTTAAAGAGGGATTCGTGATGGTAAATAGTAAACATACGACTCTTGGGGTGGTGGTCCAAGAAATTGCCGAACCCAACTTGGTGCAGGATATTCTTCACCATACACTAAAACATGTGCCGGAGGATAGGAGATCGACCAGAGTAGATAAAAATTATCAACACCCGACTTCAGACTATCTTCATAGGTGTCAAGATAATCCATTCTGTGATGAAATAGATGAGGACTATAATGCAGGCAGCCATATCCGTGCTTTAATCTTTTCTCACCCCAGTGTAATTGTACCTGTAAGGGATGGCAAGCTGGAGTTAGGTAAGTACCAGCAAATTGCTCTTTTTGAATTTGATGGTAGGGACGGGAAAGGCAAAAATCCTATCAGACAAAGGACAGTCCAAATTTGGGTTTACCCTGCCGAAGGGATTAAGCAGTTATGATACCGTATCATATTGCCATCATTATGGATGGGAATCGGCGTTGGGCTAGGGCCCGCAAGATTCCTGATTTAGCGGGCCATGAAGAGGGCCATGAGGCCCTGGAGCGTACTATCAAGGCAGCGAGAGACATTGGAGTAAAAATTGTGACCGTTTATGCCCTCTCCACTGAAAATGTTAAGGAAAGGAGCAAAAGGGAGGTGTTGGGTCTTTTTAACCTTTTAAGAAAGACCTATTCCACTAAACTAAAACAAATGATGAAGGAGGGAGTTCGGGTTTCGGTTTTGGGAGAGTTAAGGGGGTTGCCTTCGTTTGTAAGGAAAATCATAACAGAGATTAACCGGAAAGAAATTGAAGATACCAATTTTCGCTTAAACATCGCCTTTAACTACGGCGGCAAAAGGGAGATTTTGCAAGCTATAGAAAAAATACTAAAATCGAAAGTTACTCCTAAAAAGGTGAGCGAGGAGATGTTGCGGAAAAACCTCTATACCGGCGGGCAACCTGATCCTGAACTGGTAATTAGGACCGGTGGCAGAAACAGACTGTCAAACTTTCTCCTTTGGCAGACAGCCTACTCGGAGTTTTACTTTACTAAAGTTTTATGGCCGGATTTTGATGCTAAGGAACTTAAAAAAGCTATTGTCTGGTACCAGACTCAGAAGCGTAATTTTGGGAGATAGCTCGCTTCGCTCCCTGATTCCCAAAGGATTCTTGGGAAATAAGAAATGGGAGGGATTTCTCCCTATTGTTCAAAGCAATAGAGTCTCGCTTGAGTAAAACCACATGATGCCCCGGTACCTTGTGTCCAGAGCGCGTCTGTGTAATCCGGTAGACCTCCACTTGCATTATTACTATCTTCTGATAGGGTCCAATTATTACAATCGCTATATATACCGCTCCAAGACCCGTCGGTTCTCGTAGCCGTATAGACAATATTGAATCTAGTGGCACCGGTATCATCTTTGCTGATCGGTGCCGCCAAGTTGCCGTCAGTTAAATCGGCCCAGTTATTGGCGACCAGGGTGCCTTCCACCAGCCTGTAAGGCACGTCAGAACGGGTAAATCTGTTAGCCGGACTACTGCCGGTGCTGTTACTCAGCCAGGCTTTATAGGTGAGACCTTGGCTGGAACCGATACCGGCAGCATCGGCCAATTGCTGGCATTTTTGGTCAGCGCCGGCCAGCCCCCCCAGGTTTCCAGTATAATACTGACTCGTCACAAAGACATTTTTGAAACTAGGCGGAGTGGGGCTCGGAGTAGGGGTGGGACTGGGACTCGGACTGGTTATGGGAGAAGGAGAGGGGGTGGGGGAAGGAATAGGAGTTGGAGAAGATTCAGGGATCGGTTCTGTAATTTCTGTTATCTCCGACCATTTCTGCCAAGTCTCGGACAGTAAATTCCGCAAAATTACCAGGTATTTAGCCTGATGTTCAATTATCTCCGCGGCTTGGGTATTGCTGGCTAAAGAGCGACAGAAGACGATTGAACCGGGATTTAAGCTGATTAAACTCCCGTTAACAGTGAGAGGATTGGCATCAACAGAACTGGTCCTACAGTCTTCTCCGGCCGTATAGATTTTCCCCCCGGAGATAATGACCGCATCTATTCTGGTAATAACCGGATCAATGCTCACATTACCTCCGACCACCAGGACCACCCCGGTATTGGCAGTCCCGTAAGGGTATTGGGTCTGGGGGGAGATAGTTCCCGGATTGATATTGAGGTTGCCGTCTATAAAAATTACCGCGCTCTTTGTTCCGGTTAAAGGACCGTTGGCGAACTCCACACTGCCGGTAATGTAGATAGATAGCTCAGAGGTATTGCTGTCTTGATCCCAGCAAGTCGGGTTGGTGAGACAATTACTTAATGCACCTTCTCCGGTATCCCCGGTAAAGGTGATTTTTTTTAGCTGGTTAGAAGTTTTAGCCTGGTCAAAGTAAAGAGATCTTAATTCATTGTAGCTCCCGATCCTAAAAGGAACAAAAGCAGCCTGAGGGTCAACCACGCAAACGCCTACAGGGTTGCTAAACTTCCCACTGGAGCCGGAAATATCCGGCGCGCTGATCAGTCCGCCGGCTCTGGGATTGGTAGTTTGGGTCGGGCAGGCCTGGGCAGAGGTAGGGGTTAGGGTATAGGGGTTAGGGTATAGTAAGAAGAAAGCAATAAAAATCAACAATGAGATTACAACTGTACCCTGTAACCCTGCCTTGCCGGCAGGCAGGCTGTAACCTGTAACCTTTTTCATCATGGTCCTCCGGGGGCGTTGATGCCGGTATTGGAATGGATGTCGCCGCCGGTAGTTTGGATCCAGGCCGGCCAGTTACAGAAAAAGCTTGAGCCGGCAGATGGACTGCTGCAACCTCCGCTGTTACAGGCACTGACATCCCACGAACTGTAAGTTGTGCCGGGGGTAGTGTTATAGATAGTGTTTACACCGGCAACAGGGCTGGTGGGGATTGCGCTGCCGCTAACCCGGACGTTGTAGGAGGTAGCACCATTGGATGGGTCCCAGGACAGGTAAGCATAGTTTCCCGGAGCAGGACATAAAGCCTGCAGATTTAAAGGTGAAGGTGGAGCGCAGCTGAAGGAATCGGTAGTTGTACTGGAACAGCCGGCTGCATTACAGGCCCTGACTCCCCAAGCGTAACTAGAGCCGGCGG
Organism: Candidatus Daviesbacteria bacterium RIFCSPHIGHO2_01_FULL_40_11; assembly: GCA_001776635.1. Taxonomy (GTDB): domain Bacteria; phylum Patescibacteriota; class Microgenomatia; order Daviesbacterales; family UBA10151; genus UBA10151. Next base: position 2,049 of record MFCP01000033.1, on the reverse strand, counting down.
TAGTGGAATAGTTAGTTGAAGTTGTAGGGGCATTGACCCTGGCCAAGTCTGTCCCACCTACACTGGGTATATAGTAGGTAGCACCGGAGACTGCTCCCCAGGATAAAGTGGCAGGAGTCCCGGGAGCAGGACATAAAGCGGAAAGGCCGGTGGGTGGAGGCGGAGCAGTAATACAAACGCCGCTATCACAGACATAACCGGGATTAGGCGTGCAGGTGTTGACAGTCTGGCTTTGGGTGCAAGCAGCAGGGGCGCAGGCACCGCCTCCGGAATAGCTACTGTAATAGCAGGTTCTGGTTTGAGCTAGTGAACATACATAATTTGTATTGGGACTCCAGGCAGAACTGCAAGGGGTTGTCCCGTCACTATCAGTTGAGCAGCTTGTATTACAGTTAGGGTTGGTGGTGGTGAATGAAGCTGAATTAGAACCGTTATTGCCGGCATTATCTTCTACAGAACAACTGAAGTTGTAAGTACCGTCTGCAGAAGGAATCCAAGTAGTGGAGACTGAAGAGGCTGCGGTAGAAGGAATGGTGGCAGCACCTGAGAGGGAAACAGTTTTTACTCCGGAACCTGCGCCATCGTCGCCGGTGACGGTAACAGTAATTACAGTGTTTCTTTGTGCAGGGCTGGCAGGGCTAAAAGAAATGCTACAGCCGGGCGGATCAGCATCAAAGGCCCAGTCGGCAGAGGTAGGGGTTAGGGTATAGGGGTTAGGGTATAGAGAGAATAGAGAATAAAGAATCAAGAAGAAAGCTAATTTCACAAAAAAGCGTAAACTCTTAATATGGTTGGGCATGTACTTTAATTATTGGCACACCAAAAAACATTTTGCAAGGGTAAATTTGAGCTATCTTAATGGGGAAAAATGGTATAATATATTTATGACTCAATCACAGAAACGTATAGAAAACATCAAAACTAAAATCCTTCCCATACTCAAACAAGCAGGAGTAAAAAGAAGCAGCCTTTTCGGTTCTTATATCAGAGGAGAGGAAACTAAAAGAAGCGATATTGATATCTTAGTAGAACTTCCCAAGGGTAAAAGTCTATTCGACTTCGTGGACTTGGGATTACAACTGGAAAAGGCATTGGGTCAAAAGGTTGATCTCGTAGAATACTCCACGATTAAACCTCGTCTCAAACCTTACATTTTAGATAGCCAGATGCGGATTCTATGAAACGCGATATTGGTGTTTTTCTTGAGGATATTTTAGAGAGTATCGACAGGATAGAAGAATACACCAAAGGTATCTCGGAAGAAGAATTTTACAAAACAGTTTCACTCCAGGATGCAGTCATCAGACGCTTTGAGATTATCGGAGAGGCAGTTAAACATATTCCCCAGAAACTCAAAGATAAATACTCCGAGGTTCCCTGGAAAGAGATCTCAGGCACCAGAGATATACTGATTCATGAATTTTTGGAGTAAATTTAGAAAGAATCTGGAAAACTATTCAAAAAGATGTCCTGCCTTTTAAAAAGCAGCTTCAAAAGATGCTCCGCGAGATTGATGAACAAATTTCATAGTTGATTTTTTGGACGGAGTATGATACTATAAGTTAATCATGTCAAACCCGGAACAATCTAAAAATCTTACCCAGCCTCAGGAAAGCATAGGAAGGACTCTTTCGCGGCGGGATTTCTTAAAAGCAGCCGGCATGGTAGGAGCGGCAGTGTTGGCCAACAGGTACTTAGGGCCTTTGGTTGGCGTAGAGGGAGCGCCTTTGCCTTTGGGCGCAGATGTCATCTTTTCTAATCTTAAGAAAGAACAGGCAGAACTGGAGACCAGGCCGGATACTGTTTACGGCTGGACTTTTAAGGCTGATGCTGCCGGCGGTGTGACTGATTTCTATGCCATTACTGAAGCTTACAGCCAGGATGACAAGAGGACTCCGTTAGGCCGCTATCTTTTCAAATCATCTTTAGATGCAACTACAGGTAAATTTTCCAAATTTAACCCTATCTCTTCCAAACTGCCTATAGCAGCTACTTCTATAGCCGTATATGGAAATGCTTTGCTTTTGGGTGGGGCGGAGAAGTTTCCTG
>MFCP01000032.1:980-22346 GCA_001776635.1 Candidatus Daviesbacteria bacterium RIFCSPHIGHO2_01_FULL_40_11 | reverse complement strand
ATAAGGCGAAAGGGGACAGTGTGGTGGGAGCAACTATTAACAAAACCGGCACGTTTACTTATAAAGCCACTAAGGTTGGAGGAAACACTTTGCTTGCCCAAATTATTAAGCTCGTGGAAGAAGCCCAGGCCAGTAAAGCCCCTATCCAGCGATTGGCGGATCTGATTTCTTCATATTTTGTGCCCATTGTAATAATTCTCTCTATTTTAACTTTTGTAATCTGGTACATTTTCGGGCCGGCTCCGGCATTTCTGTATGCTATGTTAAACATGGTGGCGGTTTTAATAATTGCCTGCCCTTGCGCTATGGGACTGGCGACTCCTACTGCCATTATGGTGGGAACGGGCATCGGAGCAGAGAGGGGGATTTTGATAAAAGATGCCGAGAGTTTAGAAACTGCCCATAAAGTAGATACGGTGATTTTTGACAAAACCGGCACACTGACTCATGGGAAGCCAGTTGTTACAGATGTAGTAGGGGATATTCTGCAGTTGGCCGCATCAGTTGAGAAGGGTTCAGAACATTCTCTAGCGGAGGCAATTGTGAATAAAGCAGAGGAGGAAAAACTTGTCCTTAGCAAAGTCGAAGGGTTTAAGGCAATTCCCGGGCATGGAGTAGAAGGTGTTGTAGAAGGTAAACAGGTGGTTTTAGGGAATAGGAGATTAATGGAAAGAGAAAAAATTAAAATTGATGAGAAAGTAATAGAAAAGCTGGAAAGTGAGGGGAAAACAGTGATGATGCTTGGTGTAGAGGGGGAGCTGGCCGGCTTGATTGCAGTGGCGGATACTTTAAAAGATACAGCAAGGGAAGCTGTTGGGAAATTACAAAAAATGGGCATAGAGGTGGTTATGATAACAGGGGATAACAAAAGAACAGCCCAGGCTATTGCTTCTAAAGTGGGAATAAAAAGAGTTCTAGCAGAGGTTTTACCTGATGAAAAAGAAAAAGAGGTGAGAAAATTGCAAAATGAGGGGGAAAAGATAGCCTTTGTAGGGGATGGGATCAATGATGCGCCGGCGTTGGCAGCGGCCGATGTCGGCATAGCGATGGGTTCAGGGACAGATGTGGCAATTGAGGCAGGTGATATTACTTTAATTAATAAAGACCTCAGTTCAACAGCAGCGGCCATAAATTTGTCAAAGAAAACTATGGGGACAATTAAACTTAACCTTTTTTGGGCATTCGGTTACAATATTATATTGATACCTGTTGCTATGGGAATTTTATACCCGCCTTTTCAAATTCTGCTTAGTCCTATCTTAGCTTCCGCGGCAATGGCGCTCAGTTCGATATCGGTAGTTAGCAATTCACTACTTCTTAAAAGGGTGAAAATTTAATATAATCATACTTCATGGATTTCTGGGTAGTATTTCTGACCGGTTTAACAGTTGGAGGAGTATCTTGCATGGCTGTGCAGGGAGGTTTATTGGCATCTACAATTGCCGCACGCGAAGAGGAGGATATTAGGGCAGGTTTACACCATAAGCATAATTTATGGCCGACCTTGGCTTTTTTAACCACAAAATTTATTGCATACCTGATTTTAGGTTTTATTTTAGGTAGTTTTGGCTCGGCTTTGTCTTTATCTGACAGCGCCAGGATAGTGATGCAGATTGCAGCGGCTTTATACATGATTGTGGTGGCATTAAATTTGTTAAATGTCCACCCGATCTTTAGATATGCTATTATCCAGCCTCCCAGGTTTTTATCCAAGTTGGTTCGGAGTCAATCCAAAAGCAAAGATTTGTTTGCCCCGGCCGCTTTAGGAGCGTTGACTGTCTTTATACCCTGTGGGACAACTTTGGCGATGGAGGCTTTGGCCATATCTTCCGGCAACCCATTTTTAGGGGCAGCTATTATGGGGATGTTTGTTTTGGGTACCTCTCCGCTTTTTTTAGGACTAGGGTTTTTGACTACGGTTTTGGGGGATGCTTTCAGGACGAAGTTTTTAAAATTGGCCGGAGTAGGAGTCTTATATTTAGGCATTACTTCTTTAAATGGAGCATTAGTAGTAGCAGGATCCCCTGTTACCTTGCAAACAATTGCTGATAACTCTCCCATTCAGATAGATCTTAGCGGAGGGGTGACTGAGCAACAAAACGGGCCGCTAGCTGCAAATGGTATCCAGCAAGTTAATGTTCAGGTTTTACCAAATGGATATAGCCCGGGTTATGTCCAGGTTCGGGTTGGTGTACCTGTACAGCTTAATTTAACCACAGGAAGCAGATTAGGTTGTGCCTCTTCGTTTAGGATTCCTAGTTTGGGCATTGCCAGAAATTTAGGCCCGAATACTACCAGCACCATTGAGTTTACTCCGGAGCAAAAAGGTAAAATAATCGGTACTTGTTCAATGGGGATGTTTTATCTAATTATGGAGGTCGTATAGAATGGACAAAAAGAAGTTTAAGATTACCGGAATGCATTGTTCTTCTTGTGCCATCACTATAGATATGGATTTAGAAGATCTTCCTGGGATCAAGAAAGCCCAGACCAGTTATGCAAAGGGGGAAACAGAAGTGGAATTTGATGCCAGCAAGGTAACAAATAATTTAATCCAGGAAACCATAAAGAAATCAGGTTATACAGCTGTTGTTGTTAACTAATCAGCTCGTTACAGTACAAAAAATCGTTCGTACGGTAGAGACTTACTCACTTGTGTTTGTTTTGCGGATAATATAGACTAAAATCATTGCTTTTTTGATTTATGTTTGACCTTATTTCTATCGGTGATGCCAGGATTGATAACTTTATCCACCTACCAAAAGCGCACATAAATTGTACCCTAAATAAGGAACGGTGTGAGATCTGCCTAAGTTATGGGGACAAGATTCCAATAGATGATGTTAAGACGTTGACTGCTGGAAATAATAATAATAATGCAATTGGTGCGGCCAGATTAAAGATGAAAACAGCACTGTATGGAAATATCGGTGGAGACACCAATGGGAGAATGATTCTGGAACATTTGAAGGCAGAAGGGGTGGATACTAGGTATGTGGTGGTTAATAAAGATGTAGCCACAGAGCAGTCAATAGTGATTAATTATCAAGGCGAACGAACTATTTTGGTTTACCACTATCCTTGGGATTATAAGTTGCCGGATTTGGATAGGACTAAATGGGTTTATTTTTCTTCCGTATCTTTTTCTTTTTCTAAAACTCCTTTGGTTTCTCAGATAGAACAATATATTGAGCGGACTGGGACAAATTTAGTTTATACACCGGGAACACACCAGCTAAATTTTGGAGTCAAAAAATTCCCTAAACTACTTTCCTTAACAAAGGTTTTTACCGTAAATAAAGAAGAAGCCAAAAAGATTTTAGGATTAGACGAAACTAAAAAGGTTGATATTAAGAAGCTACTCTCAGGTTTAGCTGATTTAGGCCCCAGGATGGCCGTAATTACTGATGGAGGGGATGGGTCATATGGATTTGACGGAGAAAAATATTATGGAATTGGACTCTTTCCGGCAAAACTTTTGGAAATGACTGGAGCGGGGGACGCATATGCAACAGGACTAATTGCCGGATTATTCCATGGTAAAGATCTGGCAGAAGCCATGAGATGGGGGGCAGCTAATGGGGCAGCAGTGGTGGAACAAATCGGCCCCCAGGTAGGCCTTTTAACGTTGAGCAAAATGCAAGATAGACTAAAAGAAAACTCTAAAATTGTAGCCAAGGAAATTTAACTTTTCGCTATGCGATCCAAAGAATACTGGAAAGTGGCGTCCACCTTTTTGTGAGGGTTGAGGATATTTTTGGGATCAAAAATTTGTTTTATCTCCTTAAATAATTGATACATCTTTTCCCCGTACATCTCCGGAAGGTACGGGCCCCTGATTAAACCATCATTGTGCTCTGCAGACATTGACCCTTTATATTCAAACACTAACCTAAAAACCTTTTCCATGAGCTCTGGAATTATTTTTCTCACTTCCGGATCAGCAAGGTTCATCAGAGGAATAATATGGAAATTTCCATCACCAATGTGACCCGCCAGAGTATAAACCATCCTATCTTTGTAAGGAGTAATCAGGGCGTTTAATTTAGGTAGAAACTCGGGTAGATATTCAGGTTTAACAATAATGTCGTCAATAAAAGAGGAAGCTTTGCTATTTTTGGCATATTTCATCAGCAATCCAAAACTTTTATGTCTGATGATCCAATATTTTTCTTGAGCTACAGGTGTATTTTTGATTTCGGCTTTTAGATTAAAGGATGCAAGTGCTTGTTTTGTCATTTGGGCTTTTTCCTGTGCTTCTTGCAGCGAATCCGAGGTAAAACTTGCAAGCAATGTTAAAGCGGGGAGTGTTTTCTGGAATTTCTCCGGTAAAAACTGCAAATATGCTGCTAATCGATTACTGTGTTTAAAGCTTTTTGTTAAATCCCAAGCGTGATCAATAGCCAGTTTTAAGGTTTGGTCGTCGAAACATTCAAAAGCTTCAGGTTTAAATTCTAAAACTTTTTGGATAACTTTATCAAGTTCTGGTAAATCCGGAAGAAAAATAACCAGCAAGACTTGGTTTTTCTTAGGACTAACTAATTTAAACTCTAACTCTGTTATTATTCCCAAGGTTCCTTGAGAACCGATAATTAATTTAGTTAAATCAAAAGTCTCCTTGCTCCATACATCCCATAAATCAAATCCGGTGGAATTTTTTGAAACTTTTGGTCTAGATTCTTCAATAATTTTGCGGTTATATTTGATTAAGTTATAGACTTCTGAGTAAATTTTTCCTTCAAAATCTTTTTGAGCAATTTTTTTATTCAATTCTGCCTGGGATAAGGCTTCGAATGTATATTCGTTGCCATCAGTAAGTACAACCTTGGTTTTCTTAAGGTATTTATTGATTGGTCCGTAGGCAAGCTCCAATTCTCCTCCCGCATTACTGGCTACCATTCCTCCAATCGTGCAGATTTCTCGGGATGCAGGATAGGTCGGTAGCAGCAAGCCTTTTTTTAAAGTTTCCGCCTCAAAATCTCTATAAAACACTCCCGGTTGGACAACGGTAGAGTTTTCAGTTATCTCGATTAACTTATTAAGATATTTGCTTACATCTAAAATAATGCCCTCACCAATAGCTGCACCGGTCATGTCTGTTCCGGCAGATCTTGGAGTGATTGACAGATTGTGTGGATCTTGGTTAACAAAGGCAACCAGTTTTTTTATGTCTTCGCAGTCCTTGGGATAAACTACAGCCTGGGGTTTAATCTCAAAAATTGAAGCATCTTTGCTATAAGTAGTTAAAGTTTGATCATCATTCAGTACTTCACCTTTAATAATTTTCTGAAGATCATCTTTTAGCGACATAAAAATATGGTACCATAAAAATATGGACTCAAGTCTGCCCGAGATTTTTGACACAATTGTTATCGGTGGTGGAGCTTCTGGGATAACTGCCGCCATTTACACAGTTAGGAAAAACTTGAAAGTTTTGATGTTAACTAAAAACATTGGAGGCCAAGCTGCACTTTCCGGGGCTGTAGAAAATTATCCGGGATTTACAATGATTACTGGAGCAGACTTGGCCGAAAAGTTTAGAACAGAACTTTTAGCGTTTGAAAATAAAGGATTGTGGGTAAAAGAAGGGGTTGAAGTAATAAATCTGTCAGGCGCAGATCCCAACTATTTGGTCAAGACTTCTGAGGGATCTGCATATCATGGTAAAACAGTGATTATTGCCTCCGGCAGGATTCCTAAAATGTTGGGAGTTCCGGGTGAACGAGAACTTCTTGGGAAAGGTGTAGCAACTTGCGCAACATGCGATGCGCCTTTTTATAAAGATAAGGATGTAGCGATCGTAGGCGGTGGAAATTCTGCCATGGATGCGGCATTTGCCTTACTAAAAGTTGCTCGTTCGGTCACCATTGTTAATAATATCGATTCTTTAAGAGGCGATGAGATTTTGATGAAAAACGTGACTACTTCTGCAAATGTTAAAGTTTTAAACAACCATGAAGTTTTGGAGATTTTGGGCGAGACAGCTGTAGGTGGAATTAAAATAAGAGATAAACTAACCAAGGGAGAACAAGTTTTACCTGTGTCCGGGGTGTTTATAGAGATTGGTTGGACTCCTTCAACAAACTTCGATAAGTTAACTGATAAAAACGACAAAGGAGAAATTGAGGTGGATCAATATGGGGCTACATCTGTGCCAGGTATTTATGCTTGCGGGGATGTCAATGATCAACCAGGCGAACAAATTGTGATTGCAGCCGGAGAAGGTGCAAAGACTGGTCTTAGGGTAGCAGAGCATCTCTCCAAAGTTCCCCATCAAGCTTAACGCACAACGACGCGGGTGCCTGGGTTCTCGGCAGAAGCATGTGCTACGTTTTGGCCGGGTGGTACAACCGGTCCGGCCCATTCAAAGATTTGGGCAGCGCTGGCCAAGGGCGAATTGACACAGCCATGACTCATCGGATGACCAAAGTTATTGTGCCAATAAGCTCCATGGATGGCATACCCTTTATAAAAGAACATATTATTTGGGACGTTGGGTAGATTGTAATACGTACCTAATTCTTGTGAACCACCCTTCATGGTCTGACTTCTGGTTTTATGCCAGATATTGAAAGTCCCTTTAGGTGTAGGAGACCAAAGACCAGAGGAGATAGGAAATTCCATGACTAATTTATTTCCTTCCCAAGCTCTTAGTCTTTGTTCGTCTAAAGATACTTCAATCCATTTCTCCTCGCCAGCGCCATTAGTTGTGCCCAAAACTGCCGTATCATTATTAGAGTTTTGAGCTAAGGCTTGTGAATAAGCATAGGCAAGCGATGTTTTTGGATAATCGATAACCTGACTGTTAAAAATGGCTGTACTTGCATTCTCGTCAAAGCTGCCATTCGATCCAAGAACTTGGTCAACGCTGCAGCAAGAGGCGGTGGGGTCTCCCGATATATTTAATTTATAGACAACCGTTCTTCTGATTGATTGGAAGTTAAAGGTTATGAAGATGATGGCAGCGATTAATAATAGAAGAGGTATTAGACGGTGCAGCATAAAGACAGTGTGCCGTCTTCCACACTATTTTCATTGTGAAGCAAATTCAATCTGGACGTCAAGAGGGGAATTCGGGTAAGATAAAAAATTACATGAAAAAATTAACTGTTCTGGTGACAATTCTGGTTGTCCTACTTGTGTTTATGATGGTTAGTTTTAGTTCGGCCAAAGGATCTATTCAATTGATCTCTCCTCTTTCAAAAGGAGAAAAGGTTTTAGGGATAAATCAATGGTTTCCGGGAGATGTGGATGGAGTGGATACTGGTGCCCCGCAAGTGACCGCAGAGGTATCTTTGTTTATTGAAACCAACAGTGGTGATGTTCTTTTTGCCAAAAACCCCAAAAGAAAATTACCAATTGCATCTTTAGTCAAAGTAATGACCGTATTAGTAGCTTTGGAACACAAAAATATGGATGATAAATTTGTGGTTAGCCAAGGCGCTGCCGATATGGAGCCAGATAAAATGCTACTTGTTGCAGGAGAAAAATTAACTTTGAGAGAGCTTTTAGATGGAATTTTTCTAATATCGGCCAATGACGGCGCAGAAGTTATAGCAGAGGGGACAACAGGCGATAGGCAAGAATTTATCAAACTGATGAATGATAAAGCAAAGCAGTTAGGGATGAAAGATACTTATTTTGCTAATCCCACAGGTTTGGATGAGGATTCTGGCAGTTCATACTCAACAGCTTATGATATGGTTATTTTGACAAGATATCTAATTAGGCGCTATCCTGAAGTCGTAGAAATATCTTCCACAGAACATATATATTTACCTCAGACAGAGGACCACCAAGATTATGATATGTATTCCGGGATAAACTTACTCACAACTTATCCTGGTGTTGTTGGATTTAAAACTGGTTACACTCCGGAGGCAGGACTCACTTTAATAACTTTAGCCAGAAAAAATGGGCATGAAGTGATCGGAATACTTTTGGGGTCAGGGTCCAGAAGGGATGAAGCCAGAGAGCTGTTGGATTATTCATTTGGAAAATTGAAGTAGTAGAAAAAAGTTCCAAGTAGGGTATGCTGAGAGAATGATCAGAAAAGTTAAGGAAGGTTACAGGGTGGTGGCGGAAAGCGGTAGGAATATGGGTACTTACTCTACCAAAGAGCAAGCAGAAAAAAGACTTAGACAGATTGAAATGTTCAAACACATGAGGAGAAAATAGAATTTATGCGGGGATTTAACAGGGAAAGATTTTTGTAATTTGAATGATTAAAAACTTAATTATTTTCTATGAAGCATTATTACCATTTATGTCTTTCTACTATTTTTCTCAAGGATTGCAACTTCAAGCTCGGTATATGATCCTGTTTTCTATAATTTTTACTTTAATCTTCCTCGTCCTACTATAACCAAATTATTTTCAAGAAGGGATTACATTAATTTCTCTTGGGGATTGTGGATGATTTCAGAATTTTTGTTTGGGTTAAAAATAATGGCTACTTCTTGTCAGAAATAAATTTTGGTGGTATACAATGGGGGCGGATGTTTACAAATCAGAAAGTTTTAGGTGTATTATTAATTATTTTTCTCCTTGGAGCAGGGGTTTATTTTACTGTGTCAAGGTTTAAACAAGATGTTGGTACTGTAGTAGCATCACCTTCTCCTTCTCCTTCAGACTTAGATTTTCTTTTGACCAAGACTCCGGTGCCTGCCAATGGGCAACCTCAGTCCGCAGAGTTACCTTTAGCCAAAAACAAAAAGCTCTCACAATTTCCCGGCAACTTACAGCCGCAGCAACTGCAGAATAAAAAAGCGCTTATACAAACCGCAAAAGGCATCATTCAACTCCAAATTTACCCGGAGGCAACTAAAGCAGCCTCTAATTTTATCCTACTTTCGGCAAATGGTTTTTATGATGGTCTAACCTTCCATAGGGTAGAAGATTGGGTAGTCCAGGGCGGTGACCCAAACGGTAACGGAACAGGGGGACCCGGATATCAGTTTCCCGATGAGCCGGTGACCAGGCCTTATGTTAAAGGCACGGTAGCTATGGCCAATTCCGGCCCAAATACTAACGGCAGCCAGTTTTTTATTTTGAAAAAAGATACCTCCCTGCCTCCTAACTACACAATTTTTGGTGCTGTTACTGGGGGAATGGAGGTAGTGGAAAAGATAACTATTGGAGACGTTATGCAAAAAGTGGTCATCCAGTAAACTACACAATATCTTGTATCTTGACACTTTAAGATATCAACATGTTATGTTATACTTGGTTTTGTGAAATGCCCATTCTGTCAAAGCAATTTAAGCAAAGTTGTAGATAAAAGATCAGTGGATAGCCGTGGGGAAGTGAGACGCCGGCGGGAGGGTTTAAAGTGCGCCAACCGTTTTACTACTTATGAGGTTTTGGCTGAGGTAGAGATTTCGGTGCTTAAAAAAGATGGCAAAAAAGAGCCTTTTGAGCGAGAGAAGCTACAGAGAGGATTAGTGAAAGCTCTGGAAAAGCGGCCGGGTATTGACAGGGTTTCCAGCATACTTGATAGAATAGAGAGCCGGATTCGGGAAAAGCGCTTGCAAGAAGTGTCCTCGCAAGTCTTGGGAAAGTGGGTTCTTGTTGAACTTAAGAAACTAGACCCTGTTGCCTATTTGCGATTTGCCAGCGTTTACCGGACCTTTTCCGACCCAAAAGATTTTAAGAAGGAGATAGAAACTTTATGATAAGAAACAAGAAAGTAAAAGCTACGCTACAAGTTGTTTCAATACCTAAGAGTAGTGGTCGAAAAAGAACTAACGGTGAACACGAAACCGACGGCATGGATAGAAACGGTCGTAGCTTTGAAACAAGATTTATTCCGCGTTACAAGAAAATACCTCCAATGCCCCCGGATTTACCAGAACCTACATTCTCCGAAAGTTCCAATAAGATTTTACAAGAAAGATATCTTTTAAAAGGTGGGAATTTGGTAGTTTTAGAAACTGTTTCAGAAAGATTTTGGCATATAGCATATGATATTGCCTCAGGTGATTTTGACTTTGGGGTAACACCAAAAGATGTTTCCGATTTAGCCAGGAGTTTTTATACCATGATGGTACGTCAAGAGTTTCTGCCTAATTCCCCAACCATTATGAATGCCGGTAAAAACAATGGCTTGCAATATTCGGCCTGTTTTGTGCTACCGGTGGGAGATTCCCTTCCGGAAATCTTTGATTCGGTGAAATATGCAGCCTTAATTCATCAAACAGGCGGGGGTTGTATCTCAGCAGATGCTAGAGTTTGGACCACCTTTTGTGGGATTGAGCCAATTGAAACTTTGTTTGCTAGGGTAACTACAGATGGGCGACAAGGAGTAAAGCAAGGATCAGGTATAGCTTATGATGTTTCTGACCTTAACATCAAAACAGTTGCCATGAATCCTCAAACAGCAGAAGTTGGGTTAAAAGAAGTCAGTCATGTGTGGCAGTTCAGTGTACCAGCTGATCAGCAAATCTTGGTCACTACCTACCAAGGTACTCAGGTGCAGACAAGTATGTGGCACCCTTTTATGGTGCTTAGAGGTATTAAGTTGGTAGAAACAAGAGCAGACCAGTTAATTAAAGGGGATATAATACTGGGTCCAGATAAGGCTTCTAAATATTGGCCTTGGAATGGACAGGTAAAGGTAGGTTCTCTTACAATAGATGAAGATTTAGGATGGCTGATTGGGTTTACCTTGGGAGATGGATCGTTTGGTTATGTTCCTGCGCTAAGACAATACAGAGTGAGGTGGTTTTCAGGTACAGAGGACGTATTGAAAAAGGTCCAAACAATACTTTTAGAACAAGGCATTAGAGTTTCAATACAAAAGGATAGGAGAGATCTTTTGAGTGTTACAATTTCAAATCAAAGATTTGTACATGATTTATTAGAAGCTTGTGGGTTGGAAAAATTTGGGCCAAAAGACAATAAAATAAGAGTACCAGAATTAATTGCTAAATCTTCTCTCTCAATAGTAAAAGCCTTTTTGGCAGGTCTTCTGGACAGTGATGGCTATGTAGCTCCAGACGGTAGTCCGTCATACTGTACTGTTAGTGAAACCATGTCTCAGGATCTTGCAGCGCTGGTAAGCTTATTAGGATTTCAGACTTCAATTAAATCAAAAGAACCTTATGGTAAAGGTAAACAAAGAACTTATTCCGTACAGTTATGCACCCTGCCACAAGTAAATGATTTAGCAAAAGAGATAAGGCTTTATCTTGCCAATGATATGCGTTTTTTAAGATTAAAGAGTGGTAGTAGAAAACAGTCAGCCTTACCTTTAGAGTTTAAACCTTGGAGAGATTTGCTTTTTAGTTTTGGTTTAGTACACACAAGAAGCAGTAATGTTGGGGTAGGACCTCTTTATAAAGAATTAAATTACTGGTCTGCCCATGGCAGAATAGATCGAGATAGTATTTTAACTATAGCTAACAAAATTGAATCTGTTGATAAAAATGTTGCTTTACTACTGAGACGGATTGCTCATTCTGGTCAAGAGATAAAAGAAGTAGGAAAGGCACCCACACCTAAACGATTTTTTGATTTATCCGTTGCGGATTGGAATACCTATGCTGCAGGTTCATCCGGTATGGTAATGATTCATAATACTGGCTTTGCTTTTTCCAGGCTTCGCCCGGCCGGTTCGATTGTTAATACCACCGGCGGCGTGGCATCTGGGCCTGTTTCGTTTCTGCGAGTATTTAATGCGGCTACAGAATCTATCAAGCAAGGTGGTACCAGGCGGGGAGCAAATATGGGGATTTTACGGGTTGACCATCCAGATATTCTGGAATTTATCCGCTCCAAGGCAGAACTGGATGATTTAAATAAGCCTGTATATGAGCATATTGCCCCGCTTTTGCCGGATGATGGCGCCAGGGAGTATGTAAAAACTTTACTTTTAGACAAACAAATTGCCAATTTTAATATATCTGTGGCTGTCACCGATAAGTTCATGGAAGCAGTAGAAAAAGGCGGCGACTATGAACTGATTACTCCGCATACCGGAGAAGTGGTAGGAAAGCTTAATGCAGAGCAAGTTTTTGACGAGATAATTGAACACGCTTGGAAAACCGGTGACCCAGGACTGATCTTTATTGATAGGGTGAACGACTCTCCTGCTAATCCCATTCCGTCTTTGGAAACTATTGAATCAACCAATCCGTGTGGGGAGCAGCCACTAGCCCCCTGGGATGCTTGTAATCTGGGGTCTATCAATTTAGGTAAATTTGTCTTAGCAGATGAGACAGACCTAGATTGGGAAAAGTTAAAAAGTATAACTTCTTTGGCAGTACACTTTTTAGATAATGTGGTGCAAACTAACCCTTATACCTTAAAACAAATTTATGACGAGGTACACCAAAACAGAAGAATAGGTTTAGGGGTGATGGGTTTTGCTGACATGCTTTTTAAATTAAAGATTCCTTATAATTCTGATGAGGCGCTTAAGCTAGCCGAGAGAATAATGAAGTTTATAAATGAGGAAGGCCATTTTGCTTCAGAGAAACTGGCAGAGGTTCGTGGTCCTTTCCCAAACTGGGCCAATTCAATCTATGCTGATCGCAACTCTAGTGCTTTTAAAAATAGGCCGGAGTCTTTCGCTTATGTCGGTGGAAAGAAAGTCAGAAACTCAACAATTACCACCATTGCTCCCACTGGTACAATTTCCATCATCGGCGATTGTTCATCTGGAATTGAGCCAGTGTTTGCGCTGGCCTATATCCACAAGGCCAAAGCTAAAGGGGATGAATATAGAATTTTAACTATTGCCAATCAAACATTTACCGATATTGCCAAAAGAGAAGGTTTTTATAGTGAGGGCTTAGCAGCTAAAGTGCTGCAGCATGGATCTGTCGCAGGATTAGCTGAGGTGCCGGAAGATTGGCAGAGAGTCTTTGTCACCGCGCCGGAGATTGACCCCATTTGGCACGTTAAAATGCAGGCAGCTTTTCAAAAATATACAGATAATGGAGTATCTAAAACAATTAACTTACCAAATACTGCTACTCGTGACGATGTCGCGCTGGCTTACAAAATGGCTTATGAAACAGGCTGTAATGGGATCACGATTTACCGGGACGGTTCAAAGAGTGTGCAGGTTTTAAATGTGTCCTCATCTTTGAGCAAAGCTACAGAAGATCTTGCAGCTCCTGTAGCGGAGCGGCCGATGATACTTAGGGGTAGAACTTATAAGATTTCTACGCCTGTTGGGGAGGCTTTTATTACTGTGAACCGAGACGAGCAAGATCAACCTTTTGAGGTATTTGTAACTGTTGGGCGGGCTGGGATGCACACTATGGCAGATGCGGAAGCTATGGGGAGGTTGGTGTCACTCTCGCTGCGGCTGGCAAGGGGGGCAAGGGAAACAGATCCAAAAGCAGTTGCTCTAAAAATTGTGGGGCAACTTAAAGGGATAGGAGGAGCATCATATGTGGGATTTGGGAAAAATAGGGTCTGGAGTTTGGCAGATGCAATTGCCAAAGTTTTGGCAGAGGATTTGGCAGAGTCTGGAGTGGAAGAATCAGTAGAAACATTACCTTTGAATTTAACAGTCGATCCTGACCCGGCTGATCCAGTGGTGAATACTCTAGCCCACCTTCAAGCAGACCTGTGTCCGGAATGCGGCTCAGCCTCTTTTGTAATGGAAGAAGGCTGCAGAAAATGCCATAGCTGTGGTTACTCCATATGTTAGAATGAGCTCATGGGTGATGAAAAAGGTTTGGTTATCCTTTACACAGGCGAGGGGAAGGGGAAAACTACGGCTGCGCTAGGCTTGGTGCTTCGTGCCGTAGGGTATAAAAGAAAATGCTTAATAATCCAGTTTGGCAAAATATGGTTTACAGGCGAGATAGCAGCAGTTAAAAAACTTTCTCCCTTTGTTAAATTTATCCAAGGGGGGAAGGGGTTTGTTAAAATCTTAGGGGATAGACTGCCCTTTTCTGAACACAAAAAAGCCGCTTTAGATACACTGAATCTATTAAAAAGGGAGGTAAAATCCAATAAATGGGATGTGGTAGTGGCTGATGAGATAGTGGGCGCAGTTTCCTCAAAGCTATTGCCACTTAAAGAAGTTGTTATGTTAATTACTGACAAACCTAAGAGATTAGATTTAATATTAACAGGACATCATGCGCCAAAAAAGTTGATTGAAATGGCGGATTTGGTGACTGAAATGCAGGAGGTAAAGCACCCTTTCCAAAAGGGAATTTTGGCAAAAAAGGGTATTGACTTTTAGCACTCTAGATAGTAAACTGCTAAATGATATGGCTGATTTTATTTCCGAAGGAAAGAACTCGTTCATTAAACCTATTACAAATGAGCCTCTAAAGCTTAAACCAACTATGCCGGTTGGACCCTTGCGTGATACAGTAATATTCCCCGGCAATTCGGTTCCTATCATCTCTGGTAGACCAAAATCGAAACTAGCGCTGGATATGGCATGGAACTCAGATAAATTAATAGTTTTCGTTACTCAGAAAAATAGTAAGGTTGAAGATCCGACAGAAAAAGATCTTTATAAAGTTGGAGCAGTTTGTTTGATCAGAAGGGTAGTCAAAAATCCCGAGGGAGAATATACACTGCAGGCTGAAGGGTTAAGCAGGGTTTATCTTAAAAACTTTACTAAGACTGAACCCTATCTCGAGGCAGAAATAGAGGAGATTCCGGAGCTTTACGAAAAAAGCGAACAAACAGAGGCCCAAGTGCGGACTGTCAGAGAACAAGTGAAGCGTTTTCTGGAGCTTGGTGGTAATCCTTTCTTTGACCAGACTAATTTCGCCAATTGGTCTCTTTTTACTTACAGCGATGACCCGAACCAACTAGTTAATTCCATTACTCAAGCAATTGACTTTAAAACCATAGATAAACAACAGATTTTAGAGATGGTTTCCGCACAAGAGAGGTTGCAGCGGCTTTCCGAGCTTTTGGCAAAAGAGGTAAGGATCTTAGAAATCTCTCAAAAAATATCCTCCCAAACCCAAGAGCGAGTTTCTAAAATGACAAAAGAAGCAATTTTAAGAGAGCAGATGAAAAGCATTGAAGAAGAGTTGGGTGGTGCAGACACAGAACATCAAGAAATTAAAGAATTTGAACTAAAAATTAAAAAAGCAGGCATGCCTAAAGAGGTTTTGGAGCGTGCGAGGAAAGAACTCGGAAGACTCGCCAAGATGTCTTCTTATAACCCAGAAGCAGGTTATATTAGAAATTATTTGGAATGGCTAACAGATCTTCCTTGGAAGCTGGCAAAGAAAGGCAAAGTTGATTTGAAAAAAGCGGAAGGGATTTTGGAAGAAGATCACTGGGGCTTAAAGAAAGTAAAAGAGCGAATCATTGAATATCTGGCTGTCTATAAACTGGCAGGTAAGATGAGAGGGCCTATCCTTTGTTTTGTTGGTCCACCCGGTACCGGTAAGACTTCAATTGGTAAATCTATTGCAAGAGCATTGAGCCGGAAATTCGTTAAAGTTTCATTAGGTGGAATTCGCGACGAGGCAGAAATAAGAGGTCACAGGCGAACCTATGTTGGTTCTATGCCGGGCAGGATAATCCAAGGAATTAAACAGGCAGGCGCCACTAATCCGGTCTTTATGCTGGATGAGATTGATAAAATCGGGTCCGATTATAGAGGCGATCCTTCAGCAGCGCTCCTGGAAGCGCTAGATCCTGAACAAAACGAAGGGTTTTCTGATCATTATTTAGAAGTTTCTTATGATCTATCTAATGTAATGTTTATTACCACTGCCAATATTTTGGATACCATCCCCCCGGCTCTTAGAGACAGGCTTGAGGTTATCAGATATCCTGGTTATACGGAAGACGAGAAGTTTCATATCGCCAAAAAATTCCTAATTCCTAAGCAAGTGCAAAATCATGGTTTGACAGGGAGTCAGATAGAGTTTGAGGACGAGGCGATCTATTCGATTATCAGGGAATATACCAGGGAAGCAGGAGTGAGAAATTTAGAAAGAGAGATCTCGGCGGTCTTAAGAAAAGTGGCTCGTAAGATTGCTGAAGGGAACGGGAGGCTTAAGAAATTTATTATCACTCCGGAGGATGTGCATAAATTCTTGGGCCCAATCAAGTTCTTACCCATTTTAGCTGAGAAGGTGGATGAAATAGGTATGGTTACCGGCCTATCGGTGACTGAGGCCGGAGGGGAGGTTCTGTTTATTGAGGTAACTCTAATGCCCGGAAAAGGCAACTTGCTCTTGACAGGACAACTGGGGGATGTGATGAAAGAATCTGGTCAAGCAGCTATGTCTTATGTCAGAGCACATTGGGCTGATCTGGGACTTCCCGAGAAATTCTTCCACAAGGTCGATGTTCATGTCCATGTTCCGGAAGGGGCTATTCCTAAGGATGGGCCATCAGCGGGTATCGCGCTTACAACTGCTATTGTTTCCGCATTCACCAAGATTCCGGTACACAAAGAGGTAGCAATGACAGGTGAGGTGACGCTGAGGGGAAGAGTCTTAGAAATCGGCGGATTTAAAGAAAAAGTTTTGGCCGCACACAGGGCTGGAGTAAAAATAGTAATTGCGCCCTCGGATAACGAGAAAGATTTGGAAGACATTCCGGACTATGTGCAAAAAGATCTCAAGTTTATCTTTGTCAAACACATGGATGATGTTTTAAAAGTAGCCCTAGTCAGGCCTCCCCAGCCAGCTGCTCGCAAAAGAATCCCGGTCCCCCCTCCAGTTTATATGGCTTAAATTTCCTGCTTGACTAAATAGGTGATTATTGTGTAAATTCTATGATACTGCCTCGAGAAATTTTTATGGATCTAATTGTAAACAATATAAATTTAATTATCTGGGCTGCGGTGGTAACTGCCCTGGTTTATGGCTTCTGGCTGATTGTGGAAATCCTCAAAAAAGATTCCGGCGATGAAAAAATGAGAGAAATCGCTTCGGCGATTCAAGTCGGAGCCGGCGCATATCTTAAGAGACAATATCAAGTGGTCGCCATTGTGGCCTTGGTTCTTTCGGCACTAATCTATTATGCGCTTGGCCAAAATACCGCAGTCGGGTTTTTGGTGGGGGCAATGCTTTCAGCCTTGGCCGGGTTTATCGGGATGAGTGTGGCAGTTAGGGCCAATGTCCGGGTGGCTCAGGAAGCAAAAAAGGGATTATCGGAGGCTTTTATCCTGGCATACAAGGGTGGAGCAGTGACAGGGTTTTTGGTGGTAGGCTTAGCCTTGGCAGCAGTTTATGGCTTCTTTCAATATACCGGCGGGGATTTAAAATCTTTGGTAGGACTGGGATTTGGGGGATCTTTGATTTCAGTTTTTGCCAGGTTGGGGGGAGGGATATTTACTAAAGGAGCAGATGTGGGGGCAGATTTGGTGGGTAAAATCGAGGCCGGTATACCTGAAGATGATCCCAGAAATCCGGCAGTGATAGCTGATAATGTGGGAGATAATGTTGGAGATGATGCTGGAATGGCAGCGGATATCTTTGAGACTTATATCGTGACTGTTATTGCCGCCATGATTTTGGGTCAACTTCTTTTCCTTGGATACGAGCAGGCAGTAGCCTTTCCCCTATTAATTCTTGCTATGGGAATTTTCGCTTCAGTTTTAGGGTCTTTTTTTGTCAAGTTAACAGGCAAGAATATTATGAAAGCTTTATACAGAGGTATGATAGTAACTGCCCTGCTTTGCGCTGTTTTGTTTTATCCTGTAACGGTTGTTTTGATGGGTGACAATGGTGCTTTTCCGGTTTTGAATTTATACCTTGCAGCATTAGTTGGGGTAGTAGTTACTGCCGGGATGGTTATCATTACCGAATACTACACAGGTACACAGTATACACCTGTTCGAACTTTAAGCTTAGCCTCAAAAACCGGCCATGCCACTAACATTATTGCAGGGCTGGCTTTGTCCATGCGCTCTACCTTTTGGCCAATAATTTTGATCTCCGGAGCAGTCATAGCCAGCTTTCTTTTGGCAGGCCTTTACGGAATAGCTTTAGCCGGGGTGACAATGCTTTCTTTGGC
Source organism: Candidatus Daviesbacteria bacterium RIFCSPHIGHO2_01_FULL_40_11 (assembly GCA_001776635.1). Taxonomy (GTDB): domain Bacteria; phylum Patescibacteriota; class Microgenomatia; order Daviesbacterales; family UBA10151; genus UBA10151. Next base: position 4,379 of record MFCP01000032.1, on the reverse strand, counting down.
AGGGATCGTGGTGGCAATAGATGCATTTGGCCCAATTACTGATAATGCTGGCGGAATTGCCGAGATGAGCAATCTCTCTTCAAAAGTCCGCAGTGTCACAGACCCTTTGGATGCGGTTGGTAATACTACCAAAGCCGTGACCAAAGGCTACGCCATCGGTTCGGCAGCTCTGGCGGCCATGGTTTTATTTACAGTTTTCGCTCAGGAGTTTTCTTTTCAAGGGTCGGAACTTAGTTTTTCTTTGTCTGATCCGAAAGTTTTGGTAGGACTTTTTATAGGTGGTTCGCTTCCTTACCTTTTTGCTTCGTTTGCTATGGAGGCAGTAGGGAAAGCAGGCGGGGCGGTAGTAGAAGAGGTCAGAAGGCAGTTTAAAACTATCAAGGGGATTATGGAAGGTAAGGCTAAGCCAGATTATGCTAAATGTGTTGATATTGTGACTGCTTCGGCACAAAAGCAAATGTTGGTTCCTGCTTTGATTCCGGTTTTGTCTCCTGTAATTGTGGGATTTGTTTTAGGCCCGGTTGCATTGGGTGGGATGTTAGTTGGGTCAATCGTAACAGGTATTTTTGTGGCGGTTTCTATGACCACCGGGGGTGCTGCTTGGGACAATGCCAAAAAGTATATAGAGTCCGGTAAATTCGGCGGCAAAGGCAGTGAAGCTCACAAAGCAGCAGTCACAGGAGATACGGTAGGAGATCCATACAAGGATACGGCGGGTCCAGCGATAAATCCTATGATCAAGGTGGTCAATATTGTTGCTTTATTATTAGTTCCATTCCTGCGGTAAGCAAGATGAGCATTTCACAACCTGAAAGACAAATAGAAGCAGTACATAGAGAATTAGCGGGTTTGCCAACGCCAGATGAGTGGAATCCTGTTTTAGAAGCGAGAGGAGAGCAGCAGATGAAAGATTTGATAGGAAGGCTTCATAAGCAAGGTATAAAGGCAACAGGGAGGATAGGATATTTTACAACGATTAGAACTAATATTTGGTGTGTAGGAGTGGTAGATCAGACTCATGATTGGAGGATGATAGTTTCTTCGTATCGATCGCCAGAATCAATCCCATTATTAAATCAGCAAGATGCAGAGTCATTAGATAGAGCTATTAATAGTTCTGGTTTTGCTAATAATCCCAATTTAGCAGCAACCCGAGAATTAATCGGGTATGCACAACAGATGATATCTGTACCACCAGGATTTTCGCCTGTTTTTGTAGCCGAAGAGGAATTCAGAAGACGAATGGAAAGTAATGCCGTTATTCAGAGAGATTAAATATTTGTGCTATGATGGGTTAACTCGTTATTGTGCGGCGGTTGGATTTGGGGGAGGTTGGTTACCGAACAGAGCATTTTTTACCTCGTTGACTACTTGGTCCGGGGTGTAAGAGGCCTTTATTAAATAAGCCTGAGCCCCCAGTTCAAACCCTTCTTTGATGACCGCCTCTTGACCTAGGTTTGTTAAAAGTATGGTGATCATGGGGGAATTTGGGTTTTGGGTTTTAAACTCACGAAGTAACTGTAAACCATTCATTCCCGGAAGCATTATATCCAAAAGAAGTAGATCGAATTGCTCGGTTTTTAATGTATCTAAACCAGATTGTCCGTCAATTGCACTTTTAACCGCAAAGCCTGCTTTGGTAAGCTGCCTCGTGTATAGTTCTCTTATAAAATCTTCATCCTCAACAAGTAAAATTTTTTTCGGTGTTGGTCCCATTGATTTATTTTATTGTATATTAGTGGGTCAATAATTTAAAGTCCCTGATTGCAAAGCTTCTGAAACAAACTTATCGTGATCTAAAATACCTTTGCTTTGGATTATAAGGGGTAGGGTAAAGGAAAATTTACTTCCTTTTCCTACTTCTGACTCAACCCAAATTTTACCATGCAGTTTTTCAATAATTGATTTGGCAATATATAAACCTAAACCTGTTCCTTTGCTTGTCTTCTGTAACTGATTCGAAACCCTAAAGAATTTACTAAAAAGATGTGGTAATGCTTCTTGGGGTATACCGACGCCAGTATCGGAAATAGCAGTTTTGAGTTCCGTAGGGAAAACTTCTGTAGCAATTTCTACTTTCCCTCCCGGACTTGTATAGTTTATGGCGTTTGACAAAAGATTTGTGATAACCTCGCCTAACCGCAAGGGGTCAGCAAGCACTTTTGGTAAATTCTGAGTGGGAGGAATTAGAACAAGTACAATACCTTTTTGATTAGCTTGACTTCTTAAATCTTCAACTGTCTTAGAAAGTATAACAAAGTAATCGACCGGTTCTGGAGAGACGGATAGCTGTTCCCTTTCTATCTTATTAACATTCAATAGGTTCGCAATTAAGGTCTGGAGTTGTTGAGCGGCTGTAAATGCTTTGTTTAGAAGATCAAAGCTTTCTTTTGAGACACTGTTTTTATTCTCGTTAAGAAATACAGATAAGTAACCGACGATGTTTGTAAGAGGTGTTTTTAGTTCATGAGATGCCATAGACACAAAATCCAGCTTCATTTGTTCCAATTCTTCTTCATTAGATAAGTCGTGCAGCGTAAGAATACAACTCATGTTTGTTTGTACGGTACCGCCGACTTGAGATGTGGTCAAATTTACTTTTGTTTGCTTGCCCTCTTTGCCGATAAGTTTCGCGGTTTGATTAAAACTCGTCATGCAGTAGGTTTTCGGTAGAATCTCATCAGTACCAGAAAATAGATGAATAATTTGATCTATTGGTTTTCCACGAACTTCTGCCTCCCTATAGTTTATCAATTCCTCCGAAGCCTTATTTAGAAATATAACATTCTTATTAGAATCTAAAGCTATGATACCGTCTATTATTGAAGAGAGAATTTCATTAAATTTATTCTTCTCTGAAATGGCAATTGCCCGATCACTCTCAAGGGTTTGGATTGTTTTAGAGAGTTTATCTGCCATTAGGTTGAACGAATTTCCTACATCTTCAAATTCATCGCCCGATCTTATATCAGTTCTGAGATTGAGCTTACCGTCAGAAAAATCTCTTGTGCTTTTAATAAGAATACCTAATGGTTTTAAAATCCAGAACAAGGTAACTGCAGATAAAATTGCGCTAACTATAGCTGCAAAAAAATAAAGCATTGGTGTCGGGTGAACAAGCAGTCCTAAGATGTATGGTAGAAATACTGCCAAAACGGTAATAAGGATAATTTTTAAGTGAAGAGTCTTTTTAGGTTTGGCAGTTTGCTCCATAACACCTTCCAGCGTACCAGATGAGTGATTTATGGTCAAGGAATCTGATATAATTTGGTTCGTGCGAGCCGCGTTCGTCTAGTGGCCTAGGACATCGGGTTCTCATCCCGAAAATCACGGGTTCGACTCCCGTACGCGGTACTCAATGCAAAATCGTCAGTTCGAACATCAAGAATAGCTTGATAC
>MFCP01000032.1:0-965 GCA_001776635.1 Candidatus Daviesbacteria bacterium RIFCSPHIGHO2_01_FULL_40_11 | reverse complement strand
TGGTTCGATAAGCCGGAATACTGCCAGGACAGCCCAGTGGGACATATCGAACCAAGTAGTACTCTAGCCTCGCCAGGATTCGATTTGAGATAAGTTGTACCTAGGTCACTAAACTTCTCTCTCATAAATTTAGCCACCTCCTCGTAAGTATATTGGTCATATATAGTTCTACCTAAAACCATCTCCAAAGCTTTAACATCCTTATCAATAGCCTTCTTTTGTTGCTGAAAGTCTTCATCCGTAAAGGTTCCTTGTAAATTCTTATAGCCCAGTGTTATTTTCATTTGTTTAAACTTGGTTATTTCTTGTTCTGCTTTCTCTCTTTTTGTCCTAAGTAAGGCTATATTTTGATTGAAATTCATCCTAAGAAGCATCAAGAATAGTTCTAACTTTTCTTTGGGAGGAGTAATGCTACGGAGAAATTCAATTAATGAGTCGCTTAATAGTTGAACTTTAATAGATGGAGCTCCACAGCGATTTTTGCAAATATAGTAAGCATACTTTTTTGATCTGCCTTTACTCCAACCCCCAGATAAAACCCCTCCACACTTACCACATTTGATAGTTTTTCTAAGTGGGAAATCTGGATTGTCTTTAAATCTTTTACCAATACTCATTCCAGATCTGTTCCTGCCATCAATAATTGATTGAACCCTATAAAATTGTTCTTCTGTAATCATAGCCTCGTGTTGACCTTTTACCTCATCCGGATATTTAGTTGAGGTAAGGAAACCTGCATAAAATTTGCAACGGAAGAATCTATCAACTGTTTGGGCTCTTAGGTAATATTCTTTTCCGGCTATAATTTTTCTAAGACCCCACTCATTCATAATTTTAGCCATCTCTGCCAAACTTTTAGTTCCTGTTAGCATTAAATCCCAGGCTTTTTTCATCTTGTCAAAATTTTCTCCATCTTTAATGGCATATCCATGTTGCATGAGATAACCTAATGGAACTTTTCCTGT
>MFCP01000031.1:755-6556 GCA_001776635.1 Candidatus Daviesbacteria bacterium RIFCSPHIGHO2_01_FULL_40_11 | reverse complement strand
TGAGGTAGTTGTATAATCAGATTATGAAGATATTATTGCCTTCCGTTAAATATAAACAAAGCTATCTGAAAGCAGTTGAGGAAGGAAAAGATGAGGTTGGGATCACTACTCTCAAAAAACCTAAAAAAGATGAGCCTTTTGAAGAATTTGTAAAAAGTATCCGCAGCGAAGCAAAAGGGTTGAATTTACCCGAAGGTTGGGTGCCTGCTACAGAATTATGGCTTATTGACAATGAGGAACTCATTGGCCGTGTTAATATCCGCCACGAGTTGACAGACCATTTGCTCAAAGTAGGTGGACATATTGGTTACTGGATTCGTCCTTCCAAACGAAAGATGGGGTATGGTAAAGAAATACTTAAACTCGCATTACTTGAGGCAAAAAAGTTAGGAATATCCAGAATCCTTGTCACTTGTGATGATACAAATATTGGTTCATGCAAGATAATCGAGGCTAACGGAGGTATTTTGGAAAATATTGTTGATAATGGTCAAAACCATCCCCGAAAAAAACGTTATTGGATAACACTTAAATAATTAAGCTAGTTGAGTTCTGAAATATTTGGGGTACTGAAATTCGTTCGAATTCCGGCTTAAAAGAAATGATTCTGGTATAAAAACTTAGCAATTTCTTCACTGATAAAATAAACCCCAGTGGGGGAGGGGTGAATAAAATCATTAGAATTCACATAATCAACGTTGCCGCTACCGTTTTTATCCAAGGACTTTTGGTAAATATTTATTAAGGGAATATTATGCGACTTTGCATATCTAATATGGTTTTCTATATAAGAAGACCTTTCCTCTGCCCATTTCCCCCTTTCTTCGGTAGTTAAATTCACCACTCCTTCACCGTATCTTTCCCTATTAGGAGCAATAGTGGTCATGAATATTATGCTTGATTTAGGATGCTTTTGAGTGATAGTTGCAACTGCTTTATCCAGCGCTTCTGTTTGTAATTTTAGGCCTTCTTTTAATGGATACCCTGATAGAGGGTTGTGACCAAAGGATTCTATAAGAACAAGGTCAAAAGGTATGTCATTAATTGCCTGGAAGATTCTTCCCGAGTGAGTACTTTCATTAGTTAATCTTTCCGGCACGGATAATATATTTGTGGAGCTGAAGCCATAATTTAAAAGTAAGAACTTTTTATCAGGGTAGTAGTGTTTCAAGTATTTCCGCAGCTCATCGAAATTACCTAAATATTCTGTCATTGAATCACCAATAAAAACAATGGTGGGAGCTACTTTACTAGGGGTTTTGATCTGAAAAAGTATTAGAAAAAACGCCGCAGAAATGATAACTAAACACAGAATGAGAATTTTCCGATTTATCACTGTAATTTATAGTTTACTCTTTTTCAAACTGAATCCTAGACTGGTGTAGAGATTTTCTAATCCTTTGGCACTGCGTTTTGTCATTTTAAGTAAAAAATCTAAGGCTTTGGGAGTGTCCAGGTTTTGGTCCAGGATTTGGGTAAAAGTGTTTATCGCATGATCGTTATTCGTTAGTTCGTTAGCATATTTAATCGCATTTTCGACCAGATTTACATTTTTTTGGGCCTGGATCAAATCTTTTTCCTCATATTCCCAAGACTTGCTGAAGTGGTGGGAAAGCAGCAGCCATCGGATGGCATTGGGAGAATATTTTTTAAGGATATCGGAAACCAGTTCTAAGTTGCCTTCAGATTTGGACATCTTCTTGCCCAGATAATGGACAGTTCCGGTATGCAGCCAGTACCGAACAAAGGGGATTTTTCCGGTTGCTCCCTCGCTCTGGGCAATCTCGGCTTCGTGGTGAGGAAATTTTAGGTCAATCCCTCCTCCGTGAATATCTATTTGATCCCCTAAATATTCCATGCTCATGGCAGAGCACTCTATATGCCAGCCAGGTCTGCCTTTTCCAAATGGGCTGTTAAAAGAAGGGATATGTTTGGGTTGATCTGGGGTGGAGGCTCTCCACAGGGTAACATCTAAGGGGTGCCTCTTTTCCGGACATTGTAAATCCTCCTCAAAGTCTCTAGAAACTTTGAACATTTCATCTGTCTTAAGTTTTGATAACTTACCATAGTCCGGGAATTTTGCTGTATCTAAGTAAACGCTACCGTTTTTCTGGTACGCTAATTTTTTATCTAGCAGCTCCCGGATTAAGTCAACCATGTGGTGGGTGTGTCTTGAGGCTTTCGCGAAATGGTGGGGATGAATCCAGTTTAGAGCATGCATGTCATTCAGGAATTTCCTGGTCCAAAAATCAGCTAATTTTTTCCAGGAAACATGCTGTTCCTTGGCCCTATCTAAGATATCATGGTCCCGGTCGTTTACATCCGTGACATTTTGGGCATAAGAAACATTAAATCCCAGAAACCTTAAGTACCTGATAAGTACGTCAAAAGAGATATAAGTAAAAGCATGGCCTAAGTGGGTGGTGTCATAGGGGGTAATACCACAGACATAAATAGTGACCTTTTTGTCCTTTAGGGGTTTAAATTCTTCCAATTTTCCGGAAAGGGAGTTATAAATGGTCATGAACATTTAAGAGTATACCAAAGTTTTGAAAGGTTAATTTCTATAGATAGGCAAGGAGGCAGCGAATATGGATCCCACGCCAACCTCGTTTTTGACCAGCCACAAGTTTCCGCCGGCCTCTTTCATAGTCTCCAAAGCTATTGATAATCCCATTCCGGTACTTTGAAAAGGGGTGCCTTTTTTGGTGCTAAAGCCGGGATTCATGCACTTGGCCTGGGTCTCAGGAGACATGCCTTTACCGCTATCTTCCAAATATACTATGAAATTTTCTTTTGCAGTCGCGGTTTTTATAATCACTCTTTTGTTCTTGCAGCCTTCCACCGCATGACAAGCATTTAATATCAGAGTGTTATAGACGCGTGATAATTTCTGGGGATCGGCATAAATTCTTATCGGTTCCTTCGGAACTAAAAAAACCAATTGCACTCCGGCGGTTTTCATTAACTGAGTATTATCGTCAACTACAAACTGGAGGAAATCTGCAGCTACTATAACTTCTGGTTTTGGTTCCTTAAGCCTAATAATCGATTCAACTGTGTCGCTGACAATTGAATTAGCCTTTTTGGCTCTTTCTTCTATTACATCAAAACTTCTTGTTATATTTAGATCCAATCCCTCCGTAAGACGAGATGATTGGGCATGTCCAATAATTACTGTCAGAGGATTCCTGAGATCATGTACGAGCGCATTCACATTATTACTTAATCTCTCCAGTTTTTCAGCTAAGGCAAAATTTTGTCGTCGTAATCTTCGGTTTTCCTCACTTAAAGCTTCAGACGTGAGTCCACCTATTTCTTCAGTTACGCATTCTGGTTTAGGCATATAAGCGCCAGATTTTACCAGAACTTATAGTATTAGTCAAGGGATAACGTATTGGGGGAGGATATCTTTAAGCAAATTCTCAGAAACAGTAATTAATCTGGTCACAACTTCAGTTTATTATATATCTTCAAAATTTACAAAAATTGCAATTTGAGGATGAGTTTGATATATTTCCTGCTATGTCAGAGAGAAAAGAAGATTTACCACATCAGGAGCGAAGGTTAGATGAAGAACTACGAGCTGCTTTAGCAGAAAATTCTGCAAGCGTTGCACCTTGTATTGAAACTCAAGGAAAGCTTATTAAATTAAGAGATGCTTTATATAAAGAACATATAGCACCGGTTGAAGCAGAATTATATGATGTACGAAGGACTGTTTTGCAATATGAGGAGACAAAGAAACAAATAGAAGCTGAGTTGAAGGCAAACCAGGATGTCCGAGATGCCCTAAAAAAACGCAATGAATTAAAATCTTCCGGAGATGGTTACCATAGACGCCCGTAAGGACCAATAGTATCTCATTCTTAACTTCTTAACACAATTCTATTCTTTCTTTCACATGCTGGGTTCAGGCTTTGGTGGTGTGGAATATCTATTGATTACACTTTGTGCTGCTACCTCTGCTGGTGTATCCATTAACCCTTGGTAAAGACGAGCTACGACTAATTTTCTTAAAAGTCTCTTTTCCTCAAGACTATATTCATTAGTAACTTCAAAATCTTTAAATGCTTGGACCCGATAGCGGCCTTTATAAACAATTCGTTGTTCAATCGATTTCCAGGTCACCGGAACAGAGAGAGGTTTAGAAAGGGCGGTTTCAAGTTGGGTTAATGTTCGTTCTTGATCCTTAGTAATATTAGGACAAATACGTTTAGTATTGAGTTGTTTTTCCACAATAAATAAGTATAACAAAACAGGCTGTAGAAAGCAAAACTACAGGATAATTCACCCCCCGCCAGAGCGGGCAAGAGGGGTTGTCTTGTGAGCTGGTAGGGATCGTTCATAGTCGAGAGTCCTTTGCTGGTGAGCCGGGTGGGATTCGGACCCACGGCCAATGGATTAAGAGTCCATTGCTCTACCGCTGAGCTACCGGCCCATCATTTGTATATTCTAACAAGTTTAGACACAGTTGTCATTCTGGGTTCAAAATGGTATGATACGCGCATCTGCTTAATGGACCCCGCCATGGCGGGGTTTTTTAGTCGGTAAACAACTATGACAGACATTCGAAATGTTGCTATTATCGCTCATGTTGACCACGGCAAAACTACTTTGGTAGATGCCCTGCTCCGCCAATCCAAAACCAAGCTGGGAAAGCAGTTTACAGACACTTCCGAGCTGATTATGGATTCTAACGACCTGGAAAAAGAACGGGGGATTACTATTTTCTCCAAAAATGCCTCAGTCAATTGGAATGGTACCAAGATCAATATTATTGATACCCCTGGGCATGCTGACTTTGGCGGGGAAGTGGAACGGGTTTTAAAAATGGCTGATGGAGTTCTACTTTTAATTGATGCCAAAGAAGGCCCGATGCCGCAAACCAGATTTGTTTTAAAGAAAGCCTTGGAGATGGGACATAAAGTTATTGTGGTAATTAATAAAATAGATAAGCCTGATGCCAGAATTAACTATGTTATTAATAAAACTTTTGATTTATTTATGGAATTGGGGGCAGATGAAGATGCTGCTTATTTCCCGACAATTTATTCTTCCGGAAAACACGGTAAAGCAGGATTAGAATCGGACCTTTCCAAAATGGATGATATAGCTCCGGTTTTTGATGCCATTTTGGAACATATTCCGCCGCCGGAAGCCTTTTCGGACAAACCGCTGCAGGTTTTAATTACCAATACTATTTATGACAATTTTAAAGGCAGAATTGCTACAGGTAGGGTTCATAGCGGAACTATAAAAGCCGGGCAGGAAATTGCCCACATAAACCGGGACGGAGTAATCAAAAAGTTTAGGTTGACATCTCTGTTGGGTTTTGAAGGACTGGAGCGAATTGATATAAAAGAAGCCCACGCCGGAGACATTATTGCCCTGTCCGGAATTCCGGATATTACCATCGGTGAAACCATTGCCGACTCGGTCAACCCGATTGCCCTGCCGGTTTTGGATATAGAAGAATCAACTGTCCGTATGCGCTTTGGGGCTAACACTTCCCCCTTTGCCGGACTTGAGGGTGAGTTTAAAACCGCCAGGCAGATTCGGGAAAGGTTATATAAAGCAGCGGAAGCCGATGTGGCTTTGAAAGTAGAAGATGGTCCATCCGGGGATTTAGTAGTCAGCGGTAGGGGAGAGTTGCATCTAGCAATATTAATTGAGCGTCTGCGCAGGGAGAGTTATGAATTTGAGGTGGGTAAACCGCAGGTTATCGAAAAAACGGAAAACGGTAAGCTGATGACCCCATACGAAAAGGTGGCTATTGAGGTGCCGGAAGAACTATCCGG
>MFCP01000031.1:0-738 GCA_001776635.1 Candidatus Daviesbacteria bacterium RIFCSPHIGHO2_01_FULL_40_11 | reverse complement strand
TGGAGTTTTTAGTGGCCACTAAGGAATTTTTTGGCTACAGAAGCCAGTTTATTACAGACACTAAAGGTTTAGGCATTATCAGCAGCTCATTTTTTGAATATAGGGCAGATTCGAATCAACGATTTGAAAGGGCCCAGGGGTCGCTGGTGGTACATGAATCGGGAAATACCAAGCTCTATGCCTTAATCGGCGCCCAAGACAGAGGAACACTTTTTGTTGGACCCGGGTTAAATGTTTATAAAGGCCAGGTAATTGGCAGCAATTCCCGGGGAGACGACATCAGTATTAATGTCTGTAAGGAAAAACAGCAGACCAACCACCGCTCAAGCGGAGAAGGCACCTCGGAACATTTTAATACTCCCAAAATCATGAGCCTGGAAAATGCCATTGAGTATATAGATGATACGGAATTAGTTGAAGTCACCCCCAAAAACATCAGGATCAGGAAAATAGATCTTTAACTTTTTAAACTCTCAAATCGTGATAAATATCACTGAAAATAAATGACTTTTAGTATAAAAATAGGTTAAAAGAAAAGGGGGTGAGTATTTTGCAAAATATAAAAGGTGCTATAGATCATTTCAAACAACATCAAACATATCCCGCTACCAAGGAAGAACTAGCGAAGGAGTGCAATGAATTGTCGGATTTTTCGGCAGAAGATAAGCAGTGGTTTATGAAAAATCTTCCGGAGGGAACATATAATTCCGCGGATGATGTCATAGGAGCACTGGGACT
>MFCP01000030.1 GCA_001776635.1 Candidatus Daviesbacteria bacterium RIFCSPHIGHO2_01_FULL_40_11 | reverse complement strand
TTTTAGTAGTACAAAAGAATTGAGTATATAGGGGTTGCACCCCTCATTTTGCAAGGGTCAAGATGAACGAAGTCGTTGCTTCGCCCTTGCAAAACTCACCCGCTAAAAAACTTCAGGTATAGGTAGCAGGCAGGCTGCTTCCTGGAATAAATATTTTCTAGGGAAAAGCCAGGGAAGGGGGTGAGAGAGATGAATCTGATGCCAAAATATCTAGCTGAAAAGCTGCCAGAGCTGTATAAAGCAGAAAATGACAAAGATCCAATGGTTATCTGCAAATTCTTTCTGCCAATGACAAAATGGTACTGGTACGGGATAGAATTTGACGGGAAAGACAAATTCTTTGGCTATGTGGTGGGAGACTATAACGAGCTGGGGTATTTTACCCTTTCGGAGCTTAAATGGGTGGAAGGGCCCTACGGTTTAAAAGTTGAGAGGGATTTGTATTTTGAGCTCCAACCTTTATCGGTAATCAAAAAACTTCACGAACCTCAATATTAAGTTTAGACCTGCCGCTGGTGATCCCCGGCGGCAGGTTTTTATTACAGAGTAACAAACTTGTTTATTTTTACCTTTTTCCGGATTAAATAGGCGGTATATATTTGACTTTATGAATACTATTTGTTATAGTTTAACTAGACTAATAATTAGACTAATTACTAGACTAGTTTTAGACTGATATTCTATGAATAACACAACAACAAAAAGGCCATTTGCCCATACATTTCTTTCCCAGTTTATCTTTACGCCGGATCTATTGCCCTTTAGAGACGAAGAGATTACAAAAATAGATACCCAGTTGGAAGAATATGAACAGGTATTTCTAAATCCGGATACTGAAAGAAACCTTATCAGCAGAAATGAGCTTTTAGCATCATTTGCCATCTCCAAAGCAGAGAATTCATCCTTAACCCTGCAGGAGGCTCAGGACGTATATGATGTTATTCTGGCCAACGAAGAGTACACGTTCATCAGCGATAAACTCAAAGCTAAGCAGAAACTGACAAGGAAAGATTACGAGAAGCTGGAGTTTTTCAATATTGCCAAAACCTTCCGGAGTTTAAACCAGTCTCCAATCGCAACTGCTGACCTGACGCCTGATTTAATCCGCGGGATTCACCGAAGCTTAAGCCGGGGACTTGATGTATTTGCAGAGTATCTGCCGGATTTTACCATCTATAAATCAGGTAACTGGCGGGATAATGATACGATTAGGGTAGGAACATATATCCCTGCTCCGTATAAAGAAATTGAAAAAGGCGTAGAGGAATTAATCACCCAATTAAAGGAAAACCCGGGCATAACCGCAATTGCCCTTTTTCATACCAGCCTGTACGCGCTTCACCCGTTCAATAACGGCAATAAACGGGTCTGTCGGGTTCTTGAGCATATTTTGTTTCGGGACCTCGGGATCAACCAAAAGAATCTCTACAGCACCGCGTATTACTACCACAAGCAGAAAGAAAGATACTACAAGTATTTGTTGTACTCTTTGGAAAGAAGGAATTTAAATCACTTTGTTGCCTTTGTACAGGAAGCCTTGGTGTTATCTATGATTTCGGTGGTTAAAACCAGCTTGGAGGCAAAAAGAAATGAGTTTCTGGAAAGGCAGGATCTTGACAGCCAAATAAAATCCATTTTAAGGCCGCTGATAAAACGGTCACAGTTACAATTTAAAAATCTCTTTAAATACAGTAAAGGAAAGCTGGCCAGACAAACGTTTGTGAATTACTTACAAAAAGCAGTTGACGCAGGTATTGTGGCAAAGCGGGAAGAAGGGCGCACTACCCATTATCATTTAAGCCTTAAAAGCCCCCAACCCGAGGAAGAGACGCTGAAAAAATGGCTCGACTTTGCTAACCAAAGGTTATCCTTCATACCGAATGACATAAAACTGGTATAATTTTTTCTAATTTTTTATTCCACCTTATGTAAAACCTGCCTATTTATTCCTTGTTGTTTTATTTCCTGCCTGGTTGATAAATAAAAATTCATACCTACTAATTCCTCATCAAGCCTTTCTGCAATGAAATTATTAAGAGAAGTTTTTAAGGAGTTATTAGAAACTATCATAATTATTTCAGGGAAAGGGTGGCCGGTATTATCCTGCCAATAATCCTTCTTAAAATAATTTATGTAACGCCTTATCCTTGCTTCAAGATCATCCTGGGGAAGATAAATATCAACTAAATCCAGGAAATATCTTTTAATATTTTTATCTTTTTCTTCAATTGCAAAATAAGCATCCGGTTCAGGCCTAATAAGATACTTCATTCCTTTTAGATCTACTTTGGTAAAGAAGTTAAGATTTGCATTGCTATTTTTAGTCAGTCTCATCAAAGAAAGATAAATTTCTGCAACAGACATGCACTTTATCTTAAATGCCATAGATGTTGTATGTTCCCTGTAAACCCTGTTTAGCTGGGAGAGTTTAAATTCTTTATGACCTTCTTTATCCCTTAACTTCTTCAAATACTTCCTACCCTTTAACCATAATGAGTAAATTGCAGGCAGTCCTGCCAATTTCATTTTTTCAGTATAGTAACGTTTTAAGTATTTTCTTTTAGTTAGGTCGTTTAGCCAATCGATTACATATGTTCTGGATTTATGGTTTAGAAGTGTTTGTATATGTTCTCTGTTTAGGAATCGGAATTTGTATAGATAAGTGTGTATGTTGTGTTGTTGTTCTGTGATTTCTTCTTCCTGATTTTCTGTATGTTTTTTAATTTGTTTTTGTTTCTGTTTTGTTTTCTTCATTTTGTTTTTTAATACCCCTTAATATAATTATTAATAGAATATATAGGTATGACTTTTTTACTTTTTAACTTCAATTTTGGGCAATTTTCCTGTACGTCGGCGTACAGGATTTTTAACTTAGGTTAGAGTACCCACAGACCCATACTCATCTTCATTTTTCCCGTAATTGTTATCCTCTTCTCCAGTATTTTCATCTGGCTTTTTAACAACCTCGGGGGCTCTATATACTATGGCAAAATTATCTCTTGATGATTTGATAAGCTCTTCAACTTTTTTCTTATCAACCTTGATGCTTACGGGTACTGTTTCTCCTGAGAAAGATTCTTCAGGGTTAATGGCAGCAATTTTTATATAAAACTTAAACGAGGGCAGGTTGGCAATTTCTCCCTGCTCAACATACGGCCGAAATTGGGGAAGCATTAACTTTTCATCATCCGGGTTGGCGCTCCTGAAAGATATTACCGTTCCCACATTGGCTAAAACAACATTGACTAAATTCCTGTCTTTTTGCTGGGAGGTTGACTGCTCGGCCATGACTAAATTAATGCCGTATTTTCTGGCTTCCGATAACATCTGGATAAAAGAAGGGGTGGCAAAATTCTGGAACTCGTCAACATACAGGTAAAACGGGGTCCTGTTTTTGGCTTCCGTCCTTGCCCGTTTTAAGGCTGCCAGCTGGATTTTGGTAAGTATCATAATTCCCAAAACTTCCGAGGTATCCTCACCCAGTTTTCCTTTGGATAAATTGCAGATTAGAATTTTTCCATTATCTAGAATCTTATCAAAATTAATGGTAGATCTTTTTTGCTCCAAAATCCTTTTGGCAGAGGGAGAGAATAAAAACCGGCCGACTCTGGAGGTAATGGGGCCGATCATTTTTACCTTTTGGAAATCACCTGCTTTGCCGAATTCATGCTTCCAGAAATTTTTTAAGTGCTCGTCTTTTAAGTAGGGTGTAACTTTTTTCTGAAAGTCAGGGTTGGTTAAAAGCTCATAGATGGTAAATAATGTGGGATCTTCTAAAGTTAGGGCTGTCTGGATGGTGTTCCTTAAGGTATATTCCAGTCGGTGGGCATGGGCAGACCAGACCTCCGAGAAGATTTTCCTAAATAAAGAGATGACACTTTCGGTAATCAGCTCTTTTTCCCTTAGCTGGTCATCTTCATCCAGCCCCGGGGTCAGCTCCAAAAGATTTACACCAATCGGGTATTTAATATCATCAGGGTTAAAATAGATTAAATCGTCTTTTCTTTTATCGGGAATGCAGGAGAGCAGGCTTTCCGCCAAATCCCCGTGAGGATCTATTACTGCCACCCCCTTGCCGTTTTTTATATCCTGATCTGCCATTTTTAGAATCATGGTGGTTTTTCCCGTCCCCGTTGCCCCGATAATATACATGTGCCTGACCCTTTCTTCTTTGGTCAGTCCTATATCGGTTGCTGTCCCTCCGTAGTTATTTTTGCCAAACACCACATCCGGGCTATTCTCTTTTTTTAAGGATAAGGGAGCCGGAAGCTCTTTGGAGTAAACCTTAACTATATTTTCCGTCCGGGTAACCCTTGAAAACGGGAAGTGGTATAAATCGGCTACTTCCGAAACGGACAGAATTGATGGGCTGTTATTAAAAATTAACGATAACAACCTCTTTTTAAAATTTAACAGCCTGACTTTATCTGCAATTACGGGAGGAAAATTGTATTTTTTATTAAGCGACTGGTATTTCGGCACCGCAAATATGGCCAGGGATGAAGTAAAACCCTTTATTCTCTCCTTCAGCTCATTTTTGTCCTTAACAATTATCAGTAACCTGACGGACGATTCAAATAACGGCTGGTCAATTTTCCCTTGGATTGACTGGACAGCAAGCTGTTCAAATGAGCTAAGTATCCTTGCAGGTCTGAATTGAGCTTGCCTTAGCTGGCTTTGGTAGTCTGTGTGGTAAGCATAAGTGGATCTGATATTACCGCCGCTTGTTAGTTCTGTTAATGCCCACTGGATTTGGCTGCCCAAGACATTAAGAATCTTGCTTATTATCTTAAAAAGAATAGTTACAGGAGCAAAAATTAAGGGAAACTGAAACCTGTTTAAATATCCTAAAACATTCTCATTATTCAGGATCATTTTTGATAAGGTGCCGGTTTCACCTCTTGTGGTGGGTGACAAAACTATCTGAAAAGAGATCAGCTCACCGGGAGATAATTTAGTCATAGCTCCCGTGATATATGCCACAGGATCATGCTCTTCTAAAGTATCCTGCCGCTGCAAAGAATAGGCAAAATGCCTTTTTAATTTAAACTCAATTATTTTTGTATTGAAGTTTTTTAATTTACCTGCATTTTGAGGCAAATACTCATTAACCGTTTTAACGCTTATGTGGGGAAGATATGACAACAGGCTTCTTTTAACGTTGCTTACCTCCGAAGGAGTAGTTCTTATCAGATATCTGATGCCCTGGTTTTGGGTTGATGATATCTCAAAGGAAAATACGGTCTTTTTGCCGAATAATTTATCCTTAAAGCTTTTGGTTTTTCCCAAATCGTGGATAACCGAAAAAAGCTGTTGGGTGGTATAAGCTGTCTTTTCCGTGATAGCCGGAGGGGTAAGCTCCAATAAAACACTTAGCTCATTTAATGACCTTTTTATAAGAAGAATCCTACGGATGATAAAAAACAGCAGGGATAGAATAATTCCTAAGGCCAGGTATGCAGGAATCAGGGAATTTTGTAAATCAACAGAGGCAGAAGTCTTTAAATGGAGCAAATAACTATAAAACTGAGGGAATAAATCGCCTGCTTCCAAACCCCTAAAGTCTTTCATGCTTTACTTTTAGACAGGCTTCCGGGCAGAAGGTTTAATGAGCAGGAGGAATAACTGCTGGTAAGTATACCACATTCGCAGTGACCCCAATGATATCTTGCACAGACTGGATGGATTTTTCAAATTATTTCTGTCTGACGGTCTAAACTCTGAATATGCTTATTTATTTGGACTAAAAAATGCATAATAAAGTACAGCAACAATTTTCAATTAAACTGTATAATATAAACGT
>MFCP01000029.1 GCA_001776635.1 Candidatus Daviesbacteria bacterium RIFCSPHIGHO2_01_FULL_40_11 | reverse complement strand
CACCTACACCCACACCTACACCGACTCCAACACCCACTCCAACTCCTACACCGACACCTACACCTGTTCCAACTCCTCAAGGAGCACAGAATATTACCTTAAACTGTCCTGACGGTAGCCAGATTACTGTTGCCGCAGGCCAGAATGTTAACTTTAACGCGCTGTGTCAGGCTCAAGAGCAGCAACAGTTTCAAATAGCTACCGGAGGTAGTTCTTCTTCTTCATCATCTGCTCAAGGAGGCTCATCAACAGTTACTGTGACACAATCACAACCACAACAACCTACGGTGATTTTGGCTGCAGCTCAACCACAAGTGGCCGGTGTTTCAGTGACACAGCTTCCAAAAACAGGTTTACCGGAACTTGCTTGGTCAGCATTAGCCTTTATTCCGGCAGGATTTGGGTTGAGAAGGTTCAGACAAGTTAAGAAGGATTTAGAGGATCACCCGCAGTTTATCTGGGAAGACAGACAATTCAAGGCCGGATCATAATCTCTTGACAAAGAATAGGGAGTATGGTTTACTGGGGAATGTAAGCCTCAAATATAATTTTCAATTTTCAGTTTACAATGAATTTTCAATGTCTTAATGAATCAAATGTTTGAAAATTGGTAGTTGGTGCTTGAAAATTTCTAACTATGCCTCGTGTAACAAAATCATTTAAACCAAAAGAGCCATCAGCTATCAGCCGCGCGCCTCGCGAAGCGGGTCAGTCGTCAGAAAATCTGAAAGCTGATAGCGAAGCGAGTCTGAAGGCCGAAAGCTCCTCAGCTGAGGAGTTAGTGGGAGAGCCTATTTCTCCTGTCATTCCTGCGAATGCAGGAATCCAATTAGAAAAGTCTAGTTCGGAATTGGATCCCCGCCTACGCGGGGATGACAGAGGAAGGAATGATAATTACGGCTATCGTCCTAGATATGGCAACGGTGGTTATCAAAACGGTAACCGGGATTATGCTGATCGTGATGTCCCGACAGAAGATGTTTCAGGAATTTTGGACATCATGCCGGAAGGACATGGCTTCCTCCGACCTAAATATATACCTTCTGATACAGATGTATATATTTCTGCCAGCCAGATTAGAAGGTTTTGGCTCCGGGTGGGCGATTTTGTCGAAGGGGCGGCCAGGCCTCCAAAAGAAACCGAGCGATATTTCGGATTACTTCAGGTGAATAAAGTTAATGGCGTAGAGGCTGATAAGTTAATCTCTTCTGATGGTAGGCCCGTCAAAAGACCTAAATTTGAAGATCTGACTGCCATTTACCCAAACAAACACCTCAAACTTGAAACCGGTAAAACTCCCTTATCACAAAGGGTGATAGATTTGGTGGCACCAATTGGATTTGGTCAACGAGGTTTGATTGTTTCCCCCCCAAAGGCCGGTAAAACTACCATCTTAAAAGATATTGCCACAGGAGTTGCCAAG
The DNA here is from genome assembly GCA_001776635.1 of Candidatus Daviesbacteria bacterium RIFCSPHIGHO2_01_FULL_40_11. GTDB lineage: Bacteria > Patescibacteriota > Microgenomatia > Daviesbacterales > UBA10151 > UBA10151. The sequence continues at coordinate 4,809 of MFCP01000029.1, read as the reverse complement.
AATCACCCCGGCGTCATTTTGATGGCGGTTTTGGTGGGTGAGCGGCCGGAAGAGGTCACTGATATCTCAAGGAGCATCAAAGGTGATGTCATAGCCAGTAATTTTGATGAGCCGGCAGAGAATCAGACGACCGCGGCAGAAATTGCCCTGGAGCGGGCTAAAAGACTAGTTGAGACCGGAAAAGATGTGGTGATTCTCCTCGATTCCATTACTCGTTTGGGTCGGGCATATAATTTATCCGTACCGCCCTCTGGCAGGACCTTATCCGGCGGATTTGATCCGGTGGCGCTATACCCTCCCAAACACTTTTTTGGGGCCGCCAGAAACTGTGAAGAAGGCGGTAGTTTAACTATTATTGGTACGGCTTTGGTTGATACAGGTTCCCGAATGGATGATTTGATTTACGAGGAGTTTAAAGGTACAGGCAACATGGAGTTACACCTTGACAGAAGGCTTTCCGAAAGAAGGATTTATCCGTCAATCGATATAGAAGCTTCAGGCACAAGACAAGAACAATTACTTTTTCCGGAGGATTTGTATAAGCAGGTGATAATTTTAAGAAGAATGATCGGGATTTTAGGAGAGAACGAGAGAACAGAAATCTTCCTAGAGAGGTTAGCCAAAGCAGAATCAAATGAAGAGTTTTTAAAGACACTGAAGGATGTTAAATAGGGTCCAATTAGACCAACTTGACTAGTCCTGTTAAAATATAATCCGTGAATTCTATCCGCGACGATTTTCGAGCGCTACTCCGTGTCCTAGTCTGGTATTCTAAACGTAAGATAATTTACTTGTCCCGTGAGTTTGAAGGCCTTAAAAACTTTGTTAAAGATGTTTTGATGACCGGCCGTGGTGTACATCAGAAAAGGTTTTGGCATGGGACTATGTTAGGTTTGGTATCGGTCGGGATTTTAACATCAGGTGTATTTGGAGGCCAAAGTTTAATCTCTTCCACTTTTCCGGGTATAGGCGGGCCGGATCCAAGATTTGCCGAAGCTTTTGAGCCTTTTCCGAACGGTCCTGTAATTTCTGGTGTGGAGGATCCTCGTACCAATATTTCCGAAAAACCCCGCTCGGAAATTATTGATTATGAAGTAGAGAATAATGATACGCTATCTTCAATTGCCCAAAAGTTTGGTATAACTTCCGATACCATCAGATGGGAGAATGATTTAAAAGGGGATTCAATTAAGCCGGGACAGATTTTAAAGATTTTGCCGGAGAGTGGAGTCTCATACACGGTTAAATCCGGTGACAGCTTGGAATCTGTAGCCAAGAAGTTTTCTGCCGAGCAGCAACCAATCTTGGATTATCCTTTCAATGACGTACCGGATGACTTAAGCTTAAAAGCCGGACAACTCTTAATTATTCCGGGTGGTACGCCGCCGGAAACTAAAGCACCACCTAAACCTAAACCTCAGCCTCAGTATTTGGCTCAAGGTCCTTCCTCTCCGGCTTTTACAGCTCCGGGAGGCGGTCAGTTCATCTGGCCGGCAGGTGGTACTTTAAGCCAATATTTCTCCTGGTATCATCCCGGGATTGATATTGCCAATAGGAGCGCTCCCGGCATTGCGGCATCCGATGGCGGTACAGTTGTGGTAGCAGGTTGGCCTGACGGCTCAGGCTATGGCAACAGGGTGGTTATCGATCATGGCAATGGGTATACTTCTTTGTATGCCCACCTTTCTAATGTTTATGTTTCTCCTGGACAGGCTATCTCAAGAGGGCAGCTAATAGGACAAATGGGATCAACAGGAAGATCAACTGGGACTCATTTGCATTTAGAGATACATTACAAAGGGGTGGCTCTTAATCCGTTGGCTATTTTGAAATAGTGGACCTGCCGGGAATTGAACCCGGATCGTAGCAATGCGAATGCTATGTTCTGCCGTTAAACCACAGGCCCGGATAGAGTTGTTCCACTTCGCTCTAGCGAGCTTCGCGGAACACACTTCGCCTTAGGTGGCTTGCCACGCGTAGTCCGCCTAAGACGGACGAAGTGTGGACCCTAGGGGAATTGAACCCCTTATCTTCTCCATGCCATGGAGACGTCGTACCGGTAGACCAAGGGCCCGGAAGACTTAATTATAGCATTTAGGTTGTTTATTAGGGAGTTGGTGCAGCTGAGGGGCTTGGGGAAGCGCTTGGAGTAGGTGTAGGACTTACTTCGGGTTTCTGAATAGCTTCAGGAGTGGCAATCTCTTCTGGTTTAGGCAAGTCTATTACTTTTGGTAACTGCTCTTCTTGCAAGGCCCCACTGGTAGAAGCTGCAGGCGGTTGTGCCTGGGACGTGAGCTTATTCTTTAAATCGGACAGATAATTACTAACTACCTTATAATCCTGTGAATCTTTGTCTACCAATGTCAACACCTTTTCGGCTAAAGCTTGGGCGTTATTTAAATCGCCTTTTTCTTTTAGGGCCACAGATAAGTTGTAGTAAGCATTGGCAAAATCAGGCTTTAAGTTTATAGCATCCGTGAAGAACCTGATGGCTAAGTCGTAGTTTTGGATGGCATAGTAGACGCCGCCGACATTAACCCTAAGAACAGGATTTAATGGATCCTGTAAAATAGCTCTGCCATATGAATCAAGGGAGAAAATCAGGGCATTTTGGGCAACTCCGGCAATCTGTCTGTAGAGAAGCGCCAAAACTTCCCAATTGATGGCGGATCTGGGAGAAAGGGTAACAGCAGTTCTTCCTTCGTTAATTGATTGTTGAAGTAAAACTTGAATATTTTGTTTATCTTGATCAGCTAAAGACCCGGTAGGTGAAGCTTCGGTTGGACCTTTGGCTAAAGCTATAGCGTTGGCCAGGGCAAAGTTTACCTGGGCCAGGTTTGTTCTATATAGGTCGGTGTACGGATTTAATTTTTCCGCCGCCACTAATTCATTATAGGCGACAAGGCCCTGATTTTGGGAGATTGCATTTAAGGCCAACCTATGGTGATAATCCGCTAGGACAAATTTTCCTCCAAAAAAGCCTGCAAAAAGAACAAAAGCTAAAATTGCCGCCAGTAGTACTCCTGGCAGCGCGTCTACCTTGATGGTTTCTGTGGAAGAGGAAGCAGAGGAGAGGCCGGCAACCTTAAGGAACATGCCTTTAAGGCCATCTGATACAGGAGTTTCTTTCAGATTCAGCGCCATAAAGGAAGCTAAGATCAGAATACCGATTACCCAAAGCGCTAGAGTTGAAGCATGCAGGGCCAATATTATAAAAAAGATTATACCGGAGATAGCCAGGATTAGTTTCTCTTTTTCCGAATCGGACCTATAGGTCAGATAGATCTTATACGTTTTATACGCCGAAGAAGCAAACAAAGCTGTCAGGGAAAGTAATGCCAACAGGCCAATGCCACCTAAGTTGGCTAAAACCTGTAGATATTCATTAAACGGCGTGTCAAAGCTTAAATTCCAGAACTTGGTCGAATTAAATTCAATTGGTTTGTAATTTGTGAAATTAAAAAGATATGTAGCCGGCCCTGTTCCCCAAAAGGGTGAATCCCGAAAGGCAGATGCTGATACTTTCCATGAGGTTAAAAATCCCATTTGGATCTCCCGAGGGAAGTTTTGGGCCTGGCTGAAGAGCGGATTTTGAGCTTTACCCACCGGGGGGATGAAAGAAAGTGCTACGACTAGGGTAATAATGACAATTGGACCAATTAGACCCATTAGACTCATTAGTCTAATTTTACTTAAGTTATTTAAGTCTCTTAAGTTTCTTAGATCACTTATAAAAATGGTCAAAGCTACTCCGACTAAGGCCCCAATCCAAGTTGCCCATGTACCTGTTAGTGCAATAGCCAGCCCGGATAGTAATAGGAATAAAGAATTAAGAATTATGAATAAAGGTTTAGAGGCAGTTAAAATCTGTATGACTATAAATGGTAGAAGTAGTGCTAAAATTGCTGTGGTGGAGAAACTTGAGCCTGTGGGAGTGAAGTTTAAACTCTGGGTCCAGACAGGAGGTAAAATCTTCACCCCGGCATAGCTGAGTAAACTGACAGTAGCCAGGATTTGTGAGGCTATCAGACTTACCGCCAATATCCATTTAATTTCCCTAGCGCCTTTCAAATAATTAACTATTACAAAATAGAACAAAATATAGACAGTTAAACTTACCAGACTGCCGTGTATTCTTAATTGATTGCCCAAAACAGCCACATATGGAGATGCGGAAAGAAAAGTAGAAACAATTCCCACTGCCAGAAGCAGTAATAAGGGAATATCCAGGGGGGTTCTCGTAAGCGTGACTTTGCCGGCAACGGTAAATCTGAGGGTTAAAATTACCAGCAACACTCCTGTAAAGATCAAAAGCACCAAAAACTTGGGGGTGTCATAAAATTCTGTAGTCAGGTTGGAGAAGAGAAAAAGGGTAGAAAGAATTACCAAGACAAGACCTGTTTTGAACACTACGCTCGAATAATTATGCACAAAATCTTTTAAGTTGAAATTTAAATCTTCCATTAATTTATCTTACTAGTCATATTAGCCAGATTCACCTGATCTTTGCAACTAGGACTATCTATATCAATCTATAAATTTTGTTATCATCTTCTTTTAAAATAATGTAGTTATACTACATTGCGATAACTTCACTTTAATTTGGCCCGATGGTGGTGTTGCCTTTAATAACCGTATTTCCTTTAATGACAGGATTGACCGGGACAGGCCAGGACCAGCAGGCACCATTATTCCCGCCATCTGTGGAAGTGTTATTCAGAGTAATGGTGGTAGAGGATCCGTCACATCCGGAATTGGTAACAGTAGTATAAGTGACTGCCTCTGTTCCCTGGTGGTTAATATACCACT
>MFCP01000028.1:8436-26498 GCA_001776635.1 Candidatus Daviesbacteria bacterium RIFCSPHIGHO2_01_FULL_40_11 | reverse complement strand
TAGTGAAAGAGAAAGATGTGCCGCTTGTGACTTGTCGGCACAACACCCTGCCACCTGAACCACAAGGCGTCTGCCAGTCCACCGGAAATGCCGTATCAAAAGCATACACATCATAACGGCTGGCACCACTGCTGCCAGTCCAGCTCATGCTGGCAGTAGTTCCCGGAGAAGGACAAGAAGCAGCAGGGTTGGTAGGCGGAACGGGAACCTGCCCAGGCGGGGGAGTCACAGGAGGCGGTGTGACCGGAGGAGGTGTAATAGGAGGTGGAGCAGTGGGTGGTGGTGCCGGAGGGCCCAAGGGAGAAGTAAATTCCAAAGAGATCCCTTTGGTAGCGTCTAAGATTACCCATTCCATGTTTCCATTAATGTTTCTCTGAGCTACATTGGCTCCTGCAAAAACGATGGGTTCAGCGGCGGCCCGGGACTTAAGTAACTGCTGCCGACGGATTAAATCTATCCCTAAAGGAAGTGCTAAAATCAGTATTCCCAAAACGAGAATATTAATCAGGTTTTTTTTATCGCGAAGCAAGCCTTTTGCATCGCTCTTGAAGTTTTCTAAAAAATCTCCCATTTTTTGGGCTATGTATTTATAGTGGACTATTACTAATAGTTTTGTCAATAGTAACTTACAATATTGTACGACAAGAGATCGGGTTATCAGATAAAATCAGATTAAATCTGAAAACCGGTATATCAGATAATCTGATAAGATTAAAGAGAAATGATAAAAGATATAACGGACCTAAATGTGTACCAAGAAGCCCTCAGACTACTTACCCAAGCTTTATGAGTTACTAGGGAAATTGCCACTTAGTGAACGAGACCTGGAAATCCAGGCTAAAAGAGCTGCTAAATCAGTTAGTGCAAATATAGCTGGGGGCTTTGCAAAAAGATTTTCCGAGAAGGAACTTAAAAGATTTCTTCTAATAGCGATTGGTTCCAATGATGAAGTAATTTCTCATTTAAGAACTTTGATAATTGTTTATCCTAGGTTATCTGATGAATCTTCTAAATTATTGGAAGAATATAAAATTCTATCCAAAAAGAATAAATACACTCCATAAAAAAAATTGGAGATTTAAAGGAACTTCAAGCTGACATTCTAGATCTACTGATATTCTGATCTTATCCGATCTCATCTGAAATCTCCGAGCCCCTACAATGCCCCAAAAACGGCTGATTGGGGGAACGAACGGCCCAACTGATCATCTAGGGTTTAGGGCTTCCCAAAACTCCAAAGCTAAAGTTGATATATTTTAAAATTAGCAATTTTAACTTACAAAAAATTTCGATGGGAAAGGTAAAGAAATACGCACAATAAACAGACTATAAAAACCGGTCAGATTTTACATATATTTTATGCAAATCTGGCCGGATCGGGTCTCCTCCGGAAAACCTCTTCCTTGACGTCGCATAAGATACATTGTACGACGTTAATATGTAGGGAAGATTACCCTTGGAGGATAAATGAGGCGGTACGAGTTCTATTACTTATAGAAGAATATTTAATAGATCTTCATTTCGTTAAAGTAGTCAGAGTAGCATAGGTAAAAGCCTCTACCCCAAAAGGTTCGGGTATTATTCATCCTTCGGCAAGCTCAGGACAAGTTAGCACTTATCCACAAAAGGTGACGAAAACGAAGCTAGAATACCCTATAACTTACAACCTTCGTGCCTACTGTCTATATCAATCTATATCAATTATTCTTTTCACGAAATATATGATAATTTTTCACGCTCCTCTTCCCCACTTATGTTTAGATTAGACTATTGGAAAGCTCTAAACCAACCTTTCTACCCTGTCCACGATGTTGAGAAAAAACTAATTAAAAACACTGACACACCAAGACCTATATACTCCCATACTACTCTCCTATTCATTCTGCCTCTTAACTCTTGCGTGGTTAAACCCAACAGTACATACATAGCAGATGATAAGGATAATGACCAAATTGTGACAGGTGTGGGCCAAAATGAAAAGCTTAAGGCAATCTCTCCCAAGATCAGGCTTAGTATAAAGCTCTGTACAACTATTGCTGCTCCTATCCTATCCTCCATTTGAATGGACCAAAGTACCTGCAAGATGAGCAAGAAACTGACTGCTGCAACGCTCAACCCATTCCACAAAAATAGCAAATTAAAGGCAAAAATTACATGATAGATAAAGAAAGCCGAAAGAAGTGTAAATAAGAAGCTCGCTGTCGATGCGGCTCTGTATAAAGGAATAGTGCGTAAACTTGCCACATTAAATACATTCTGGGCAAGGAGTAATAAATAGAAGGTCAAACCGAATGCTAAGGCAACCGGTAGCCTGGTCAGCCATCGTACTGGGAGTAAAAAATAAAAGCTGGCCACAGCCACCGTAAAAAAGGTTGGTAAAATCATCAACACAAAAGCCTTGGTAGTATTTAATCCTTCCCATAAAGACCAGAGTGAAAGAGCGTATGAAAGAACCGCTAGGCCTGCCAAAAAGCGAAATCGTAAATTAAAATCAACTAGTTGTGTTGAAAGAAGTCCTATAGTTAATATAGCTGTGTTAATGATTATTTTATGACGTTTGTTTATATATAGGTTCATTACTCTACCCCATTACTTCGCTGCCATTTTTAATACATGGCAAATAGCTATTGCCAAAGCATCAGTTGCATCATCCAAATGTCCGCCTTTCCAATTTACCTTAAGTCTATTCCTTCTCCTTCCGGGCGTTCCCAAAAATTTCCTGACTCCGTCATGGACTTCGGTTTTATCAGCCCGGCCTGAACCTGCCACCATCAGTTTCACTTGTAAACCCGTATAATCTTGAAATGGAATTTTATGTTGGGACGCTGTTAGCATGATAACTCCCCTAGCCTGGCCCACCATAATGGCAGTCCTGGTATTGGCTCCAAAAAATAACATCTCGCAAACCATTTGGTCAGGCTGGTATTTTTTAATTACCTGGGTAAGCTCGCTGTGTATCATGTTTAAACGATCTTGCATCAACCTGTCTTTAGGGGTGCTGATATTTCCATAAGAGATCAGTTCAATATCATATTTAAATTCCCTACTTAAGATATCATCAGGGATTTTTATAACTCCATAACCGGTTGTAGCTGTCCCGGGATCAATTCCAAGTATTATCATAATTTTTACAGACTACTCATCAATTCATCCGGTATGTCAAAATTTGCATAGACTTTTTGCACATCATCTAACTCCTCTAGTTTTTCTGCAAAATCTAACACCCTTTTCGCTGTTTCTGGATCGTTTACCGGAACCAAAGTATTTGGTTTGTATACCAGCTCTTGTGATTCTACCCCATACCCTGCTTGAGTAATTTTATTACCCATAGTATTTAATTCTGAGCTCTGCGTATATACTAAATACTTTTGCATATTATCCTCAATATAGTCTTCTACGTCTTTTGCTCCCAAGTCTATCAGCTCCAGCATTTCCTCTTCCGTACTTCCACCCCGCCCTTGGTGAGCCTCGCCTTCGGCGGCTTTACCCTTTACCCTTATTTCCCCACTCCTATCAAACATATACGCCACGCTTCCCTGTCCGCCCATGCTGCCTCCACCTCTTTCAAAGATATTTCTAATTTCCTGAAGGGTCCGAAGTTTATTATCAGTTACACCTTCCACCAAAAAGGCGACTTTGCCGGGTCCAAAACCCTCATAAATCACCTCTTCTAGTGTTTGACCCGGTAATCTACCTAACCCCCTGTCAATTGCCCGATTAACGTTTTCTTTGGGCATATTGACAGCTTTTGCCGCATCCATAGCCACCCTGAGCCTTGGATTAGATTCCGGATCTCCGGAACTTCCCATCTTCACTGCAATAGTAATGGCATTGGCAATTTTGGTAAAGGTTTGCCCCCGCTTTATATCCGCCGCCCCTTTTTGTCTTTTGATTGTAGACCACTTTGAATGACCTGACATGGATGTTATAGATATTAGCTGTTAAGACTTATTTTTGCAATATAAAGGGGGTTAAGATATAATTAGCCACTATGAGTGAAGGTGAACAACTTAAACCAACACCTGTGGCTGATTTCTACCGGAGAATTGGAGGTATAACTGACTTTTCGGAATATCTCCACTTGCTTGTTCAAGAGGGAATTTCCGCCCTGTCACAAGAACAAACAACAAGTGAACGGCCGGAACAAACAGAACGAAGGTGGGTAGGAACAATAGGCATATGGACAGCAGGTATACTAATGGGAAGAAAAGAGGCAGGTCTACCTAATAATCCTCTCCTTCTAAGCAGTATGGTACATACTGTTCCTCGTTCTCTTTTTCAAGAATTTATTGTTGACGAGGAAATAAAAAGGTATGTTTATGAGGGTCTTGTTCTGGGCTTGGGAATAGCTGAAGTAATTCCCTCGTCCGCAATAATCCAGCCTTTACCACAAGAAACCGTATCCAATTATTTCAAGAGCTAACTTCGAAACTCAGAAATTATCCAGTCAAATGTGGGGGGCCACTGGAGGGACTTTTTCAATTGCTTCAAACCTATCGTTTATTCTTCTGTGATCTTCTACATGCATCGTTTGCTCCTGCCTCATAGCTAAAACTTCTTTTAGGACCTTATCCAACACAGTCATAGCTTGCCTTAAATCATCTTTACTTGCAGTTTCTTCCCTAACCTTTTCTAATTCCTGTTTTAGTTCTTCCTTGGTAGGAAAAGTTTGTACTAGTTTTCCAAGATCAGCAGCAGTTATCATATTTTGACCATACCACGAAAAATGCAGTTTAACAACTGGGACAAAATGAATCAGGCAAACAAAGTACGAAACATTGACAACCATCTTACTTTCTATCTATACTTCCTAAGTTAAATGGATGATTCTCCTCTATTCTCCAGCCTTTACCATAAAGCTATAGATGCAGCCTTAGATTCCAGATGGGAAGAAGCCGTAAAGATCAACAGAAAAATAATGAAACTTGACCCACAAAATGTTGATGCACTCAATCGTCAAGCCAAAGCTTACATGGAACTTGGTAAGTCTAATTTGGCCAAAAAGTACTACTCGCAAGTTTTAAAAGTTGATCCTTACAATCCTATTGCCCTAAAAAACTTAAAGATCATGAAGGCCTTTAAGTCCAATGGTCAAAATCTGGGCTCAAATTGTCACAGTAAACTTTCCCCATCCCTATTTTTACAAGAACCCGGTAAAACTAAAATGGTTAATCTTTTAAAAGTGGCTGAACCTCAAAAGCTGTCTCAGGTTTTTTGTGGAATGAAAGTAGAAATGGAAGTTAAAAACAGGAAGATCACCATCGTTGATTCAAATGGAGATTATCTGGGGGTTTTACCGGATGATATCAACCATCACCTACTTCGTTTGTCTAAAGGAGGCAATAAATACGAAATTTTTATAAAATCTATCAGGGTAAATAGTTTATCAGTCATTATTAAAGAAACCTTCCGAAGCAAAAAATTTAAAAATCAACCATCGTTTTTGGAATACTCTAATTCTAGTATCAGAACCCCTATCTTAACCTCTTTGGATAGAACATCCGATGACGAAGATTCGGAAGAAACCGAAGAAGAACAAGAGGCTTAAACTTTCAAAAGTCGCATTACTCCCACACTATCTAAAATCGGACCATTGCTATCTTTACTCAAACTTCTTGATCTGAAAAAGTCCATCATCTGCTCTGTGGAGAATGGTTTTGGGATTTTTGCAAGTTTCCCCAGCTTTAACCCTTGAAGCAGCGATGTCAGTATTTTTTTTCTGGATGGGTCTTTGGAATAAACTACAGCACGAATTTGAGTTTGAAAAGATATATTATCTTTTTCTTTCCTGGAACCAAGTATTACTTGCCAAAAGAACTGGTCCTCGTCCCCCATCTGTGAGAGATTCGCAAAAATATTATTTTGATCGTCCAAATTTGGCCCGGTATTTTCTTTTACACCTACTTCCCAGATAGAAAGATCTTCTGTTTGGCAGTCAAGGATATAGTCCTCCAGCTCTAAAAGACTCAAACTAGCACTAAATCTATTCAGGATCTCTTTTGGACCAAATATGGTCAGGGCGGCTTTATTACCTTTAAAAAGTCGCTCTAAAGAAATTATTAGACTATTATCAAGCATAAATTTTCCAATAGAACCGAGGACACCCGCATCAAAGCTGTCTGTGCGACGTATCAAGAATAAACCATATTCTACTTTTGAAGCTTTAGGAATCTCCTGATAATCTTTCATTGACCTGAATGCCAAAATAAACGAGATCCCAATGATTAGTAAAAAAAGTATAAGCCACAAGATCATAGATAGTTTGATTGCTCTTTAATTTCTACTTAAGTAGTCTTCTCCCAGTAGCAAATTTATTTGGGCCCGGGAAGAGATCGAATCTTCATCCGTAGGACCAATTTTATCATCTGAGCCAAATATTTGCTTGAGTCTTTTCAAAGTAGCCGACTCCAAACCTACCACTTGTGTTTTTTTAAGCTTTTGGCTTGCATTAGTCGTGATAATTACATTACCTCCTAAATTTGTTATCAACCTGGCAGCTTTTTGCGCAAGTTGCGCTTGTCCAGTGGCATTTAAAACTGCAATGCTTTTGTGTTCCGAAGTAATCACAGGATCAGCTAAATCAGATAAAACACTATCTAATTTAACAGGATCTGCCGTATAAATAGGCGTCCCATCAAGAAGATTTTCCCTGTCTAAAACCTTAATCTTATCGAGACTGAGCTCCTTTATCTTATCAAATCTAACACTACCCGCACTAACTTTGAGCCTAAGTAACTCCCATATGGTCAAATCGGTTTTTAAGCCAGACAAAAGATTAAAACCCGAAAAAGGATTTTCCTTCAAGATATCTACAATTTCCGAAGCAGATTTATTCGGCTCCAGGGTACTAAAATCCAAAAATCCATCAATAGGGATGGCAAGAAAATTTGTGAGTGTTTCCACCAACAACTTATTCCCTCCACTGTCCTTTTGAGATTCACCAAGTTCATAAACGGCGCGGAGCTGCCAAAGCCCAAATCCGTAAGGAACATTCAGGAAGGTCTCGTCAGGAATATTGATGATTACTATACGCTCCTCTTTCGGATGATAGGAAAGTACTGATATGTTACTCCCGCGCAAAAGCAGATTGATATTAAACTGCGCATCCCAAACATAACTTCTCTCCTGATCTGGGGATAATTTCCAAGGACTGAAAAGGCTTTGGGTTAGTTGGATTACCCACGATACTATAAGAAATCCAACCAGGAGTGCCAATATCAAAAGCGCAAGTTTGCTTCTCTTTTTCATTTTGGCTTTGTACTGAATGTCTTTCCAACCGTTTTTTTTAAGGGCAGATCTCTCCTTTGTCGAAACTAACTTTGAAGGCATATATACAGTTTACCCAAATAGGACTTGACCTGGCAACTGGTTTACAGTTAAAGTAAATGTTAAAGAGGGGGTGATTATTTAATGGACGATCAAAATAATAATAATCCAGGTGACACGGCTCCATCTGAGCCAACAACTGCACCTGCGGCAGAACCAACTGCACCCATGGCAGAACCTGTATCTCCGCCTGCTGCAGCACCGGTCTCAGAACCCGCATCACAACCAACACCACAACAGGAAGAAAAATGTATGACATGCGGAAACGCTGCTTCAGCTGGTAATTGTGTTACTTGTGGACAGGGAGAATCAGCTTGTACTTGTCCTCCGGCCGCACCTTCCTCACCGATGGGTGAACCAGGTGGAAGCGCACCGGTTGTTTAGTTGTTTAAGAATAGTAACCTTATGAGTATATGAGGTATGCAAATCCAAACTGCATGCCTCGTACTCATAAAAATGCTACGGTCATAGTAATCGTGTGAACAAATTGCTTGCCGATAGATTGACAATCCAAAGCAAAATGATATACTTCCAAAATTATGGTCTCTGGAGCAGAAGGTAAACCGGAATTAGATGTGCAGCGCGCACTGACGCTGCATACACGAATAATGAAGAAATAGAAAAATATTCATCCCCAGGATAGGATTTTGCGGGAGAGTTTTTCCAGTTCTATTCTGGGCCGGTCTTTAAAATAGCTCTTTTCGTTTAAATGATCCTTCAAGATATCCAGCAACAAATCTCCTGCCATCACTTCCGGAAGCACCACTAAATCCGCTCCCCTTTTATACAAACTTTGGGCCTCCTTAACACTCTCCGCCCTCACTATAACCGGCGTATTTATCTTCCTTAATTTTAGATCCTCAAGTAAGGTTTTATTAGCTTCAAGATCAGGCGTAGTTGAGATAATCATTTTTGCCGTATCCAAATTAAGAATATCCAAAACTTCCGGATCGGACATGTCCCCATAAATTACCGGTATTCCCTCTGCGAGTAATATTTCAACCTGGTGGGGGTTAAAATCCAAGACCACTATCGGGTGTTTCTCTCTTTTCAAAAACCTGACTATTTCCCCCCCTACCCTGTGAGCGCCAATAACCGCTACATGATCTTCAAGCTCGGCAGATTTTAAACTGTCAACATAAGAGATGTTTTTTCTTTCAAAGAAACCTACCCAAGTAGCAGCTAATCTATAGATTTTATTCGATTTAGATATCATCAGAGATGATATGATAATCGACAAAACTCCGCTACTTGCGATTACCGTCAAAGCTTGCTGACTAACCAATCCCTCATTTAAACCTACCAAGAGGATAATCAAAGAAAATTCTGATATTTGAGATAAATTTATTGCCGTGTGGAACATAGTGTGTTTTCTAAATCCCAGAGTACCAAGCAGTAGTGTAAAAATAGCCGGTTTAACTACAACCGCATAAGCGGTAAAAACCAGGATTAGCAAATAAGTTTGATTGATATGTGCAAAGTCTACTTTAGTTCCAAGATACACAAAAAAAAGCGCCACAAAAAAATCTCTCATTGGCTTAACCTTGCCCTGAATTTGATAATGATAAGGAGAAGAAGCCAGAGCAACACCTGCCAAAAATGCTCCAATCACAACAGAAAAACCCAAAACAACAGAAAAAGATATAAAAACAAAACACCAAGCCAATGCGGTCAAAAATAACAGTTCTGTTGACTGCGAAATGGCCCTAAACAGGGTTCCCAATATATAGTGGCTGGCGATTAGCGAAATGCTGAAAAGTAGTAAAACTTTACCCATAAATGCTAAAATAGGAAACGCAGCAGTTAAACCGGTGCCTAAAACTGAGGTGGTGGAAGTAAATCCCAGCAAAATTACAACCGCTAAAAGGTCTTCTAAAAGTAATATTCCTATTGATAGTTTTCCGTACAAAGATCTCAGATCCTTTTTCTCAAAAAGTAGCTTAATTACCACAATTGTTGAAGAAAAAGAAAGCCCAACACCTAAATAAATAGATTCCACCAAACTAAATCCAAAGCTTTGACTGATAAAGGTACCCAAAATCGTGGTAACAAAAATCTGCAATATCCCTGCTATGATTATTGGTTTACCAAAACTTCTTATCTCGCGCAGATCCAGTTCCATTCCCACTAAAAAAAGCAAAAATGCGATACCGATTTCCGGTAGGAACGACAAGGCAAAAGAAGTACCCACATCAAAAAAACCTACAAATGCTATCAGTAACCCTACTAAAAGATAGGCAATTAAAAGCGGCAACTTAAGCTTATACGTGATAAACCCAAGGGCTGATGATAGACCTAAGATTATGGCAAGTTGTATAAAGATATTATCCATATTTTTTGGACTCCACGACTACTTTTAAACGATCGAGAGCTTTCTTAAGATCCTCCGGCAATGGACTTTCTAGCTCCATCCACTCACCTGTCACCGGGTGTCTAAACCTGATCTTTGCAGCATGCAAAAATATTCTGGGACACCACCTTTTATCCAATCGAAAGACTTTGCGTCCAGCATACTTTTCATCCGAGACTATTGCGTGATTTATATATTTTAAATGTACCCTAATTTGATGGGTACGTCCAGTTTTAGGTTTACACCTAAGCAGAGTAAACTCCCCATAATTTTGCCTTTCCAGCTTGCGTAGTTGAATATTGTTGAAATCTGAAAACCAAACTTTTAAACTTGCACTTTGAACTTTGAACCTTTCTATTGGTTCATATTCAGTCACTGCCTCCTTTCCCGATTCTAAAACAGTAAACTTCTCCCTGTTGCCGGGGTTACGGCCAATGCTACCTTCCACTCTACCGCTTTCTATTACATGGCCATGCACCAACGCCAAATATTCTTTTTGTACTAACCTTTCCTGAAATTGAGTTTGTAGATTCTCAAAAGCTTTTTGAGTTTTTGCAACTAATAAAATACCTGAGGTATCCTTATCCAGCCTATGAACCACTCCCATCCTCTCGGGTATATCTTTACTATGATACTCTTTTTCTTCATAGTAACTCCGCAACCAATCCATTAAAGTTTCGCCTCTGGTGGTTTCCGCCCTATCTACTACCAACCCCGGGGGTTTATCTAAGACCGAAAGAAATTCATCTTCATATATCTTCCGAATAGCTTGAGAAAATTCCACAAAAATTATTGGGTTTTATCTAAATAACTTTTTACCTCTGTAAGTACCTGGTCAGGATTTAGAGCAGATTTTATTAAATAGCCGTCTGCTCCTAAATCAAAACATTCCTTAACCACCAAATCCTGTCCCAGGTTGGTTAAAACAAGTATGTTGATCTGAGATGATTTAGGAGGGCTAACTTTTAAATCCCGGAGTACTTGAACACCATCTTTTTTAGGAAGCATAAGATCCAAAAGCACCAGGTTATATTCATTACTACGTAATTTCGTTAAGGCAATTTCTCCGTCCGATGCTGCATCTACAAAATACCCTTCTGCCGTCAGCAGCTCCTGATAAAACTCCCGAAGGAACTGATCATCTTCTACAATCAATACCCTCTTTTGTTGGTTATCCATAGTTTTGATTGTATCATATTGCTACCGGCTCCAAGCCTTTAACCTCACCTTTTGGCTTAACCTTGTAACTTTCAATATTTTTGAGAATTTCTGCTGTGGCAACAGGCAGGGAAACTGTAAATTTAGCACCTTTACTTAATCCTTCCGAATCCGCCCAAATCTTACCATGCATTAGCTCTACTAGATTTTTTGAGATATAAAGCCCCAAACCGGTCCCTCCGGAGGTGGCGGCCGCCGTATAAGAATTATCTAACCTGCCGAATTTACTGAATAATTTAGACAGGTCTTCTTTTGACATCCCTACCCCATTATCAGAAACAGAAGTTTCTACCACCTTGCCATCGGTAAAAAAGTCAAAAACAATTTTCCCCCCCGTGGGGGTAAATTTCAAAGAATTCCCCACTAAATTAAGGAATATCTGCCTAAGTTTATCCGGGTCAGCCAGCACTTTAGGGATCGGTTTTTCCAGTACCACGAACTCCACTTTTTTCTCCGGAGATTTTGAAAAGTAGAGCTCATCAGCAATATCTTTTGCAAGTGACAACAGGTCAACCGGCTCTGGGTTAATCTCAATTCTGCCTGATTCAATCCGGGAAACATTCAACATATCATTAACTAAATTTATCAAGCGCTCGGTGGAGATTAGAATCCTGGCAATATATTTCTCCATGGTTTTAGATAAAGGGACATCCGAGCGATGCAAAGCCATCCAGGCATAAGAACGGATGGCTGTCATCGGTGTCCTGAGTTCATGGGAAGCAACTGACACAAAATCATCTTTAAGATGATCCAGTTGCCTTAGTTTTTCATTTGCTCGCTGGAGTTCATGAGAAGTTTCTCTAAGATTGAGATACAACCAAGCATTTTCTAATACACGAGCCACATCTTTTGTAAATTCTTCCATAATATCAAATTCAAAACTGGAAAATTTTTCCTTTCCGATAGTAGTCCCATAACTCATCACTCCAGTTACCTTGTTTTTAACAAAAATGGGGTAAACAAATAAAGATTTTAAATTTAGAGAAACCTGGATATGCCTGGAAGTCTCTGGTGTTAAGATGCCAATCTGAATATCATGCATATTATTAGTATGAAAACTTTTCTTTTCATTAATCGCCTTGATAATGAGGTTATCCTTCATAGTTAAAGGGATCGTTTGTTCACGATAAGCTACGGGTAATATTTTGAGTACTTCGGCCATTTGAGGATTGGTAGTAACAGCAACTCTTCTGACAAGATTTGTCTTTTCATCTATCAAAGCAACCGAGGCATAAAAATATCCTAATTCTTTATTTACAACATCAACAACAGCCTGACATAGTGGAATAGGTTCTGTTGTTGAAAGAGCAGTCATATCTAAACTCCTCAAAGCTTTTAACAATCTGTTTTGATAGGATAATTGCGAAAGACGAACGGAATTTTTTTTAAAAATTACGAAGATAATATAAATAACACATAAAACGAAAATAATTGCGAGTAGTAGCAATGAAAGACTCTCAAGCGGCATTACCTATATTATACCCTCTTATTCTTCCGATTAAAGACTCTCTTCCAAGCTGAGCCTTAACACTAAGAGAATAACGTAACCATCCTAATTGAGTCATCCTGCTAATCTGTGGTGCTTTAGCTATCATCTCATCCGCACTACGGCTTTCCCTAACAACAAGAATTCTATCCCGCCCTCGAGTCAGAGGTAAAGCAGAAAGAATCGTAACCGAACCTTTCGAATATTTATCTTCATCTGGATCCATAACTGCATACGCTAAGCCTTCTTTATCGCCTAACTGTTCGTAAGCAGGATTAAAATAGGAATTTGCTTTCTCTTTGTGTAAATTTGCAGAAGTGCCAATAATAAAAAAGTCCTCAGTCTGCAATCTATATTTATTTCTTATATAAGGATACAACTTAGCTACAGGACAATCCCCACCTTTATCGCCCCAAAGCACTAGTTTTTCCCGAACGCGATGTAGTCGATCGTAAGAACTAAGCCAATCAGGTATCCCTTCCGAAGCAGGTACAATTAATCCAAAATATTCATTATCCAAAGCAGTTACTACTTTTCTAATTCTATCTCTATAAGATTCAGCAGCTAGAGAAGGCATTTCTGGTTGTGGAACCATAATAGCAATTGACTCAGCCTCGTCTCTTCCTTTTTGTCTATTTATTAATCTTAAAACCGAACTGTCACGCTCCCCAGCAAAAACTCCTCCTATGATTACATACATTCCAGCATCTCCACCTTGAACCAAACAAGATTTTTTATCCTCTACAATAGCTCTAGCCACATAAGGCAGCCAATCATCAGTCTCAGAGGTAAAAATTTTTGCTTTCACCTCTATTGGCAGATTTAGATTGTTTTCTAGTGCCATAAGATTACCTTATCATACCACATCATACCACACTATGGGTTTTATTTCAAGTACAACTAGAGGCTACTTAAATTTAATTCTTTACAATGGTTACTTCCTCATAATAACATAAATGAATGAAGTTTTACGAACATAACAATCGCTCTATAATAAAGACGGTAACTTATGAATTCCTAAAATTAATTTCTGGCTCCAGCATAGTTTTCTTCTACACCAGAAGGCTTGATCTTACTTTCTCAATTGCAATTATTTCTATTATTACCGGAATGATTCTATATTATCTCCACGAGAGAGTATGGAACAAAATTCACTGGAGCAAAGAATAAAGACAATTTCATCTTTCTTGATTATTTGACAATTCATCCTATTTGTGTCCATCATTATTTAAATAATATAAAAGATCGGAGGTGAGAAAAATGGAATTACTTTGGTATTTTTTTGCAGGATTTTTTGCATGGAACGGAATTCCCCACTTAGTTAAAGGAATTACCGGGCAAAGCCATATGACACCATTTAAAAGGGTTTCGCCACCAGAGTTAAATGTTATTTGGTCTTTTATCAATATCATTATTGCCCTGTTTGTTTTAGGTATTGCTGCCCAAACCGGAACTTTTTCTTGGCCTTGGGATGCAAATTTAGTAGGGATGAATAGTTGGGCCTTTTTAGCAGGGGGGTTTGTTTGTGCCCTATATCTTGCTAATTTTTGGAAGAATCCGAATGCCCGCTTACCTTGGCATAAAGATTAATTTAAGAGTTAATTTTACCGTAAATCCTAATCGAAAGAATGAGTAGCGAGAGCTACTTTCTCTTAGAAATCTTGTTGGAACAGGAAACACAATATTGGGCTATGGGCATAGCCAAGAGTCTGCCGATTCCAATCTGCTTACCGCATTTTTCACACTTACCGTAAACTCCATTTTTAATTTTTAGAAGCGCTGCTTTAATGCTGGTTTTAGTATCTTTTAACTGCTTTTCCAAAACTACGGATTTTGCATGAGTATCGGCAATATAGGAATCGGTCCCTGGTTCTGAGCTTTCAGCCAAAGCAGGACTCTTGACAGGATCATCCTCGCTCACCTCCTTTAAGTTCTTGTCCACCTCTTTTTGTTGCCGCCGTAAGTATTTTTTAATAAATTTAAGAGTTTCTTTAGGAAAATTTAACATTGAACCTCCGTAATAACTTCTTCAAATTTCGCAGTTTCCAACCAATGATCGTCTTTTGATTATACCAACTTTTATATACAATTTGTACAACTCTTTTTCTAACCTCCGAGTCAACAATAAACTTTACTAAAAAATTACCAAAAATCTTCAAATGTTTTATCGGGTTTTGCTTTGTGACTTTATAATAAATAGTTAACCCTAAAAGAACGAAGCTTAGAGAAAAAATTCTCCCTGAATGATCTTGTTTGAGAGGATCAAGCATAAGTTTAATAATGCCTATATAAATGAATCCCAGACTTGCAATTTTCCCTCTTTGATGAAAATGTGTAGCCTCCGACCAAATTTTTACTAAACTTATGCTCAAAAGTAAGCTTTCAATTAGTTGAATGGGCCATCTTTTCCCTAAACTGCCCACCATAGTAACTCCGAAAAACGCGCTTGAAGGTATACCAATGTTACATCCCCCAAAAAAGCATCCTACATCTGATAAAATCAATCCCCCAATCATTCCTACTAAAGCAATATCTGCAAGTTGCCAAAAATCCATCTTAAAACGCCTGGCAGCAAAATATAGAGTAAGCCATCCACCCAAGATACCTCCCCAAAAGTTAAGTCCCGGGACTTTATTAATCAAAATCAAATTTAGTGGAGAGATAAAATATTGCAGGTTCAAAATTACAAAATAAGCTCTTGCACCAACTAGTCCACCAATGAAAGTAAGTACAGTTAGATCTAAAATTTTTTCTTCATCCAGATCCCAAGCACGGCAGAGCCTCCATACCAAAAATATGCCAAAGCAAATCCCCAGCGCCAAAAAAACGCCATATGAAGAAACCGATAAACTGCCAATAGAAAAAAGTACCGGAATCATATGCTTGAGGTTACCATACCCGAGAGTTTGAATCAAATTGACAAAGGGCGTATACTGGATAGTTGTGACCGCAACCGCACATGCACTAATAGGAGGAGCTATTGCCGCGTCAGTCCCCAACCCTGCTTTAGGTATCACCCTTTCTGCTATCTCTCACCCAATTGCGGATTTGGTACCCCATTGGGATTTCGGGATTGGCTGGAAGAAAAAAAGTAAGGTAATACTACTCCTTCAATCCTCTGCTGACTTGAGCCTTGGAGTAGGTCTAACTTTTCTTCTTTTTGGTAATGCTACTGACCCCTTATATCTTCTGGCTTGTATCTTTATGTCCGAATCCTGGGATATTTTACAAATGCCATATTTGCTGTTTAACTGGAAATTCCCGCCATTTTCGACATTTTATAAATTTGGGCACGAAACTAACGGGAAGGCAAAAATGCCCTGGGGAATTGTAACACAAGTGGCCTCTGTCACAGGTTTAGTTTTAGCTCTTAGATTTATCCACTAATTCTTCAAGATACCGAGAAAACTCTTTACCTATTTCAGGATGAAGTCTTGCAAGCTCCACTGCGGTTTTCATATACTCCAACTTGTTACCTGTATCATAATACTTACCGTTTTGAACTTCTACGGCATAAAGCGGCACTCCTTCGCTTTTAAGTAAATTGATTGCATCAACCAGCCAAATCTCACCGTTTTTCCCGGGGGTCAGCCGCTTAAGAGCACTAAAAATCTCTGGGGGTAAAATATAGGCACCGTGAGTGGCCAGGTTGGAAGGAGCCTTGTCAGGATCCGGTTTTTCTACAATTGATTTAATCTTGTAAACATTGCCTTCCACCGGCTCAAGATCTGCAATACCGTAGCGGCTTAAGTCCTCCTTCTTTTCTATCCTGACTCCGGAAATGACCATGCCGCCATATTTCTCATAAACATCAATCATCTGCTTCAGCCTGGGTGGCTCGGCCAAGATAAACTCATCTCCCCAGATAGCTGCGAAAGGCTCGTCTTCGATCACCGACTGCCCAGAAAGAACCGGTGTACCATTACCATAAGGCCCTTTCTGCCTGATATAAATGAAGTTTGCCATTTCAGAAATATGTTTGATCTGCTCCAAGATTTTCTCTTTATTACCATTTACCAGATTTTGAACCAGGTCCTCGCTTGGCATATCAAAGTGATCTTCAATTGCCCGCTTGGTTGCACCTGTCACAATAATAATATTGTCTATACCGGAACCCACTATCTCCTCTACTACATATTGGATAACTGGTTTATCTACAATGGGCAGCATCTCCTTCGGCATGGCTTTGGTCTGAGGCAAGAATCTGGTTCCGAAGCCTGCAGCAGGTATTAGAGCTTTAGTAATTTTTTTAGCCATAAAAAATAATAATAACACATAAAGGGCAGCGAAGTCTGAGCCAGTCAAAAAATGTTGTTGGTTTTGCGCAGTGTTACTTAATGATTCGAAACCATGGTAGACGCAAAAACAGCACAAGTGAGCAAGTCTCTACCGTGCGAACGATTTTTTGCGGCCAGACGAGCTGCCATTTCGACTCACTTCACCCTCTCTATATACTCCCCCGACCTGGTATCTACTTTCACCTTTCCCCCCACTCCAATAAACATCGGCACTTTTACCACTAAACCATTATCCAAAGTTGCCTCTTTAAACACATTAGAAACTGTATTGCCTTTTTCTCCCGGCCCTGTTTCTGATATGGTATAAGTTAAGCTCATCGGAAGCTCTAAACCCAATGCTTCGTCTTCCGAAACAATTAAAATCACTTCCAGTCCATCTTTTAAATACTTGGCCTGGTCGCCGATGACGCCTGAAGAAATAGAAAATTGTTCAAAGCTGACCGGATCCATGAAGTTAAATTCGCCAGCTGGCGAATCCCCATCCCGGTAAAGAAATTGGGCCTTTTTCTTTTCCACATTAGCCTCATCAACTCTCGCACCGGTGATAAAAGATTTTTCTGTCACTGACCCGGTCCTGATATTTCTGACTTTAAGTTTAATATTGCCAGAACCTCTGCCTGTCTTAACATGTTCGTATGTCAAAACCAACAGTATATCCTTCCCCTCTTTATAAAAAGTGCCATTCCTAAGATCAGTTACATTAAGTGCCATTTTGGGATTTTATCATAAAAGTGGAATTACTGACAGATTTGTGATATTATACCTCTCATGACTGAACATAATCCGAGTTTCTGGCGTGAAGTTGCTAACAAGAGTCGCGCTAACGCAGTCGAGCACTATCGTCATGCCCACAAAGTAGAAAATTGGGGCATGACAGGCACCAGGTTAGAAAAAGGAGCAAAATTACCATTTGCAATGGTCGCTGGTATGCTACTCGGAGCTACATCAGGAGCCGTTCTATTTATTAGTGGATTAACAAGAATAGTAGCTGATAGAACTAAAGCTTAATTTTTTCTAGAAACTTCTTAATTTTTTCTTTATCCCTTTTTAACCACTCTGCATTAGAATAAATCTGCTCTATGGCCTGGGCGATAGTTCTTTTGGCTTCCGGGACCGGATTAATCTTCATAAATTTTTCAATATCTTTGGCATCTTCTTTTTTGGTAAACTGCCCTGCCGGTTGGAAAACCTTAGTAAAATAGTGTCCTCCGGCATATCTTTCTTTAAGCAGCTTCCAATTCTTTTTTACAAATTCCCAGGCTAAATATCTCCCCTTATGATTACTCCAAACTGAGGCAATAATTTGCAAACTGTTTTGAAACCTGACATGCTTGGAAATAGAAAAATCCAAAGTTTTAGAGAGTAGGGTTTTGATTCTAAACCT
>MFCP01000028.1:3973-8379 GCA_001776635.1 Candidatus Daviesbacteria bacterium RIFCSPHIGHO2_01_FULL_40_11 | reverse complement strand
TTTTATTAAAGTATCAAATTCTGTTTTCCCACCATTTTCCGCTACCAAATTGTAAACTACCCCTTTAAGGTCTGGGTCAATCTTTTTCCCAAATAAACCGTTGGACTGTTTTCCTTCGGAAAATAAACTTTGGGCTTTTTTTATTGTTTCCTGATCCCCAAACCCTCCCAACATGTTTAAAACTAGACCCCGAAGAAGTGAATTAGTATGCTTTTCACCTTTTTTGACTTTCCAACCTAACTTCCCTGCTACACCCCTATAAATATTTCTGCCATATTTTTTAAAGCCATCATAATAAGTCTCTAGAGCTAAAAGGGAGTCAAGTTGTGATACTTTTTCTGTTAGTTCAATCCAAACAGTGTAATCTTCTTCATCTACATAGTTTTGGGCCAGTTCCAAGCTTAAAGTGGTTGGACTTTGCCCTGACTCTGCCAGAGAAAAGGAATCTCTGATAAGTCCTAATCTATCGGGTGCAGATAATTTTCCGGTTCTCACAGAATCTTCCAGCCCATGTAGATAATCCCTCGGATAATCCACCCTGACTAAAGACACTTCCCCGGCATTTAGTTTTTCTCCTTTGTTCACAATATCAATGCTCTTTTCACCCATCAAAAACTGCTCTTTCCCAACTCTTATCGGTATATTCCAGACAGTATTATCTTTGGTTTGTTTTCTAGAAATTGGAGAGGAGAAAAATCTATTTTGCGTGAGTTCTAACTTTGAACTTTGAACTTTACACTTTACACTTATGACCGGATGCCCCGGCTTTGATGTCCAATTTTTCATTAGTCTTCCAACAGGCTTACCGGAAATCTCTTCCAAAGCCAACCACAAATCCAGGGTCTCCGCATTCCCGAAGGAGTGCTTTTTAAGATAGTGTTGCAACCCCTTTTGAAAATCCCGCTCCCCTAAGTATTGCCAAAGCATTCTAAGGACCGCTGCCCCTTTGGCATAAGAAACCTTATCAAAAATCTCGGAGATCTCTGCCGGATGGCCTACTTCCACTTCGATGGGATGGGTATTTTTTAAAGAGTCCAGCGAAAAAGCATCAGCCATTTCCGTTGCTACAAATTGGGTCCAAATATCCCAATCCGGGAAAATGTGATCGATAGCCAAATATTCAATAAAGGAAGCAAAGCCTTCATTTAACCAAAGGTGCGTCCACCACTCCATCGTTACCAGATTCCCAAACCACTGGTGGGCCAGCTCGTGAGCAATCACCAAAGCCACCCACTGTTTGTTGGCGGTAGAAGAAGCTTCTTCGTCAATTAAAAGAGTCGATTCCCGGTAAGTCACTGCTCCCCAATTCTCCATGGCCCCAGCGGCAAAATCAGGGATGGCAATCATGTCCAAAACCGGCAAGGGGTAAAGAATACCAAAATAGTTATCATAGAAATCCAGGCATTTGCCGGCCACATCCAGGGCAAACCTGGCCTGCTCTTTTTTACCGGGCGTGGTAAACACCCTGACCAGGACTTGATTTTGGGTCCGACCCTCAATATATTCAAAATCCCCCACAATAAATGCGAGGAGATAGGTAGACATTTTGGGAGTGGGTGCAAATTCAACTATTTTGTAACCGCTGTCATGTTCCCGAATGTTAGATTTTATGGTGTTGGAAATGGCCACAGTCTTGGCAGGAACCATTAAGGTCACATCAAAAACAGCTTTCTGGGAGGGTTCATCGAAACAAGGAAAAGCCCGCCTAGCATCGG
Source organism: Candidatus Daviesbacteria bacterium RIFCSPHIGHO2_01_FULL_40_11 (assembly GCA_001776635.1). GTDB lineage: Bacteria > Patescibacteriota > Microgenomatia > Daviesbacterales > UBA10151 > UBA10151. The sequence continues at coordinate 6,664 of MFCP01000028.1, read as the reverse complement.
TTGATTCAAATTGAGTGGTGGCTAAATGCCTAAGTTTTCCATCAATTTCATACCTGCTTCTGTAAAAACCCCGCATTTTATCATTCAGAATCCCTCTGAAAATAAGCTTAAGTTGTCCCTTACCTTTTTGAATATTTTTAGGAAAAGTAAAGGTAGCTGTTTCTGCCTTTTTATCATATGAAATCTTCCCAGCCCATGTTTCCTTATCAGTATGGACAAACTCAGACGATTCTATTTCCAGTTCAGCAGCATGAAGGGTAATTTGGTTGGTGGGCTTTTCCAAAGACAGAGAAATCGTTTCCTCTCCGGTAAAAGTAAACTCATTCAAATCAGGCCTGAGCATGATTTTATATCGCTCAGGTTTAACATGTACAGGGAGTCTTACGCTTTTCTTCATATGCGTAAGTTTAGCCCAAATACTTCTACCTTGTCCAGTCTTTGAGGCAGCTTAAGAAAGCTGATATAATTAGTGGGAGCCGGAGTGGCGGAATGGCAGACGCACGCGCCTCAAAAGCGCGCGATCGCAAGATCATGTGGGTTCAACTCCCTCCTCCGGCACCTTTTAACATGCCAAAGTCAAAACTGCCCTCTCGGAACTATAAATGGTCTCCTGAACTAGCATATATCGTTGGGCTTCTTGCTACTGATGGTAACTTATCAAAAGATGGAAGACATATCAATATGCGCTCATCTGACAAAGATTTGCTCAAAACTTTTAAAACTTGTCTAAAATTAAACAACAAAATAGCTCAATCTGTTAACGATGGATATGCTAAAAAACCAAGTTTTAGAATTCAGTTTAGCAATATTCAGTTCTATCATTGGTTGCTTAAAATAGGCTTATTTCCAGCTAAAACTTATACTATTGGCAAAATAAAAATCCCTAATCTATACTTCCGAGATTTCTTAAGAGGACATCTTGATGGAGATGGTAGTGTATATACATATATTGACAAGTACAATAATTATCGAGGCCGCAATTATATAAACCAACGAGTATACGTAAAGTTTATATCAGCAAGCCAAGCTCATATTAATTGGCTTCATGAAGGAATAAAAAGACTTTCAAGGACTAAAGGATCACTTCAATGCAACAGACATACCAAAACAAACCGAGTCCCTATTTGGGAAATAAAATTTTCTAAGAAAGAATCTTTACAACTGTTAAATTGGATTTATTACCAGGAAAATCTTCCTTGTTTAGAAAGAAAAAAGAAACTTGTAATGAAAATCCTTGATCTCCTTGCAACTGAAAAAAGGAAAATTTATACGTTAGTCCACCGCGAAAAAGAAATACGATAAATATATCCCTCTCTCGGCACATTTGACCTCTATGCAGCTGCAGCCAGCTCTTTAGTTTCTTCTTTAGACCTGCCTCTGGTTTTTTCCATGCCATAAAACTTAGTTCGGTCAGCTCTGAAGATCAATTTTATTTCCCCGGTCGGACCATTTCTGTGTTTTTGGATATCCAAGGTGACTTGTTCCGGATGTTCAGTGTCTTCCCGCCAGATAAACATCACTACATCCGCATCCTGTTCAATCGCCCCCGATTCCCTCAGGTCGGCCAGCTGAGGCTTTCTCGTCCCCCGTTGCTCAACCGCCCGGGACAGCTGAGAAATTGCCAGCACCGGAATTTTTAATTCCCTTGCCAAATTCTTTAAATTTTGAGAAATTTCCGAAACTTCCTGAACCCTATTTTCCAAATTTCTCCCCTTGATTAACTGCAGGTAATCCACAATCAAAAACTTTAGCCCATGTTCTATTTGTAGTCTTCGGGCTTTTGTTCTTATCTCGGAAATAGAAATTCCTGGAGTATCATCAATGAATATTGGCGCCTCTGCCAGCTCCCCCATTGCTAAAGAAAGCCTATCAAAATCCTTCTCGTCCAACCTCCCTGTTTTTAACTTCCAGGCATCTATATCTGCCTGCCCGATCAAGAGCCTATCCACCAACTCTTCTTGGCTCATCTCCAAAGAGAAAATCCCAACTGAGAATCCTGCCACAACTGCCACATATTGCGCAATATTTAAAGCCATTGAAGTTTTACCCTGCCCGGGACGGGAAGCTAAGATCAAAAGGTTTGAATTCTGCATGCCGGCAAGCTTGGAATCCAAGTCTCTGAAGCCAGTAGGTACACCTCTGAGCTTCCCGGAAGATTTTTGTAATTCATCTAACCTATCAAAAGACTCAGTCAATGCGTCTTTAATAGGTAGAAAATTGCGGCTGATATGTTTTTGCGACAAAGAAAATATCCCGGCCTCAGCTGTTTCCAAAAGCTCTTCCACAGACTCTCCCTCATCATAAGCCCTTTGGATCAAATCGGTTGCTTGAATAATTAGGTTTCTTCTCAAAGCATGATCCCGAATTATCTTGGCATAATGCTCGATATGGGCGGATGTAGGCACAATATTAATGAGAGAAGTTAAATATGCAGCCCCCCCAATTTTGTCATAAACGCTCTTTCTCTTAAGTTCTTCCGTAACAGTCACCAAATCTATTGGTTCACGTCTTTCAAACAAATTCTGTATTGCTTCGAAGATGAAACCGTGTTGTTCGGTTCTATAAAAGCTCCCGGAATGTAAGATTTCAGAGATTCGGACAATCGCGTCTTTATCAATTAACAGAGACCCCAAAAGGGATTGTTCGGCCTCTATATTTTGTGGAGGAAGCTTGGTTATTGGCTGCGCCATA
>MFCP01000028.1:0-3961 GCA_001776635.1 Candidatus Daviesbacteria bacterium RIFCSPHIGHO2_01_FULL_40_11 | reverse complement strand
TTTTCAGTTTTCAATGTTTGAAAATTAATACATTGAGATTTGATTGAAAATTGTAAATTGGTACTTAAAAACTAACTCTTACTCAACACCACTACTTGTGGCTCTTCCGGTAGCTTTTCTTTAGTAATAGACAGCTTAGGCTGCGGTACAATTCCCTCTGCTCCCATTTCTTTTAAGAAACCGTCCGCCCCTTCAAGCTCAAACTTTAATCCATCTATCTTGTAATGCATCGGGATGATGATTTTTGGTTCAAGTTGGGAGACGATATCTGAGGCAGCTTTGACATCTATTGTGTAGACAGAACCAACCGGAATAAGTAAAATATCGGTTTGTCCTACCTCTGTAATCTGCTCCTCAGTTAATCTAGTTTGCCCCAAATCTCCCAAATGCACAATGTCTAGATTATCGAAAAGCAAATGAAAAATAGTATTAACCCCTCGCTCGCTACCTTGGGAGTTATCATGAAAGCTACTTATGCCTGTTATCACTACCTTAGAAACTTCATACTCACCAGGTTTGTTAAAAACCATGGGTCTTACGTCTTGGAGACCTGTAACTGCCGAAACAAAGTTGTGATCCTGGTGGTCGTGAGTTGTTAAAACTACATCAGCCGACAAATCTTTAGGGGGTTTAAGCCCGGTGAAATCCGGATCAAAGGGATCTATAACTATGGTCGCATTTCTGCCCTTTAATTTAAAACATGCCTGTCCGTACCAATAGATATCCATCTGGAAGATACTAACAAAAAATCAAAAGGTAGACAATCCCTTAAATTGAGACAAGTATGTTAAAATGGATTTTACTGATGAAATCCAGTGATCCGGTTCTTTCCTTCAGAAACAAAAAACTTACTACCAAACAATTTATCCTTTATCAAATCATGATTTTGTTAGCAGGCTTAATATTTGTGGGCGGGCTTCATTATATTTTAAATATCCAGTATCAAAAACCTAAAGGTCTTTTTGTGGCTGGACCTGTTACTACTCCTCCCAAAAGCTTAAAGATCGACCTTGATCAGCCAGATCAAGATAGTTTGACTCATTCGCCGTCGGTAGTTATTTCCGGCAAAACCGGACCGGCAAATTTAGTTTTAATCTCAACAGAAACAAAAGATCTGGTGATTGAATCAAAACCGGATGGCTCCTTTTCTACTGTCTTAGGCTTAGATGAAGGCGTAAACAAAATTAATGTCACAGTTTTTGATTCAACAGGAGATTCCAGATCTGTCGAACGTACAGCGTATTATTCAAAGGAGAAACTGTGAGAAAGTTATTAGTTATTAGTTCATCGTTCATAGTTATCTTAATTGCAATTGCAATTTTTCTACGAACTACGAACTACGAACTACGAACTGTCTATGCTGCAAATTCCACTCCTTCTGCTGATATCAAGGCCAAACTTGAGGAACTCAAAAAAGAAATTGCATCAAAAGCCGCCAAATTAAAACAAGAAATAGGTCGCAGGCTAACGAATAAAGCCTATGTAGGAAAGGTTCAGTCGAAATCAGATACTACTCTAACTTTGGCAGCTGATTCCGGACCTAAGATGGTTACCATAAATCAAGATACGGTTTACGAAAGTAAAGTGAAAGGGAAAACAAAGTTTTCTCAAAAAAGTTTAGCAGAAGATGATTATATTTCGGCCTTGGGAGATAGTGATGAAACAGGGGTACTCATTGCCAAGAAAATTATTTTACTACCAACTACCAACTACCAACCCAAAACTTATCTCTGGGGTCAAATCATTTCTATCTCGGATAAGTTAATTACTTTAAAAGACAGGGACTTTAAGGTCGTTGCAGTTTCTCTGCCTTCGGGGTCGAAGGTAAGCTTAAATGATTTTGTGATACTAACAGGCAATAAAAACAAAAATGATATTTTTGCTGCCGGCTTTGTCTATGTAATACCACAAGGAGGCATCCTTAAACCTAAAAAGGTGGCTACCCCAGCTGCCCAAACAACAACTAAATCGGCCACCCCTGCTGCTAAGAAGAAGTAGCATTATTTGGTATTTACAAGAAGATGCTGTGGGAAATATTTGGGCAGCTCTTTGATCAATTCATTCATTTCTTTTATAGTGTTAACGGTTCCTCTAAATCCGGTAGGCTTATACCCATACAGTTTCCCTTCTTTTGTCAAATTAGGAAATACTTCTGTCTCATGATCGCCGACATCCGGAAACATCTCAATGCAGGAACGGTTAAGTATATAAACTCCGGCATTGATCCAGTGCGGAAGCTGGGGCTTTTCTCTGAAGGCCGTCACTTTACCGTCATCCTCAATCTCGACAATACCAAAAGGGCTGATCAGCCGCTGCAGCAGTATTGTTGCAGTAGCATTATTTTTTTCATGAAACTTAACAAAAGGCGCAAGCGGCTCGGCAATCACTTCATCCCCGTTGGCACCGTAAACCAACTTTGTATCAGCCGGAATAAACTTTAAGGCATTCTTAAATGCACCGCCCCGTCCAAGAGGTGTTTCTTCAATAGCGTAATCGATTTTCAATCCAAACTCAGAACCATCCTTAAAGTATCCTCTGATCACTTCATTTTTATATCCACACGAGAAGACAATATGGGTTACTCCCTGATCCTTGAGCCACAACACCTGATATTCAATCAATGGCCTGCCCAAAATATCAATCATGGGTTTGGGCACTTTATCCGTTAAAGGCCGGAGTCTTTCCCCCTTACCCCCTGCCAAAATAATCGCTGCCTTAACCATGAAATATATATTATCACAATTTCTTACTATTACATTACGGGCTTTATCTCTCGTATCCCATAGCAATATTGACAAGAAGGGTTTTTATGGTATACTAATTACACAACTGAATATTAAAAGCGTTTGCATTGGAGTCACGATCCAAGATCCTCCTTCACTAAAGTTTCGGAAGGAGAACGCTGAGAACCAAATACTCTACGGAAGTTTAACCGTTAAATAAAACAGTCAGTGTCGGAATACGGAGCTGAACTAAAATGGTATGTTTAGTCCAGAGACCCGTGAGGGTCTTTTTTTGTAAGTATTTAGTTGCTAATATAAAAATATGATCAAAGCACCACCAACGCCAAAAGGCTTCAGGGACATAAAGCCTGAACTTGCTAAGAAAAGACGTGAGGTAATTGAAAAAATTGCCAGCGTCTTGGAGGAATATGGCTTCGATCCTATTGAAACCCCCACAATCGAGTTTGCCGAGACTTTGAAAGGAAAATACGGTGAGGAAGAAAAATTAATTTATGAGTTTATGGATAGAGGAGGAAGAAAACTCGCCTTACGTTATGATCTAACAGTTCCCCTAGCAAGATATGTGGCAACTTACAACCCTCCCCTGCCATTCCGTCGTTATCAAATAGGTCAGGTTTTTAGAGGTGAAAACCCCCAGAAAGGAAGATGGCGTGAATTTACTCAAATGGATTTTGATACGGTGGGATTAACCGATGAAAAAGGCTCAACATGGGAAGAAGATGCCAAAATCATTACCGCTGCACTAAAGTCTGTTAGAAATCTCGGCTTAAAGGAGGCGAAGATGTCAATAAATGACCGCAGAAATTTCTCTGATATCCCAATAGAAGTCATCAGGGCATTTGACAAATTAAAGAAAATTGGAATTGAAGGAGTTGAAGCAGAAATAGCAAAAACTGAGTATTCTAGAAAATTCGAGAACTACAAATACCGTTTTACTGTTGGTAAAAAAGCCACTTTTACTAGTCTATTTAAAATCCTCAAAGATAAATACGAGTTAAAAGAATGTGAAGATTTTTTCTTTGATCCCTCTCTTGCCAGAGGACTGAACTATTACACCAGTACGATTTTTGAACTATATGCACCAGAGTATGGTAATTTATCCATTGGTGGTGGCGGCAGATATGATAATTTAATAGGCATGTTTGCCAAAAATGATATCCCGGCTGTTGGTTTCTCTTTCGGTCTTGATCGCCTCTTAGAAACTCTATATCCTTAAA
>MFCP01000027.1 GCA_001776635.1 Candidatus Daviesbacteria bacterium RIFCSPHIGHO2_01_FULL_40_11 | reverse complement strand
ATACGATAAGGGTGTGGAAAACGGGACCTTGACTTTGCATATTAAAAAGGGCAATAAGGCTTTTAGGATGATTACCCAGTGGCATTTGCAAAAGCCGGATGTGGCTTTAGGAGTTCTGACTTCCGGTGATGGACATCTAATCTATAAAGTGGATGGGGATAGGCAGACCTTATCCAATATCGGATTTACAATAATTAACGATCTGACCGGTGTGCCTAAACTTCCATCTGGAAAAGAGGTCTTGGGTAAAGTTTATTCGCTAAATGTCCCCATTGCTAAAGAGTTGGGTGGTGGGTCACTCAGCCTGGAGATGGCAGATAATCCCCCTAACGGCGCAAAACTTTACCGGTATAACCAGAGTAAAGGCGAGTGGCAGGAACTCCCTACAGAAGTAGATGGAAGTAAGTTATCAGCCAAGGTAGACGGAGCCGGAATCTTTGCAGTTTTAACGTCTTCGAAATAAATTTTACATAGTCTGTCTCATTGTTTGACAAACTATTATTTCTTCATCTATACTCCCCGCATGTTGGAAACAAAAGCAGGCACAAGAGCACGTTCTGAGGAACTTTTTAAGGCAGCGATCGCCGAATTTACAAGTCTACAAGAAGATCTTTCAAAGGTAGAGCAAGTAGTTGAACAAGCCTCTCAAGAACTGGTTGCTTCTAGAGAACAATTTGCCGAATGGCCACTAACTGAACGTCTCTATGCTAGAATCCTAGATGTTTTGGGAATTAAGCCAATTATTTCTCCTGAACTAAGCCGAAGATACAAGCAGGCTCAGGATGTGAAAAATCACTTGAATGACTTATCAAATAATGCAGCTTTAGATGTATGTCATTTTGGAGGTAAGTTACCCGGCGTACATACACTGTACACTTTAAGCTATGATGTTCTCGACAACCGATTCAATGTAGGTTTCATAATCCGCACAAGAGCAAACGACGAAACAAAATTCTTTTATGCCCAAGGTGATTTTGATACCCTACGTTATAAGACAGTTCAAGATAGACGAGCTACTACTATACGGATTCCTAGAGCTGATTCTTTTCCACCTGTTTTATATGTACCAGAAGGGAAAGAAAGAAGGTTGTTTATAACCGGATATAATGGTTTAGGGGCTTATGGCAGATTCTTGAAGACTGCAGAATGGATGCCTGCACCAAATTCACTACCCACTCAAATAGATCCCGATGGTTTCGTTTTAAAGTAAGCATAGTTTCCAATTGGATTCTCTTAAAATTTCCCCCTTGACAAGATAGTGTAAAATGGCGGAAAATGGTTATAGATGGTGAAAAAGGGTGATCCGTCGGTTGACGGACCCTAAGATATCTGCCCAGAAATGAGGATGGCCTCGTGTTTTTGGGTGAGTATCGAACAAAATTCACAGGTAAAGGTAGAGTAATTTTGCCTCATAAATTCAGGCAAGAGTTAAAAAGTAGGGAAGTAATCTTAAGCCGTGGTTTTGAAAATTGTATCTGGGGATTTGATTTAACGGATTTTGAGGCAGAAGCAAAGAAGCAGCTTGAAATATCTGCTACGGAAGAACGGGCCAGGTATATGCGAAGGTATTTATTTTCTGGCAGCGAATCGGTGGAGCTGGACGCTCAAGGTCGGATTATCATACCGTCTGCCCTGCTTGATTTTGCTAGCGTCAAAGAGGAAGTTGCAATTATCGGCGCGGGTGATCATTTTGAGATTTGGGATGCAAAGATTTGGAAAAAGCATATCAGGAAGGTCGAGAAAGATTATGGAAGGATATCATAGGTCCGTTCTTCTTAGGGAGGCGATAGAGGTTTTGGAAGTTAGAGATGGAAAATGGTATTTAGATTGTACTTTGGGTGATGGGGGGCACACATTAGAGATTTTAAGACGGGGAGGAAAAGTAGTTGGGATAGATGTTGACCCGGAGGCAATAGAGAGAGCGAGAAAGAGATTAGGGAATTTAGGGTATTTAGGGAATTCGGTATTGATTCAGGGAAATTTTAGAGACATTAACAACTTAATATCTTTGTCTCACTTCGTCAGGCAGAACCAGACTTCGTGGGACAAGCAGACGGACACTGCTAGGCATAAATTTGCAGGTGCAATTTTTGATCTCGGGGTTTCCAGTTTGCAGCTTGAGAACCCCGAAAGGGGTTTTTCTTTTGTAAAAAAGGGACCCTTAGACATGAGGATGGATCCAACTCTGCAGGTTCGGGCTTTGGATCTAACGAATACATTAACAAGAAGGGAGCTTTATGAGTTATTTTCTAGTTTGGGTGAAGAAAAATATTCTTGGCAGGTGGCTGATACTTTGGTCCGCGCCCGTGAGGTAAAGCCTTTTAAGACCACGACAGAATTGGCAGAAGTTGTGGTTAGGGCGGTGGGAAGGGTAAGGGGTCTGCCTGCCGACAGGCAGGGAAAAATTCACCCTGCCACCAAAGTATTTCAGGCCCTGCGGATTGCTGTAAATGATGAGCTAGATGCTTTACAGGAAGGATTAGAAGAGGTAAAGGATTTACTAGAAAAAAATGGTCACATTGTGGTTATTAGTTTTCACTCATTGGAAGATAGGATCGTTAAAAATACTTTTAAACAGTGGGAGAGTATGGGCATTGGCGAGATTTTAATTAAAAAACCTGTTATTGCAAGTGAGGTTGAAGTAAGGGTAAATCCTAGATCCCGCTCAGCCAAGATGAGAGTTTTTAAAAAATTATGACTATAATTAAAAAATTTGAAACCACAGAACCCAAAAAAGGATTCTCAAAAAGATATATAGTCTTAAGTATAGTTTGTCTTTTTGTACTTATGTTGGTTGAAATCTGGGCAGGTAATAATGTAGTTGCTTACGGCGAAAAGTTTGACAAGTTGTCCTCAATTGCAAAAACGCTCCATTTGGAAAATCAAATTCTAGAAAATGAGATAGCAAAGTATGAATCATTAAATAATGTTGCTTCCAAATCTGCAGAGCTTGGTTTTTCGCAAGCTGAAAGTATACAATATATTCGTTAATGCGAATATTCTGGATACAAACAGTTTTTCTATTATTCTTTTTAAGTATAATAATCCGCCTATTTTATTGGCAAGTAGTACGGGCAGAATTTCTGCAATCTCAGGCTGAGAATCAACATTTTACAGATACAAAAATAGACGCTACCCGTGGGAATATTCTTTTCTCGGATGAATCAATACTAGCTTCTTCTAACCCTGTATTTTCCCTTTATGGTTTACCTAAAGCTATAGCGACGGATCAAAAAGTTAAAGTAGCTTACCTGATAGCAAAGGTTTTATCGGAAGATCCAACAGAAGTTGATACTTTTGCAAAGGATGTAACTGCCAAATTATCACAAAATCTCTATTGGGTACAACTTGAAAAGAATATTTCAATTGAACAAAAAAAACAAATTGAAAACTTGAATTTACCGGGTATTGGTTTTCAGCAGGGGAGCACCAGGTTTTATCCGGAAGGTTCCTCTTCAGCACATCTATTGGGTTTTTTAGGATCAGACGCTAGAGGAGCAAGCAAAGGCTATTTTGGACTGGAAGGTTATTTTGATGGAGAACTCAAAGGTATGTCTGGACTCGTAAGACACGAGAAGGATGCTTTAGGGCTACCGATATTAATAGGTAATTTTTTTACCACTGAGGCTAGAAATGGGAAGGATCTGGTTTTAAATATAGACCGTTCTATTCAATTTATTATTGAGAAAAACTTAAAAGCAGGGATAGAAAAATATGGGGCTAAGGCTGCTTCAGCTGTGGTGATGGATCCTGCTACCGGAGGGATTTTAGCGATGGCATCTTTTCCTAGTTATGATCCCTTAAAATATTTCAACTACCCAAAAGAGTATTTTAAGAATCCCGTTGTGGCTGATCAATACGAACCGGGGTCAACCTTTAAAGTACTGGTTATGGCAGCTGCATTAAATGAAGATCTGGTCCAGCCAGATACCCGCTGTGACGACTGTTCAGGACCAATTTCTATAGGCGGTTTTGTTATAAGGACTTGGAATAACAAGTACTTTCCCGATACCAACTTAAAAGATGTGATAGTTCACTCGGATAATACAGGGATGGTATTTGTGGGACGAAAATTGGGTTTAGATAAGTTTTATTCATATCTTGGAAAGTTTGGATTCGGGAAAACTTCAGATATTGATTTACAGGATGAATCCTCCCCTGATATCAGACCGAAAAGTGACTGGAGGGAAATAGACTTGGCAACAGCATCATTCGGCCAAGGTATTGCTGTAACGGAAATTCAAATGGTGAGGGCAGTTGCCGCGATTGCCAATGGGGGAAATTTGATGGAGCCTCATGTGGTAAGAGAAGTCAAAGATGAGAAGGGAAGCTTTGAAGTTAAGCCAAAGGTTAAAGATAAAGTAATTAAAGATTCCGTTGCCCAGATAGTAAAGGAGATGATGGTGGCAGCTGTTGAAGAAGGAGAGGCGAAGGTATTTCGGCCTAAAGGATTTAGGATTGCCGGTAAAACAGGAACGGCCCAAATCCCGGTTGCCGGCCATTACGATCCGAATAAAACAATCGCTTCGTTTGTAGGTTTTGCTCCTGCTGATGACCCTAAATTTGTAATGCTGGTTCGCTACGATGAACCCTCTGCTTCTATTTTTGGATCAGAAACAGCAGCTCCCACATTTTTTGAAATAGCCAAACAGCTTCTCCTCTACTACAAAATTGCCCCTTCTGAGTAAAAGACTCTGTTATATAATATCCCTTAATGAAGAAATTAATAAAGGATATTCTGTCTCAAGAAGTAATTAATAATTTTTATCATCTTCCCAAAGCCATCCTGGCAAATATTATCTACGGCTTCCCTACCAGGGGACTGACAGTGATTGGTGTGACCGGGACTGATGGGAAGACTACGACTGTAAATATGATTTATCAGATTTTGTTAGCTGCAGGGAAAAAAGTTTCGGTGGTTTCAACTATTAATGCCCCAGGTTTTCATATAACTTCACCTGATTCATTTGCCGTGCAGAGATTTGCAAGACAAGCTGCCAGCAGTGGGGATGAATATTTGGTTTTGGAAGTCACATCACATGCGCTGGATCAATATCGGTACTGGGGAATTAAGTTTGATATTGGTGTAATTACAAATATTACTCACGAACATTTGGATTATCATAAAACTTTTGATAATTATCTAAAAACGAAACTAAAATTAATAAGAAATGTAAGATTTGCAGTTGTTAATCAAAATATCAAGGACGTGAGTAGCGAGGGAAAAATCATTACTTTTGGTTTAGATAAAGGAGATTTTAATCAAGAACAGATCAAGTTGAAGTTAAAAGTACCCGGAGATTATAACATTGAGAATGCCTTGACCTCTTTGGCTGTAGCTTTTGCTTTAGGAATTGATAAAAAGATTGCCCAGGACGCTCTGGAAAGTTTTACCGGTATTAAAGGGAGGATGGAGGAAGTTCAAAACAATAAAGATATAAAAATCATTATAGATTTTGCCCATACACCTGGTGGTTTAGAGCAGGCTTTAAAGGCTTTACGCTGCCAGATGCGTTCTGGGAGGTTGATAGCAGTCATTGGTGCGGAAGGTGATAGGGATATAGAGAAAAGATTTATGATGGGGGAAATCGCTCAAAGATTTGCAAACTATGTTATTGTAACTGCAGTTGACCCCAGGGGATATCTAGACATTATCAATAGACAGATTGCTGATGGAGCAACAAAAGCAGGAGCAAAAAGGGATCAGAATTTTTTTGTGATTGATGACAGAGAGAAAGCTTTTGATTTTGCCATCAATAAGCTTTCCAAATATGGAGATACTGTGGGAATCTTTGGTAAGGGTCATGAAACTTCTATGAATCTAGATGGGAAAAGGGAAATTCCCTGGTCGGATTTAGAAGCTGTTCGAAATGTATTAGCCAGCTCGTGACTTCGCTGTCTTTTTATATGGATAATAAGTCCAAGTTGATAATTGATTCTTTTGGGAAGGATAGATTTAAATTTAATGAACCCTTAAAAGATTATACAGCCTTCGGAGTAGGTGGATCTGCCAGACTATTTTTTATCGCTTTTACCGAGCGGGAGTTGGTTAGTATTATAAACATGTGCAGGCAATTGAAACTGCCTTATTTCTTATTTGGTACAGGCTCCAAAATCATGATTTCCGATTTGGGTTTTAATGGTTTAGTGATTAAAAATCGGACTAAAAATATTCAAACGGTTTCTGTTAAAGGTAAGGTTACAAAATTTGGTATCGGAGTAGAAGAGGCAGTGGTAGAGGTAGAATCAGGAGTAAGCATAAAAAGGTGGATAGAATATTTAGATTCTCAAGGACTTGAAACCTTGGGTTTTGAGAATATCCCGGGTAGCATCGGAGGCAATCTTTTCTTAAATAGATTTTTGCAAAATCACACCAAAAGTATTAAAGTATTAGATCTGAAATCAAAACTCGAGAGAATTAATGTTAGCGCTCTAAGTTTAAAAAGACATATAATATTATCTGCGGTATTTAGGATAAAAGCAAAAAAATAATGAAATACATAATTAATGGGGGACATAAGCTTGAAGGGACGGTGTGTGTTTCCGGTAACAAAAATTCTGTTTTCCCTTGTATTGGGGCAGCGCTTTTAACTTCCGAAGAAGTGATTTTGGAGAATATATCAAATTTAGTAGATACAGAAGTTCTCATACAAATTCTTAAAAAATTAGGTGTAGTTGTAGAAAAAAATAAATCTACGATCCGAATTAAAGCATCGGAGATTCGCCGTTTCAATTTGCCGGAGGATTTGATGATGAAACTACGGGGATCGATCATTTTGGTCGGGGCAATCCTCGGAAGATTAGGTAAAGTAAATTTTTTTCATCCAGGCGGAGATATAATAGGGAGAAGAAGTATAGAGACTCATGTGGGAGGTTTTAAAGCATTAGGTACATCCTTCAAAAAAAACAATTCTAAGTTTAGCTTATATTTTGCAAAAAATTCTCCTCTTGCGAATTGTGATGTTTTCCTCCCGGAAGCATCTGTTACTGCAACTGAGAATCTAATTTTGGCCTCAGTTTTGGGTAGTAGGGTAATAACTTTAAAAAATTGCGCCAAAGAACCCCATGTCAGCGATCTTTGTAGGATGTTAACTCAAATGGGTGCCAATATTGTAGGCATCGGGACAGATACACTTATAATCACTGGAGTGAACAAGTTAAACGGAACCAAATTTAGAATTGGAGCAGACTACATAGAAGTAGGCACTTATGTGGTAGCTGCTGCAATAACAGGAGGCGAGGTTACAATTTCTGGATTGGGCGGAGCCTATCTGGATCCTGTTCTTTCGCCACTTAAAAGTTTTGGTATTAAGATAGAAGAAAGCAAAGACGCTATCATAGTTTATCTGTCAAAACTTAAGTCAACACAAAAATTAGTTACTAATATTTGGCCGGGATTTCCAACAGACCTCATGAGTGTTGCAATAGTTTTGGCGACCCAATCCAAGGGAGTAATTTTGTGTCATGATTGGATGTATGAAGGAAGGATGTTTTTTATAGATAAGCTGATTACAATGGGGGCCAAAATTACTCTGGCTGATCCGCACAGGGTGCTTGTATACGGGCAAAATAAGTTACGTGGTAAAGAACTGGAAACTCCGGACATTAGAGCAGGCATGGCTTTGGTTGTAGCTGCACTTGTAGCAAGAGGTAGGAGTGTAATTAATCAGGCTGAACTAATCGAGAGAGGATATGAGGATGTTGTTATGAAACTAAGGGGTTTAGGTGCAGATATCGAGAGAGTTGAGGTGTAGGGATATGAAACCTTTTAACTTCTTAAGAATATATTTGGCCAGACAATATGCCAAATTATATCCCAGCGAGATGTTTATAGGGGTAACAGGTTCTGTTGGGAAAACTACCGCAGTTTTAGCCTGTAGCGCAGTTCTCTCTCGAAAGTATAAAACCCTTTCAACTAAACCTAATACCGACCCCATTTCAAACGTTCCCTCCACCCTTCTTAGACTAAATCCCTCCATTAAGAAGGTCATCTTGGAGATGGGTATTGAGCATAAGGGGGAGATGGATTTTTATCTTTCATTAGTTAGACCCAAAATATCAGTACTAACTAGGATCGCCTACGCACATAACGAAACTCTGGGTAGTATTAACGAAGTTTTGCAAGAAAAAGGGAAACTCATTGAGAGTTTAGATAAGGATGGAATCGCATTACTCAATTGGGATGATCCCAACAGTAAAAAATTGGCGCTAAATTGCAAAGGAACTGTTCTCTACTACGGCATGGATCCTGAAAACTGTACAATTTGGGCAGGTAATCCAAAAATAGAAAACTTTGCTACAACCTTCGAGCTGAATCTTGGAGTTGAGCGAGTTAAGGTGAACTTCCAACTTTTAGGATTACATCAAGTTTATCCTGCGCTCGCAGCCTCTCTTTTGGGGGTAGTTCATGGCATTCCCTTAACAAAAATAAAGTTGGCTTTGGAATCGATCGAATCATCAGAGTATTGCTTACAAGCTATTTCGGGCCCAAATGGCTCAATTTTGTTGGATGATACTTATAACTCTTCACCAAGCGGACTTGACGGCGCCATTGATACTCTCCTTCAGATACCGGCAAGACGAAGAATTCTTGTTTTAGGCGCGATGAAAGAATTGGGGTTATATTCAGAGCAGTTACATAGGTTAATTGCACAAAGAATATACAAAGAGAAGTTGGATCTTGTATTCTTAGGTCAAGGAGAAACACGTATTGTCGCTGACGAACTTAAAAGTTTAGGTTTTTGGGAAGAGAGACTGGAATCTAATTTAAAAAATTCAGAGCTTGTTTCAAAACTACTAAAGACCCTGAGCAAAGGTGATGTTTGTCTTATTAAGGGATCTAGGTCAATCAGGTTAGATGAGGTAGTTAAGAGAATAGCGAAAAAAATATGACTCAACTGCTAGGGTTAGTTCTATTGTCATTTGTAGTTACTTCTATTTTTATGGTGCCCTTTATTGACTTACTCTTTTATTTAAAACGACGCTTTGAAAAAATTCAGAAAGAGAAGGAGAAAAAATCCGAAACCCCTATCCATGATGCTTTAATGAAAACTGATGAAGGTACTCCTTCAGGTGGCGGAATATTACTAATTTTAATTCTGGTAATTTTAAGTCTTGGATATAGTTTTTTTAGTCCTGCTGTTGATAAAATTAGTCTTGCGATTTTGCTCTTTACCGTTATTTCGTTTGGGTCCTTGGGGTTAGCTGACGATATTAAGTTTATTATTACAAGAAGGAAAGGAAAATTTTTAGGATTAGGGAGGAGAAGAATGCTACTGATCCAGGTAGGTTTAGCACTCTTGGTTTCAGCAATGCTTTATTTTTTAGGGGGGTTAAATAATTTTTATATTTCTGGCCTAGGTAACTTTGTCATCAATGCTTGGTATATACCTTTGTCTGCTTTTGTAGTTGTTGCTTTTGCTAATGCCTATAATATTTCAGATGGATTGGATGGTTTGTCTGCGGGTTTATTACTTATCTGTCTATTTGCTTTTTTAGCACTTGCATCTTCAATCCTAGATTTGACTTTAGCATCTTTCATAGGAATTTGGATTGGGTTGCTTTTTGCATACCTTTATTTTAATGTATGGCCTGCTAGAATTTTTTTGGGTGACGCAGGTGCTTTTGCTTTTGGGGCAACCTTGGCAGTTGTTGGACTTTTAACTGGTAAAATTTTGGCCTTGGCAATCATTGGAGGTATGTTTATTATTATTGTTGCCTCGTCCGCAGTCCAAATACTTTCTAAAACAATCTTTAAGAAAAAGATTTTGCCGGTTTCCCCTATTCATATGTATTTTAAGTATATCGGATGGGAAGAATCCAAAATCGTGAGCAGGTTTTGGTTGGCGGGGGGCGTGTTTGCTATTTTAGGTTTATGGATAGCCTTACTCTCAAGATGATCCACAATCGTCCTCAAAAACAACGAATAGATTTACCCCTCCTTTTGATAGTAGCAGTTTTGGTGGTTTTTGGACTCCTGATGGTATATGACGCCTCAGCTATCCAAGGCCTAAAGGATTTTAAAGACAGCCTCTATTATATAAGGTTGCAGACGATTTGGGTGGCAGTCGGAGTACTTTCCATGATTTTTTTTGCCAGTTTCGACTATAAAAAATTTAGAATTCTTTCAGTTCCCCTGCTTTTGTTTTCATTACTATTTCTACTTGCGGTTTTCATTCCAGGATTGGGAGTTTCCGGTGGAGGAGCACATCGCTGGTTAAAATTCGGGATGGTTACGATCCAACCTGCTGAAATTATTAAACTTACCGGGGTAATTTATTTAGCTTCTGTTTTTGAGAAAAAAGTGAGGTTAGTCCCCTTCTTAATTCTTATTACGGGAGTCACCCTAATTACGGCCGTTTTGCAAAGAGATTTGGGATCATCAGTCGTTTTTGTCGCAACAGCTCTTGTGTTGTACTTTGCATCAGGTGGTTCGGTTTGGCATTTCATTATCGCTATACCTGTTGGTGTATTAGCCTCTCTACTCCTAATATTTACGTCTGGTTATAGAAGCAAGAGAATTCTGGCCCTTTTAGATCCATTTTCCGATCCACAGGGTTTTACCTATCACATCTCTCAGGTTTTAATAGCTCTAGGCTCCGGAGGGTTATTTGGTTTAGGACTAGGACATTCCAGACAAAAGTTTGAATATATACCGGAGGTTACAACAGATTCTATTTTTGGAATTATCGGAGAAGAATTGGGATTTGTGGGAGGCAGTCTAGTGATAGTGATTTTTGCTCTTATTTTAATAAGAGGGTTTAAGATTGCATCAAATTGTCAAGATAATTTTGGCAAGATTCTTGCCTTGGGACTTACTTCATGGTTAGGAATCCAGGCAATCATTAATCTTTCTTCTATGACTGCACTTTTGCCACTCACCGGGGTACCACTTCCTTTTATTTCATATGGAGGTTCTGCTTTGGTAGCGAATCTAACAGCAGTCGGGATCTTACTCAATATTTCAAAACAGACTACATGAAGATTTTAATTACTGGAGCACATTTTACACCGGCAGTTGCGACGATTGAAGAACTGAAAAAGATGGATGGAGTAGAAGTGGTCTATGTTGGCAGAAAGACTACTTTGGAAGGGGATAAAGCTTTATCAGTAGAGTCAAAAGTGCTACCTGCGATGGGTGTTAAGTTTATTCCGATTATAACCGGTAGATTGCAGAGATCTTTTACACCTTACACTATTCCATCTTTACTCAAGATTCCTATTGGATTGATCCAGGCTTTATATATAATTTTATCCGAGAAACCGGATGTTATTTTATCTTTTGGTGGTTATGTGGCAGTACCGGTCGTGATAGTTGGTTGGCTTTTTTCTATTCCTACCATTGTTCACGAACAAACTATAACTCTCGGTTTAGCCAATAGAATCAATTCAATATTTGCCGATAAAATCGCCGCATCTTTTGAAAAAGGTGTGCTTAAAGGGGAAAAAGTTATTTTAACTGGGAATCCGGTTCGTCAAAACATTCTGGACTTATCACGCCTGCCTGCCGGCAAGGCAGGCCCCGGGGATATAACAGAGGAATATTCAGAAATTTTCAAGTCGGCACGAAAAGATAAAAAGCCGGTTATCCTTTTTACAGGTGGAAATCAGGGATCTCATGTTATAAATTTAGCGGTGGAGGAGAGTTTGGATAAATTACTAAAAATAGCTTGCATTATTCATGTAACAGGAGACAATAAATTTGAGGATTTCGAGAGGCTCCAGGGATTACAAACTGGTCGTTATTTGGTTAAAAAGTGGATTGGAGAGGAATGGGGAGTTATCTTATCCCAGGTAGATCTAGTTATCTGCCGGGCGGGAATAAACACCTTAAATGAACTAGCTTATCTAGGAAAACCTGCACTTATAATACCCATTGCCAGTAGCGAACAAAACAAAAATGCAAAATATTTCGAGGAACTCGGATTGGTAAAAGTATTATCTCAATCAAAATTATCAGGAGAAACACTACTGAGAAATATTAGACTTTTATTAAATGGTTTAAATTATTTAACAAAAAAGACAAAAGAAGCCAAAAAAATTATCATCCCAGATGCCGCTAAAAGACTGGCACTGGAAACAGTACTGCTGGGTCAAAAGATAGAGGCCAATCGGATATAATGTAAGTATGTGGAGAAAAAGAAAATCCAAGAAGAGATTTTCTGGTAACTGGACTAAAATTTATTGGGTGATCCCTATTCTTTTTGTAAGCTCCTTAGTATTTGTTGTTTTTAAATGGGGACTTCTTAATATAACCCAAGTTGAAATAAGTAACAGTCAGCTTGAATGTACTGATGAAACCCAGATAAGAAATTCTACAAACATTATCGGACACAATGTTTTTCTCATTAATTTTGAAAATATTAAAAAAAATCTAAAGGCAAAATTTATTTGTATTAGGAATGTTGATTTATCTTTAGTTTTCCCCAATAAGATCAAAATAAAGATTAGCGGTAGACAACCTGTTGCTACTTTGATGTTATTACAAAATAAGGAAGCAAGTTCGTCTTCCATTTTGGAAAATATTGCCACACCGAGCGCTAAGGAGTCTCAGGATGCTTATTTAATAGACAGCGAGGGGGTAATTTTTTCCAAAAGTACAGGGAGGTTTAATATCCCAAATATTTTTATCAAAGATGTAAATCTTTCTTTGGGGAAAGAACCGGAAGGAGATAATACAAAAAACAGTTTGAAAATTCTGGATAAAGTAAAAACATTTGGACTGGATGTAAAAACGTCGGTAGTTTTGGATAATTTTTTTATTATATTTTCTTATCCCAGGGTAATATTTCTACTAGATGATAGAGTAGATGTACAAATTGCATCTTTACAATTGATCCTCGCAGAAGCTAAAATAGATTTGAAAGAACTGGAGTTTATCGATTTAAGATTTGATAAACCCATTGTAAAATTTGCCCCTAAAAAATAGTTTATGGCTAAAGATCGAGTTATCTGCGGAATAGATGTTGGCTCATCCAAAATAGCTACCCTTATTGCTTCAGTCGAAGAGAGTGGAAAGATCAATCTAATTGGTGTTTCTACAACTCCCTCAAAGGGCGTTAAGAAAACCCAAGTTGTGGATATTGAAGAAGCTATTGCTGCAATAACAGAATCTGTTGAGTCAGCAGAGAGAATGGCCGGCTACTCTATTTCACAGGCCTTTGTATCATTAGGCGGCCCCCAGATAGAAAGCATCAATCAGCATGCGGTAGTAGCTGTTTCTGAACCCGAAGAGGAGATTAAAGAGTCTGACATCCGTAGAGTAAATGATGCGGCCCGGGCAATTCCGCTTCCTTCATCAAGAGAAATCCTTCATGTGATTCCGCGTACTTTCACAGTTGATGGGCAGGAAGGTATCAAGGATCCGATAGGAATGACCGGGGTAAGATTGGAAACAGAAACACATATAATTACCGGTTCTACGACCTCTATGAGAAATCTTGTTAAATGCGTTTCCCAAGTTGGTATAGATGTTACGGAATTGGTTTTTTCCGGTATCGCTTCCGCTTTGGCGGTACTTTCAGATACAGAGAAGGAACTGGGTGTAGTGTTAGTGGATATAGGGGGAGAAACAACCGATGTGGTAATTTTTATAGACGGTTCCACCGCTTATTCATCTGTTATTCCCATTGGCGCGCGCCATATTACTTCTGATATGGCAGTGGGACTTCGCGTTTCTTTGGAATCTGCAGAAAAAATTAAATTATCTTTAGGGAAACTACCAAAAACTCCTGCAGTCTCAGAGGGACTGGAAGAAAGCAGCAAGACAACATTAAATAACAAGAAGAAAGATGAAGAGGCGATAGACATTAAGGCATTGGGTATTATCGAGGACATACAAAAAATTTCCCGTAAAGCTGTGGTTGATGGGATTATCAAACCTCGTTTGCAAGAGATATTTAAATTTGTGGGCAAGGAAATTAAAAAAAGTGGTTTTGGTACACAGGTACCATCAGGTTTGGTAATCTGTGGGGGTGGAGCTTTAACCGTTGGGACTTTGGAACAAGCAAAGTATGCATTAGGATTTCCGGCAAGAGTGGGTAACATTGAGGGTTTGTCGGGACTTGTGGAAGAGGTAGAATCACCCTCATTTGCAACTTCAGCAGGTTTGATTCTTTACGGGGCAACACAGGGTCCACAAGGACAATTGCACATACCAGTTCTTTCAGCAAGTCTGCCTATCAAAGGAATGATACAAAAAGGAATTGACTTAATAAAATCATTTCTGCCTTGATTTTTTGGGCTTGCAGTGAGCTTGTCGGACTGTCAATCACTTATTTTTGATCTGTCAGAAGGGGGGTTGCAAAGACAATATTCATTTGTTAGAATGCCCTCAAAATAACCTATGCTTATGAACGGAGTTTGAAAGCACCGCTTGAAAGACTTCGTTTTCAAGCTTAAATTTTAAAAGGAAAAATTTATGCTTATAAAACCGGACGTCCAGAGATTTGCAAAAATTAAGGTGATGGGACTTGGCGGCGGCGGCTCTAATTCTTTAAATTCAATGATCTCCCTGCAACAAATGCAAGGAGTGGAATTTGTTGCTGTTAATACCGATGCGCAGGCTTTAATGAATAACCAATCTCCTACCAAGGTTCAAATTGGTGAAAACCTAACCCGCGGTTTAGGTTCAGGCGGAGATCCGGAAGTAGGAAAACAGGCCGCCGAAGAATCCACACAGAAACTCCAAGATGTTTTACAGGACGCTGATATGGTATTTATAACTGCAGGCATGGGTGGGGGAACTGGGACAGGTTCTATACCAATTGTGGCTTCCGTTGCGAGAACCGTTGGTGCTTTGACTGTGGCTGTGGTTACCAAGCCTTTTGCCTTTGAGGGCACCAGAAGAATGGTGGTGGCAGAGGAGGGAATCGAGAAACTTAAAGGTCAGGTAGATGCTTTGATTATTATTCCGAATCAAAGGTTATTAGAAACTGTTGAGAAAAATATGACTTTACAAGAGGCATTTAAGTTGGCAGATTCGGTACTGGGTCAGGGTGTCCAGGGTATTTCGGACCTCATCACGATGCCGGGACTTATCAATGTTGATTTTGCAGATGTTAAGACTATTATGTCTAATGCCGGATCAGCTCTCATGGGAATAGGTGTTGCTGGCGGTGAGAATAGAGCCGCCGCGGCGGCTAGAATGGCAATAGCTTCTCCTTTGCTCGAAGTTTCAATAGAAGGCGCGAAAGGGGTCCTTTTCAATATTGTGGGTGGATCCGATCTCTCTATGACAGAAGTTAATGAGGCGGCCCAAATTATTGCCCAAGCTGCAGATCCTGATGCCAACATCATATTTGGTGCAACCATTAAAGAAGATCAATTGGATCAAATAAAAATCTCTGTAATTGCAACAGGGTTTGATGAAACAAGGAGAAGACTACGGGAGTATATTGGTAGCGGCATAGGATCTGCTTCTCTGCAAGCTCAACCACTTGCTTTTTCAGATACAAATTCACCGCCAGTTGATTCTCAAGTTACTGAGGGAGGATCCGAATCGGAGGAAGAGAAAGAAGAGCGAAAAGTAGAGGAAGACGAAGAAGACTTAGAAATCCCAGCATTTTTAAGGTCAAATCGCTAAATTGACAGGAGAATCTAATTTTATTAGAATAAAAGTCATGTTTACACTAAGAACAGAAATTATTATTACAATTATTACCTCCAAGAAGGGAGGCTTTTTCGTGTAGCTTTTAGCTATGTAAGAAAAGGCAAAAGCCTCCCAAAAACGGGAGGTTTTTTTGTGGAAAAAATATGGAAAGAGAACCTGATTTATACAGATGTGACAACTGTCCAGAAGAGCCAGGAAGGATATGTACGCGTTATAAAGCTGGGAGGGCCCGATTGATTCATAGACCAACATATGCCCTCACAGGACCAAAATACCATGAACCTTCCTCGATTGATGTAAGTATTTATGATTGTCCATTCCGTCAAAAGATGGTTAAAGAGAGCAACATAAAAACTTAAGTAACTAGTTAAACCAATGGGTTTTTGTTAGAATTGAGGTCGTATGCAAAAGTTTAAACCAGTCTCTTCACAAGTTGATTTTGCACAAGTTGAAGAAAATATTCTTAAATTCTGGAAAGAGGAAAAGATTTTTGAAAAATCACTGGAGAAAAAAGCACCTAATGGGGATTGGAACTTTTTAGATGGCCCGCCGTTTATTACCGGGATGCCTCATTATGGAAATATTCTACCCTGGGTGCCAAAAGATATCTTTCCCAGATACTGGACAATGAAAGGCTTTCGGGTAAGGCGCGTTTGGGGATGGGATTGTCACGGCCTACCCGCAGAAAATAAGGTTGAGGAGCAGTTGGGGGTCACGAGAAAAAGAGATATAGAAGAGAAAATTGGGGTTAAGAAATTCATTGAAGCTTGTAAGGCATATGTTAACAATGTTTCTTCCGAGTGGGAGTGGTATGTGGATCATATAGGCAGATGGGTAGATTTCAAAAATGCTTACAGAACTATGGATTTGCCTTACATGGAAACGGTGATGTGGGTATTTAAGCAGATGTATGAGAAGAATTTAATCTACAAAGGCCTGCGGGTTTCACTCTTTTGCCCCCATTGCTCAACCCCGATTTCCAATTTCGAAGTGGCCATGGATGCGGATAATTATAAGGATGTGACAGAGTCTACGGCAGTGTATAAGTATTCCTTAAAGGGTGAGAAAAATACTTTCCTGCTTGCCTGGTCAACTACCCCTTGGAACAAATTGGTGACTTCAGCTTTGGCAGTTAACCCCGAACTTACCTATGTAAAAGTCTCACAGGGTAGTGAAAACTATATCCTTGCAAAAGGTACAGTTAAAATGCTAAAAGAAGAATCCTACAAGGTATTGGAAGAATTTAAAGGTAGTGAATTAATTGGTAAAGAATTTATACCCCATTACGATTTTTACAAGATTGATTCTGGTAAGAAGGCGTTTATTATAGTTGGCGATGAGTTCGTTACCGGCGAAGAAGGCACAGGAGTAGTAACTCTTGCCCCATATGGTGAAGAAGATTTGGCTCTGATGCAAAAGGAAAATATTCAGATGGTAATGCATGTGGATGAAGAAGGAACAGTAAAAGATTTTGTGCCAAAATTTGGCGGGATGTATTACCTGAAGGCCGATAAGTTAGTGCTTGAGGACTTAAAGGACCGGGGATTTATATACAGGATAGACGACTATATCCACAGTGTGCCACATTGTTGGAGATGCGCAACCCGCTTATTTTATGCCCCTCAAGATGCCTGGTTTGTTAATGTACAACTACTCAAAGACCAAATGAAAAAGACAAATGAGATGGTAAATTGGTTTCCCAAACATTTTAAGCACGGTCGGTTTTTAAAGAGTTTGGAAGCTGCTCCTGATTGGAACATTTCAAGAAGCAGATATTGGGGTTCCCCTGTGCCGGTTTGGGAGTGCGAATGTGGGGAAAGGTTTGTGCCCGGTTCTATTGCCGAGCTGGAAGAGCATTCAGGCGAAAAAATAACTGATTTACATAAACCGGAGATTGATGAAGTGATAGTCAAATGCGAAAAATGTGGGAAACAAGCCCGAAGAGTACCTGAGGTTTTGGATAGTTGGACTGAAGCAGGATCTGCTCCTTTTGCGGAGAGGCATTTTCCTTTTAAAGCAGATATTAAACTGGAAGAATTTTTTCCTCCGGATTTTATAGTTGAGTACACAGGCCAAATCAGGGCCTGGTTTTATGTACTCCATGTTCTCTCTACGGCCCTTTACGGTTCAAATGCCTTTAAGAACGCAGTGGTTACAGGAGTTCTTCTGGGAACAGACGGCAGGAAGATGAGCAAAAACTTTGGTAATTATCCTGATCCTAAAGTGATTTTGGAGAAATATGGAGGCGATGCGATGAGGGTTTATTTTATGGGAGCTCCCATTATGAAAGGAGAGGATATCAATTTCAGCGAAGAAGGAGTAGCGGAAGCGTACAGATTTCTCTTGGTGTTTTGGAATACTTATAAGTTTTTTGTAGAGTATGCGAATTTATCCGATTGGAGTCTTGATGGTGGAGACCGTAAATTAACGGTTTTGGACAGATGGATTCTTTCGAAATTAACACAGTTGATTGCTGATTTAAGAAAAGCATATGGGGGGTACAATACCACGGATATCGTTAAATACACGAAGGAATTTATATTAAATGATTTCTCGACCTGGTATATTCGAAGATCAAGGGATAGGGTTGATTTCTCGGCAGATCCTTTAGACAGAAACACATCGCTCTCGGTTATGTATGAGGTACTGGTGACGGTAGCTAAGTTGGCAGCGCCACTTGTACCTTTTATTACAGAAGATATGTTTAAAGGTTTAACAGACGAAGAATCAGTCCATCTGCAAGATTTTCCGGAGATTAGTAAAGAATTGTTGGATGAAGATTTAATGAAAGATATGGCGAAAGTTCGCAAAATTGCAGAAGTTGGGCATGCTAAAAGAAAAGAGGGAGGGATTAAATTAAGACAACCTTTAGCTTCTGTTTCATACAAATCACCGGAGAGACTAAGTGAGCAGTTAGAGAAAATTCTTGCAGAAGAGCTCAATGTAAAAAAGGTTGAATACCAAAAGTCCCCATCGCCGGAGCCGAAAGTTGATTTGGATACTAAAATTACCCAAGAACTGAAAGAAGAAGGCGAAGCAAGGGATTTAATCAGACAAATACAGCAGCTTAGAAAAGAGCAAGGTTTAACCTTGACTGATAAGACAAAAATTATGGCTACATCATGGCCTAGATCCTTTGAAAAACAAATTCTTGCAGGTACAGCTTCTATTTCAATAGAAGAAGGCTCAGAGTTTAAAGTCCTTAAGGTGACGTAATAGTATCATCCCGTACTTGATACGGGATCTATATTTATAATGAGAAATCTAGGTAATATTAACTTGCCCATAAGTCTGGTTAGTTTGTTGCTGGTATCTGTGGGCATACTCGTCATTTATTCTTCTTCAAAAGAGCTAGCTTTACAACAATTAATATTTACTGGTATAGGCATAGTATTTTTTTTCCTTGTTTCACAAATAGAGCTGGAGTCACTAAGAAACCTGATTAAACCATTATATATTTTTATTTTGATAGTGCTTGTTGCTGTGTTAATTTTAGGCATTGAAACAAGAGGAGCGCTTCGTTGGATTCCTCTAGGAATATTTAATATTCAGCCTTCCGAATTTGCCAAACCAATTTTGATACTGATGTTGGCAAAATTTTGGTCAGAGCATTCTCCGAATTGGTTGAATATCCTAAAAAGCTTGCTTTGGTTTGCCCCATCCTTCGTATTAGTTTTTAAACAGCCGGATCTAGGTTCGGCGCTTACTTTGATTGCAATATGGCTTGGGATATTGCTTGTAACACATATTTCCATCAGAAAGATATTGATACTCGCGGCAATTTTCATCTTTGTAATTCCCACAAGCTGGTCGTTCCTACACGATTATCAAAGGGAGCGAATTTTAAGCTTCCTGGCACCGGAGTCTGATCCCTTGGGCAAAGGTTATAATCTAATACAATCAACAATTGCAGTGGGATCCGGGGAACTTTTCGGAAGGGGTTTGGGAAGGGGTACTCAATCAAGATTACAATTCTTACCAGAATTTAGGACCGATTTTATATTTGCGTCCATTGCAGAGGAGATGGGATTTGTAGGTTCTTTGTTGATTTTGTCGCTGTATCTATTTCTACTCTTCTACTTTTTGAGAGTGGCCCAACGGGTAAATAATTCATTTAGCCTTTTGGTGGTGATGGGTGTAGTATCAATGTTTTTATTTCAGGTTTTCGTGAATATTGGAATGAATGTGGGACTTCTGCCGATAACAGGCATTACTTTACCGTTAATTTCGTATGGGGGAAGTTCGATAGTGGCAACTTTCTTGTTACTCGGGATGGTTGCATCTTGTGCAAGAAAAAGGTAAAATCGAACCCATGTTAAATTATGCAATTTGTGAAATTTCTGGGAAACAGTATAAGGTGATACCAGGCCAAAGCTTAGAAGTTGCCTTGCAAAAGGGGTCCGATCAGGAGTTAGAGGTTAATGTTTTGCTTTTATCAGAGGATGGTAAATTAAAGATAGGCAGACCCCATTTAAAAGATGGCTTGACTTTGAAACGTCTTGAGGATGTAAAGGGCAGAAAAATCAGAGTCAGTAAATTTCATGCTAAGGCAAACTACAGAAGAACTACCGGTTACAGGTCTAAGATTACTAAGGTTGTATTACCTGTGAAAAAGACTTGACATTCTTTTTCACGAAGTGTATCTTACTCTAACTATGGCACATA
This sequence comes from Candidatus Daviesbacteria bacterium RIFCSPHIGHO2_01_FULL_40_11, assembly GCA_001776635.1. Taxonomy (GTDB): domain Bacteria; phylum Patescibacteriota; class Microgenomatia; order Daviesbacterales; family UBA10151; genus UBA10151. The sequence goes on along the minus strand of MFCP01000027.1, from coordinate 16,308 downwards.
AAACAGGCGGAGGAAGTACCAGAAAAAATAGAGACTCTGTATCCAAGAGATTGGGTATTAAACTTTACGGTGGGGAAAAGGCTAAGCCCGGAAATATCTTAGTACGCCAAAAGGGGAACAAATTTTATCCTGGAGTTGGCACTAAACAAGGTAACGACTATACAATCTTTGCAATTGCCTCAGGTAAAGTGGAATTTAAGAAGAGGTTAAGTAAAACTATTATTGAGGTAACGTAACTTAAGTAACTGATCGAGCTAGATAGGATTGCCCAACAAAAAATGGACGAACAGATATACGAACTGGAAATAGATCTTCTACAGCCTAATCCCTTGCAACCAAGAGGACTTATAACCCCCGAATCTTTATCGGAACTTGCCCAGTCAATAAGATCTCACGGAGTTTTAGAACCATTGGTTGTTGCAAAGACTCCTGCGGGTTATCAAATTATTGCTGGTGAGCGGAGATGGAGAGCTTCTAAAGTAATTGGCTTACCCAAAGTTCCGGTAATAATTAGAGAAACTAGTCCCCAGGGGATGTTGGAAATGGCCATAGTTGAAAATGTGCAAAGGGTAGATTTAAATCCGCTTGAGCGGGCTCAAGCGTATAGAAGACTGATGGATGAGTTTGGCCTGACTAATCAAGAAATTTCAGAGCGAGTATCAAAAAGTCCGTCATACATTTCCAATACAATTAGACTATTAATCCTCCCGGATGCTTTAAAGGATGCTCTGATGTCTGGAGCCACTACAGAAGGTCATGCCAGAGCCTTAGCCGCATTGGAAGACCCGCATATAATCATAAATGCATATAAAGAGGTTCTCAAAAAGAATTTGTCCGTTAGAGGTACCGAAGAATTAGTTCGTCGTCTTAGAGCAAATATTGGTATCGGGCCTAAGAAAAAGGCTGATGTGGATTCAATGCGTATTATTTCTGAAGATATTGATAAAATTCAGGCTGATATCAGCGATATTTTGTCTCAAAGGACAGATAAGGCACAGGTTAAATGCCAGCTGACCGGTAAAAGAGCGAGATTGGAACTTATAATCAATGGTGAGCCGGGTCAAACTACCACGGTTTTGGCGGATTTACACCAGGCGATTGTTGGTTACTTCAAACTTAAACTTTAAGTTCACTTATCAGTAAGCAAATCCATGGCTTGCAGAGGAAAGTAGCGGAAGAAAGCTCTGCCTACGATTTCTTCTTTAGTAACTGGACCCCATTCTCTTGAATCGGAAGAATGTTCTCTATTATCTCCGAAGACAAAATATTGGTTACTCGCAACTTTAATAAATAGCCCTTCTGTTAAAAAGGCTCCTGATCGTGTTAGAGTACCTGGAGGTAGATAGCTTTCCGGCAAAGGTTGATCATTAAGATACACAGTATTTTTTAAAATTTTTATTGTGTCTCCCGGTACAGCAATAATTCTTTTGATAAAATCCTGAGATTCATCCCTGGGATTTTTGAGTACGATGGTCTCTCCGCTTTTGGGATCTCTAAATCGAAAGCTTAATTTTTCCGTAATGAGATAGTCTCCGGACTGTAAAGTTGGGACCATTGAATTACCCTGGACTTTATGAAACTGGGCAACAAATAGATATATGGAGGCAAATATCGCCCCGAATACCACTATTGTTTCGAAAAATTCAACAAAATATTCACCTAGACGCCCAAAGAAGGTTTTTTGAGGAGCATCAGTGTAGTAAGTGTTTGGATCCATGTTTTTGATTTTCTGAAGGAAAATAGTCCTGCGGTTTATTATCTCAAGGCTTTGGTTGTGAAGCAAGAGGTAGGATGCTAAAATGACACATAGATTTATCACGGACTCGTAACTCAGCGGTAGAGTGCTTCGTTCACATCGAAGAAGTCAGAGGTTCGAATCCTCTCGAGTCCACAACGCTAGAATGACGTATTCTGGTACAATTACTTTGTGAGAGCAATTTTAAAACAAACATCCTGGCTATTTTTTGCTCAAGTTTTAACCAGAGCTATTGGTTTTTTCTATATTATCTATTTGGCTAGGATTTTAGGAGTTTCAGATTTTGGTTTATACATAGTAGCTCTTGCTTATTTTTCCATTCTTTCTTCAGTGGCAGATTTTGGATTTAACAGATTTTTAATTAGGGAAGTAGCAATAGACAAATCAAAAGCTCCGGAGTTACTTTGGAATATTGTAATGTTACGGTTGACTTTAACTTCAATTTTATTTGCAATTTTTTCCATCATTCTATATTTGCTGGATCCCGATAAAATGAGAGTGAGCCTAATCCTTTTGGCTACCCTTGCGATTTTGCCTCAATCCGTTGCTTTTGCTTTTGATGCAATATTTGTGGCCAAACAAAAATTACAATTTTCCGCAGCAGCACTTTTTGTCTCCAGTTTATTCACTACTTTAGCAGGTTTATATTTGGTGGGGAACGGTTTTGGCCCGTTGGGCGCGGTTAATGCGTTGATTGTTGGGCAAGTAGCGTATGTAACTATCTTAATTATTTTTTTGTATAGACACCAAAGCTTAGTTTTATCGAGAGTCCATCTAACCGTAATTAAAAAAATCATAATTGGGTCTTTGCCTTATGGCTTGCTTTCGGTATTGGGCCTGCTTTATTTTAGGATAGATGCTATTTTGCTCTCCTATATGAAGGGGAGTTTTGAGACGGGTATTTACGGAGCAGCCTTCAAATTTTTGGAAGCTGTGACTTTTATTCCTTCCGCATTCTCGCTGGCTCTGCTGCCAGTATTGGCAAGGCTGCATGAGTCTTCTGTAAAAGATGTAAAAAGATTATATTTTAATTCATTTAAGGTGATGCTAGTGTTAGGTTTAGTAGTTTGGTTGGGATATGTTTTAATTTTGCCGGAGATTATTAAAGCAGTGCTGCCGAATTATTTGTCATCTATTGGGGCAATTAGGATTTTATCTTTAGCTATTCCCTTTATGTTAATCCATGTACCCGCTGTTTCTGTTTTGCTTTCAACGGATAAATTTTTGAAACAGGTTTTAATTTTATCTGTTCTTGCCTTAGTTTTTAATATAGCAGCTAATTTAATATTTATTCCTCAGTTTGGTTTTATTGCTGCTTCTTGGGTAACTGTTGCATCGGAAGTTTTATCTTTTGTTATTTTCTTCCTGTTTGTAAAAAATAGAATTTTGGATAAAGTAAGATAATGATTGTATACGAGCAGATTTTTAAAAAATACGGTCTGTCCCCCACCCAGCAGGAAATTTTGAAAATAGTTGGCAAAGAAAAAACTGTTTTGGAGATTGGGTCCTCCACGGGTTATATGAGTCGTGCTTTTTTAGAGCAAGATTGTGCTGTGGATGTTGTGGAGTCTGATCAAAAAGCAGTGGCCAAATTACCAAAGGGTGTTAAGACGGTATTTAATACCTCAATAGAAGATAGAGGATTTTATAACAAATTGGGCCGCTATGATTTTATCGTGATGGCAGATGTACTGGAGCATCTGGTAGACCCGGAAAAGGTATTAAGGCAACTATCTAAAAAAGCATCAGCTGGAACAAAATTGCTCGTCTCTCTTCCCAATATTGCCAGTTGGACCATGAGAAAACAATTATTTTTCAAAGGAGATTTCCAGTATCAGGAGAGTGGGTTTTTAGATAAGACCCATTTGCATTTTTATACTATTAATACTTTACCGAAACTGCTTTCAGAAAATGGCTGGAAAGTTGAAAAGGTTATAGGGACCATGACCAGATTACCGCTTGAGGGTTTAATTAGTAAAATACCGATATTGTGGTGGATTTTTAAGAAGGTTTTGTATCAAGAACTTGTTGATAAATATAAAAACTTGGCATATTACCATTTTTTGGTTGTAGCTTCTAAGGAATGAGATGGAAAAGATTGATATCTCGGTTATTATTCCTAACTGGAATGGTAGAGACTTATTAAAAGATTGTCTTAAATCTTTGAAGAATCAAAGTTATAAAAACTTTGAGATCATTTTAGTGGATAATGGTTCTACAGACGGTTCGGTTGAGTATGTAAAAAATAATTTCCCTAAAGTAAGAATAATATCTCTACAGAAGAATTTTGGTTTTGCCAGGGCTATAAATGAGGGGGTTAAGGTATCTCGCGCAGAGTATATTGTTCTTTTGAACAATGATACTAGTGTCGATAAAGAATTTATAAAAAAATTAATAGAATGCGCTGAGTTGCACCCCGAGGTAATTTCCGTTAATTCAAAACTATTAAATTTCTATAATAAAAAAATCATAGACGGGGTGGGAATTTTAATAAATGAAGTTGGTCAAGCCAGGTCAATAGATTGGCAAGAGAAAGATAAAGGACAGTATAATAGCGAGCAATATATCTTTGGGGCAACAGGTGGTGCATCGCTATTCAGAAGAGAGAGTTTCGTAAAATTAGGTTTATTTGATGAAAATTATTTTATGTATTCTGAAGAGGTAGATTTTGCCTTTAGAGCACAGTTTCAAAGATATAAATCTATTTTCTGTCCTGAAGCGAAGGTTTTCCACAAACATAAAGCAACAGCCAAGAAATTCTCAGCCCATGTAGAATACTGGCAGTTTAGAAATATGACTCAAACCATCGTCAAGGACTTCCCTGTTAGTATTTTATTTAAAAAATGGCGGTGGTTAAAAATAATCTTAGTGCACTTAAACACTATTTTTTATCAGTTAAGAAATGGATATTTTTGGCCCCCGGTTTTGGCAGACCTTTGGATTTTATTTCACCTGCCACAACTTCTTCACGAAAGAAAGAGGATTCAGTCAAGTAGAAAGGTAAGTGATGAATATATAGAAAGTTTTATGAAAGAGAAAAAAATTACTTTTTGGGGATTGCTGAAATGATCAGAATCCAAGCAAGTATTGGTGGATAAAAAAGGCTGTTGGCAAACAGGGAATGGACAAACAGCCCTAGAAGAGCTGGGATTACAATGATTTGCTTATTCGAATAATTCGCATGGACAAGAGAGAATAGAAAATAGAGGAAACTTAAAAGGCCGATTATTCCGGTAGTAGATAATACAAACAAAAGTGAAGAATCATTGCTGGACGAGCCGTGGCTTTGCAAAAACTGCTCATCCCCTAATTTAAACTCTCTTATCCCATATCTATATGCATTAAACCCGATACCCAGAACTGGATATTTTTGAAAAATGGTAATCCCTTGTTCCCAGGTATTTAAACGGGAGGAGGCTGATTGTTCCCTGTCTATATTACGGGGTTGGGCAACCAAGTTAGTATAAACCTGGAATCCTACCAGAAGAAGCGCAAATAGCATAACGGTTGCAAAAATATAAATTTTTGATTTTTTTAAGAAAGAAAAAGTTAATCCACTTACCAGAAACATCAAATAACTACTGCGCGAAAAGGTAGTTAGAAGCGCTAAATAAATTATCAAAAAAAAGATAGTGTTCCATTTTTTGTCATTTGCGAAATTTTGGAATACCAATATTGATGACAGTACAAGAAATGCTCCTGCAAAGTTGGGGTCTAGGAATGTGGAAACCGTCCTAAAATAGTGGGGGTCCCATCCTAAGATACTTAAGAAATTTAAGTTAGGAAACAGTAGAAATTGCAAAAGTCCCAAAAATGCAAATGAGATTCCGGAAAGCAAAAAGACTTTAGTCACATTTTCTTTCAAATCACCAAAAGCATTTGAAAAGATAAGCCAAGTAAAAAGCACATAGAGAAAAAATCTGACGGTGTAAGAAAAACTGATTATGTATTCTTCTGTCTTCAGATTCAGTGGTGTAAAAATTAAAGAGAGGGTTGCTAAGCTTAAAAAAACTAAGGCTGAAATAATTTGAGGAGGAGACTTCTTAAGATTAAATTTAAGTTTTAAGAGTCCCCCAAGACACAAAAGTGAAACGGTAATATCTAAAATGGTAATACCACCTTGTGTTCCGACCGGTATCCTGATTAATTGACCGCTTGCTACAGCCAGTGCTAGAATCAAAACCAAAAGAGTATTCATGCAATGAGATTATATCCTAATGTGGTTTATATTTTTATCATCTGGTTGACAGTAGTTTTATCAGTGGCCTACTTTGGTTTTTCGACTTTACCACAATCTGGCAAATTTAATAATAATTTTTGGGAAAGCTTAGGAAATTGGGACGGTGGTCATTACTTGGGGATCGCGGAAAGTGGTTATAGCCAAAAATTCCAGTATGCCTTTTTCCCGCTTTATCCGTTGACTATTAAAGCATTAAATCAGGTAACGCAAAATTATTTGCTAGCGGCGATTTTAATAAGTGTGACAGCCACCTTTTTAGGATTGCATTTACTATATAAATTGGTGGCAGGTGATTTTGACAAAAAGATTGCCGAAAAGGCGATTTTGGCCCTCTTGTTTTTCCCCACCTCTTTCTTTTTCTTAACAGCTTATTCCGAGGGGTTGTTTTTTCTTTTAACCATTGCCGCCTTCTATTTCTTAAGACAGAACAAATTATTTTGGGCTACTATAGCTGTGGTTTTAGTTTCTGCTACCAGGGTAGTTGGTTTGGCCGTTGTTGTGGCTCTTTGGATAGATATTCTCACAAAGCAGGGTATAAATCGGAAAAATTGGTTTATTTTACTGGCGCCTTTGGGGTTTGTTTCATATTGTATATTTTTGTATCAACAAACGGGCGATCCATTTTACTTTATCACAGCCGAAAATCACTGGCAAAGAACACTGGCAACACCCGTGATTGGATTTTGGCAGACACTGGGAAATATTTCAAGTAGCGGGTTTACAGCACCAAAATTTAATATTCTTCTTGATCTAATTTTTGCAATATTTGGGGTTGGATTTGCAATAAGGGCTTTCAGGTTTTTGTCTCCATCTTTTGCAATATATAGCTTAATTTCAGTTGGTATCCCGCTTTTTACACCTACTCTTTCATCTATGCCGAGGTTTTTACTCCCTGTATTTCCTATTTTTATTTTAGTGGTACTTATAAAAAACCGCTACGTCGGTCTTTTCTTTCAAGTGGTTTCTATCGCATTGCTTTCTATTTTTACTGCACTTTTTATTGTGGGTTATTGGGTTTCTTAAGGGTTATAATTAACTCTTCTTTGGAGCTCGTTAGTATTGGAAGCAGCATCAACTGCTTTTATGGAGATAGTATTAGCCCCTTCGTTTAAGGGTTGATCGGTACTGAAATTTCCATCTCCTCCTACAATTATTTGCATATCGTTAATAAAAACCTTTACACCTGGTTCGGTTTTACCAGAAACCCTAACTTTTTTATCTCCGCCTTGCACTACCTTACTATCCTCTGGTTCGTTAATACTAAGAGAGGGAGTTTCATTGTCAAATTGAAGTTTTATGGTTTTAGAAGGTAAACTTTCTTGACCCTTATCATCTACAGTTTTCCCATAAATATTATTTGTGCCCAGGTTTAGAGTTACATTTTCAAAGATAAAACTTCCGTCACTTAAAACTCCAATTGTTTGACTGGATTCATCATCAATGTATAGTTTGACTTTAGAAGTAGGAGTCCCAAAGCCTTTAATATCAATTTGGGCGCTGTTGGTTGCCTCGTAGGGAATGTTTAGCACAGGAGGAGCAAGGGCTAAAGTATCGGAAGATTGATTAGAATTGTTTTGTGAAGGCTTAATCACATTTTTAACAAACCCAATGCCACCTATAAAATTGGGAAGGATCCACATTAATGTGGAATAGAGCAGAATGGCAATTATGATTATAGTAATTAAAAAATTTCTTCTACTTCTACGAGCTAACCTCTTTACTGATCTTCTAGAGCGGTATCTGTAAGCCATATATCACTTAGTATATACCAAAATCTGGTAAAATATGGTGGATTGCGGGATTAGTACACCGGTAGTATGCCACCTTCCCAAGGTGGAGAAGCCAGTCCGATTCTGGTATCCCGCTCCAGCCGATGTAGCTTTAGATAGTTAATACGCGAAGCGGAACTATCGCAAGATACATCAAGTGAAACGCCGATGTAGCTTAATGGTAAAGCACTACTTTCGTAAAGTAGTGATGTGGGTTCGATTCCCACCTTCGGCTCCAAGCTGGTCGGAAGATCGACGGTTCGTTCATAGTCGTATGACTATGCTTTGCGAAGCAAAATCCCGTCCACGGCTCATATCCTGTATGGATGCAAACCAATTTATAACAGAATTTACGAAATGGGTTAGAGAACAGAAGGAGATTTGGGCTGTTTTACTGGTTGGTTCTTATGCTAGAGATTCTGCTAAGCCGGATTCAGACATAGATTTAGTAGTAATTACAGATGAACCGGAGATTTATTTGGATAATGACCTATGGATTAAAGGATTTGGAGAGGTAAAGGAAATAATAAAGGAAGATTACAAGGCGGTACAAGTAAGAAGGGTATTTTACGGAAATGGTTTGGAAGTTGAGTACGGGATTACTACTCCAGATTGGGCAAAAGTTGATCCGGTTGACCCGGGAACTGAAAGAGTGATTAAGGATGGAGCAAAAATACTTTTGGATAAAAATGGTATTTTGGAATTACTAATAAAGAATTTAAACAAATTATAAATATGTATATTTTCATTGGGGGAATACCGGCATCGGGTAAAAGTTATCTGGCGAAGAAAATCTCGGATGAAACCGGGGCTTTTGTCTTAGATTTAGACACAGTAAGGGAGGAAATGTCTAAGGATTCCAAGTTAGAGTATTGGGTCAACTTCTTCTTTAAACAGGATGAAGAAAAATATCTAATAGAAACTTCGTGTGAGGAACATTGGCAAAATTTAGTTAAACAATCGGAGGCTTTTTGGCCAACAATTTTAAGTAAAGTTAAGGAAGTAATGCAATCGCACAAATCAGCAATTTTTGAAGGAGTAAATATCCTGCCTCATTTAGCAAAAAAGGATTTTAGTTTTCCGGGGGTATTTCTATTAGGAGAATCATTTAATGAGATTTTTGAAAGGAATAAACAAGATCCAAGATGGGGAAAAACTGAAAAGCTGCAGGAGTTAGAAGCAAGATTGTTTTTTAATTGTGACAGGACAAAATACAAAGAAGAGGCAGAAAAGTATGGTTACAAAACATTTACTAACTCTGAAGCTGCAGAAAAGGAGCTAATTCATCTGCTAAACTTTTCTCGGGAAAGCGATTTAGTCAAACAGGGTTACAATAAAATAGCGGAAAAATATTCTGCATCCAGGGACCAATTTAGCAATATGAAATATCTGGAGAGACTGGTGGAATTACTAAGGCCTGGGGTAACTATTTTGGATATTGGTTGTGGCAGTGGAGTACCGGTAGATAAATTTTTAGTAGAAAAGGGATTTAAGGTAAAAGGCATTGATTTTTCTGAAAAACAAATAAAACTGGCCCGAAAAAATGTTCCTCAGGCAAACTTTGAGGCGAAGGATATGTTGGAGTTACAAAATGATGAGTACCGGGTAGATGCTGTAGTTTCACTCTATGCAATTTTCCATACTCCCAGAGAGGGACATCAAGAGCTGTTTAAAAAGATTAGTTCTTTTCTTTCTAAAGGTGGATATATTTTAGTAACAATGGGAGTAGGTGAATGGGAGGGAACAGAAGAAGATTTCCATGGAACAAAAATGTGGTGGAGTCACTTCGGAGCAAAGAAAAATATTGAGATGGTTAAAAATGCCGGATTTGAAATAAAATTAAACAAAATAGATGCTGGTGGAAACGAGAAGCATCTAGTTGTTTTGGCTCAAAAGATTTAAGCCCTAATTATTTACCAGCTTCCAGTAACCCTTGATTTGCAATTTGATTATTTGGATCAAACTTTAAAACTTCCGTAAAAATTTCTTTTGCCTTATCTTTTTTCCCCGATATAAGATAAACAATGCCCAAGTTATTTCTTAAATTAAGATTTTTGGGATTAACAGAGATAGCCTTTTGCAGGTTTTCGATGGCCTGTTCATAATTTTTCTGACTGAGATAAATGGCAGCGATATTTTGATAAGATTGCCAAAGGTTAGGGTTAAATTTGAGGGCACTTTGATAGTTTTCCAGGGCTTTGCCGGGTTGGCCCAGTTCCATATAAGTATTGGCTAAATTATGATAAGCATCACCATAATTAGGCTTTAGCTCAATTGCCCTTTGAAATTCCCTGAGAGCTGCTTGTTTATCCCCACGCCTTCCGTAAACATCCCCCAAATTGTTATGGGTATTGGGTGAAGAAGGGGAAGTTTTTCCGGTGGCTATCCACAGGTTATCTTCATTCTTCCAATCAATATTCCTGATGATGGTTCTGACAGAGAGTAAAATAACTATCAGGGCAAGCATTATATAGCTAATTTGTTTAAATTTGGGAGAATTGGTAAGTTTTTCAAACCCCAGGCCCAAAAGGACCAGGATCCCTAAAATTGGCAGGTATAAATATCTCTCTGCCACAATCCAGTTTAACCTGAATGGGGTGAGTGTTGGAGCAAGAGCAATTAGGAAAAATGAAGACCAGAAAAAGATAGACTTGTTTTTTTTGAAACTAATTAAAGCTACGATTAGAAAACCAAGTGTAATCAGAAACCTTACTAAAAATTGGATTTGGCCAAAGTTTAATTCCGAGTGATAAAGCGTAAGCGTTTGAGGAAAAAAGATTAGCTCAAAATAGGAAGTTAGGGCAACAGGAATCAGGAAAATCGGGTTATCTACGCCACCTTGTTGATAATGCATGGATTGCAAGGTAGTAGTACGTTCCGGTAAACCATTTAAGGACACAAAAATATATAAAATTGTTAGTAGTAAAAACGGAATAGTTTTAGGGAAGTTATCCTTTAAGTTTCCAAATGTGAGTTCATAAAGGGGAAAGATTAAAAAAAGCAGGAGGGGCATCTGCGGATGAGACATAAATGCTAGCAAGAGGCTGATAATGGATAAAAGAAAGTACTTTTTATTCTCTTTTGACAGAACGTAAAATAAAAATGACAGCAAGAAAAAGAAAGCGTATTGGACATACATGCCACCGGAAATCCAAACTACAGCCTCGGAAATTGCCGGATGGATGGCAAATATTCCGGCAACAAAAAGAGCCAATCTTTTAGAATACAAGCGATTCAGTAGGATATAGATCAAAAATACAGAACCCGTATGGAAAAAGATATTAATAAGCCTAAAAACAAAAGGATTAAGCCCACCTATGTGGAAGGCAAGCCAATATAAAAACAGCCGGATAAAGCCGAAAGGGCGGGTCAGGAGGTTACTTAAATGGTCAATATTGGGATTCTGGACGATTTCGGCAAGATCATCGGATAAAAAAGCATTATTCAAGGAATTGCCGTATATCAGCAGTATCAAGGCGAAAAGAAGTAGAAATAGGGGTAAGTGTTTTTTGATCACCTCTCAAGTATACAAGATTAACGGGGTAAGTTTAAGACCATTCCCGGTTCGATCAGATCTGGATTCGGTATGTTATTGGCTTTGGCTATGCGATCGAAAGCCATTATATCGCCATATGCCCTAGCGGCTATTGTGGAAAGCCAGTCACCTTCGACTACGGTATAAGTATTGCCTTCAATCTTTGGACCCCAGATGGTGGTATCGCCTCCACCGGTTCCCAGAGCCTCCTCTGTGGGCGGCGCGGAAGGTGTCGGTGAAGCTTGAGCTTGAAGTTCCAGTTTTGGAATTTGAAGAACTTGTTCTTTTTCAAGCTGGTCAGGATTTGTAAGGCTATTGGCATTAGCAATCTCGGGATATTTGTAGCCATCATCATAATATTTTTCTGCAATCGTAAACAAAGTATCACCTTCTTTTACGGTATATTTACCCGGGAGGTTTTCTTTTGAAACGTCTTGCTGGTCTTCTATTTGAGTCTGTTGAGCAGGACCCAGACTGGATTTACCTTGGTTGAAGTAATTGAAAACCAATATCCCGATTACCAAAACAATCAATGCTCCTAAGACCAGGCTAACCTTGGACTGGTTGGATTGAATCTCGCTCTCAAGCTTCTCCAAATAATTACTCGAATTTCTTTTTGCCATCTTTGAGGACAGATTTGAAGGCAGTTTTCTACTGATACTTTTAATCCAAATGAGCTAAATTGTCAAGAGGGCAAACAGAGGCAATATGTTTGCTTGCCAAACTTAGAGGTCTTGAAACATAGGTAAATGGTATAGTATTATTCAAATCGACATTTCTGCTGAAGGTTTGCCAATGAAAATATTTTTACAAACTATTGCTATAATATTTACGGCCATTTTTTTAGTAAACCTAACTTTTCCTAAACAGACATATGCTTATTTAGACCCTGGAGCCAATAGCTACTTATTCCAAATTGCGATTGCCTCATTACTGGGAGCAATATTGACTGTGAAACTTTTCTTTAGAAAAATAGTAAATTTTCTAAGAAATCTTTTTTCCACGCATGCAAACAAAAAAAATTCCCCAAAATGAACTCATTTCGGGTTCGTTTAGAGATCCAAGCGGAGTGGTCCTTAAAAGGAAGGGTTCTTTATACCGTAGGGTAAATTTGATCTATCGGGAAAGTTATGATTTTTTAATCAATTCAGGCCTTTATCGATCTTTAGTGGAGGATATGTTGTTAATTCCACACCAAGAAGCGAAGAAAGATCAAAAAAGCAACGGTTATTTTAAGCTTATTAAACCGGAAATGATTCCATTTGTCTCTTATCCTTATGAATGGAGTTTTAGCCAACTAAAGCATGCTGCCCTTGCTACTATCCAGATTCAAAAGAGAGCCCTTGAGTTTGGAATGTCTTTAAAAGACAGTAGTGCTTATAATATCCAGTTTTGGAAAGGCAAGCCGATTCTAATTGATACTTTGTCGTTTGAGGAATATAAGGAGGGGCAGCCATGGAAGGGGTATAGACAATTCTGCCAGCATTTTCTTGCCCCTTTGGCGTTGATGTCTTATAGGGATCTTAGGCTAAACAAATTAAATAGAGCCTATATTGATGGAATACCTTTAGATCTCACGAGTTCTTTATTACCCTTAAGTACTTATCTTAATTTTTCGCTTTTAACCCATATCCACCTGCATGCCAGGAGCCAAAACCGCTATGCAGCATATAGTGAAGGAGATATGCGCAGGGTCTTTCTGAAAATGCAGCTTAACCCACCCCGAGTAAATAAATTATCCTTGTTAGGGTTAATTGATAGCCTGGAATCGGTGACTAAACGGCTGAATTATAAGTTGAGAGGATCACAGTGGGGGGATTATTATTCCGACACGAACTACTCTAAAGTGGGGTTTGAACAAAAAAAGCGGGTAATTGAGAAATTTCTAAAAACAGTTAAACCCAAAAGTGTCTGGGATTTAGGAGCAAATACCGGACTGTTTAGCCGTATTGCCAGTAAGCTAGATATACCAGTAATATCTATAGATGGCGATCCGGAAGCTGTTGAAAGAAACTACCTGCGTTGTGTTGAAGAAAGAGAAGAAAACATTTTACCACTTATTATTGACCTTACTAATCCCAGCCCCGGTATTGGTTGGGAAAACAAGGAAAGGATGAGTTTAGAGACTCGAGGGCCGGTGGACATGATTTTTGCTTTAGCATTGGTTCATCATCTTGCCGTATCAAATAATCTTCCTTTTGCTAAAATGGCAAGTTTTTTTAGGAGCATTTGTAAATTTCTTATCATAGAGTTTATTCCAAAGAGCGATTCGAACGTAAAAAGGTTGCTTTTGTTTCGGAAAGATATTTTTCCTGATTACACACAGGAAAATTTTGTGCAAGAATTTAAGCAGTATTTTACTATTAAATACTCTGTAAAAATTAGGCATTCCCAAAGGGTATTGTTTTTGATGGAAGGAAAATAAAAAATTAAAATGCATAGGTTTAAGTTTTTACATCCGTTGTTATTTGCTGCTTTTCCAATTCTGGCTTTTTACACTAAAAATATTCATAAAGTCCGATTTGATAGGATTATTCTGCCTCTAGAGTTTAGCATAGGTTTTACACTCGGTTTATGGTTATTTTTGAATGGTTTAATTAAGGATAGGTACAAAACAAGTCTATTGGTAACTTATTTTTTGTTGTTATTTTACTCGTATGGTCAGGTTTATAAAGTCCTGGATGGTTTCTTAGTAAAAAACGGTGAAAAAGACATTAGCCTGTTTGTACTCTGGTCAGCCTTTTTACTAATTGGAAGCTTTTTGATAATTAAATTTGGGAGAAAACTTCGGGGTTTAGAAGTATTTCCGTTGGTAACAGGGGGCATATTGGTTTTAGTATCCTTAATTCAAATTGCAGGATACAACCTAAATAACAATAAAGTATTGTTTGCTTATAATGATACTACCAAAACGAATAAACAACTCAATAATTTAAACCAGAACTTTCCCGTAATTACTGATCGTCCTGATATTTACTATATTATTTTGGATGGGTATGCTAGCAATGAAGTATTAAAAAATATTTACGGATACGATAACATTAATTTTGTAAATTTTTTGGAAAGTAAGGATTTTAACATAGCCTATAATGCCCACAGTAATTATGCTCTTACTCACCTCTCACTAGCATCCTCGCTTAACATGAAGTATGTAAGTTACCTGACTGATCAAATAGCCGCTATTAACATGATTAAAGATAATGAGGTGCTCAAGATATTAAAATCAAAAGACTATCAAGCTGTACATTTTAATTCCGGCTGGGTAGGTACACAGGAGAATAATTTTGCAGATTTAAATGTTTCGTGCGGGGTAAGCAACCAGTTTATAGCGACTTTTCTTAAAACTACTATGCTAAGGACATTTAATGGTATGTATTTATCTGATAAAGCCCGAGACAGAGTACTATGTACATTTTCCCAACTGGCCAGTATCAGAGAAAATGTTGACGGTCCGATGTTTGTATTTGCCCATATTGTCTCGCCTCATCCACCTTACCTTTTTGGTCCAAATGGGGAACAGGTTAAACTAACAGCAGAAAATAAAGTTACAGGATTGGATACTTGGCAAGATAGGAAGGATTATTTAAACCAGCTGTTATTTATCAATAAAATGGTAATGGATTTGGTCAGAAAATTGACTTTTGGTAGAGAAAATTCACCAATAATAATCATCCAAGCTGATCATGGTTCGGCTTCAACACCAGGCATGGAAGAGTATAACCCTGATCTTATTCAGGAGAGGATGAGGCCCTTTATAGCTTATAAACTCCCGGATAAGGAAAAATTCACTTATGACAATCTTACCCCGGTAAATATTTTTAGATTGATTTTTAATAATTACTTTAATGCCAGGTATGAATTATTAGAAGATAAATACTATTTTTCTAACTATAGCAGGCCCTTTGAGTTTATTGATGTAACTGAGAGTGTAAATCAGTTTGATATGACTTCTCTTAGAGAGTCCTTACAAACAGAAGAGTAAACTATCTGCGGGGCCGACGGGAATCGAACCCGCTATCTTCTCCGTGACAGGGAGACGTGATGACCGGTTCACTACGGCCCCAAAAGGCTGAGAGTATTTTAACAAATAAACTATGTGTATTCAATTTGCAAAAAATGGTATATTGAATCTGTGGAAATCTCTAATGCTAAAGTTGCCAAAATCCTCCGTAATACCGCTGCTGCTTATACCCTTAAAAAATTTGGTAATATTTTCCAAATTCGTGCCTATGAGAATGCAGCCGATGCTGTAGAACAATCTAATGCGGAAGTTTTTGATCTTTGGCAGGAAGGTAGGCTCCCGGAAGTTCCCAATGTGGGGACTAAAATTCAAGAGTATTTAAACGAATTATTCACCACCGGTCAGGTTAAGCATTTTGAAGCGGTACAAAAGGGGATACCACCGGTTGTTTTTGAACTTTTAGATATCCCCGGGGTAGGTCCCCAAACAGCCATGAAACTGGCAAAATTGGGTATCAGAGACTTGGACGGTCTAAAGCGCGGGATCAAATCAGGAATTTTAGTGGAAAAAGGTTTTTCCGCAAAGATAGCCAGAAGGATCATGGATGGAATTCTAGAGCTATCAGGCAGGCAAGGCAGGATGCTTTTGCCTTATGCAGCCGTACAGGCAGACAAGATTTTAAGTTTTTTGAAGAAAAGCCCGGCAATACTTCAGGTGCATCCTTTGGGTTCCTTGCGCAGAATGGTGGCAACCGTGGGGGATTTGGACTTTTCCGTGAGTTCCACTAAACCTAAAGAGGCCGTTGAATACTTTTGCAAAATGCCGGGAGTAACCCGCGTAGTTGATCAAGGCGAAAACAAAGCTACAGTGGTCCTCCGGGGAGGTTTTCAAGCAGATTTACTAGTTGGGAGGCCAGAGAGCTATGGGGCGCTTTTGCAGCATTTTACCGGTTCTAAAGCCCACAATATTAAGCTTAGGACTCTGGCTAATAAGAAGAAGCTCTCTTTATCTGAATATGGAGTTAAGAAAGTTCAAAGCGAAGAGGTA